>NZ_PUIA01000037.1:0-300000 GCF_002967715.1 Blastopirellula marina
ATCAAAAGCCCCAGCCCCATTGCCCCGAGCCCTAAGATCAGCGGGTTGTTTTCCAGGTACTGATTGATGTCGTCTTTAACATCGGCCAACAGCAGGACGAGGTACATCGTGTTCACGTAGAGGAGATGAAGAGTGTGAAAGAGAGGCTGGATCGCGCCTCAGCTTCGTTTCTGTCTTAGTAATATAAATCGGCCGCATGTGTCTCCCAGTCAACGCCGCGGATCTGCCCGACCACCGCTGGGTCGATCGGCATCGCGTAATCTTGTTGATACCAGAGAATTACCAGCCCGGAATAGTCGTAACTTTTGTCCTTGGCCGGATCGAGCGAGGTGAACCGCCCGATACACGTGACTGACGGTAGTGCCGACGGCGTGCCAAACGGATAAGGACGGCCATGATCGATGGGCGTCTCCACCGGAGGAATCAGGTACGGTGTGCCATCATACGGCTTGTCTTGATGCTCGGCGACCAACGACTGCAGTCTCTGCTGGTTGCGTTCCGCCGTCGGCAGTCCTTCCAGCAACCCTTCGTACGTCAGGTACTGCTCCAACTGCTTCAGGTAGATTCTTCGGCCTGAAGAGAGATCCAGTTCGCCCGACTTCGTCATTTCGCTTCCTTTGAAAGTGCATCATGTGGGCACCATCTTAGGCCAATTCTCCTTCCCTCGCGAACGCAGGCATAAATCTGGAAAAAACCATCACCGGATACTGTACATGAGTACACTTTCCATGCTATAAATAGATTCTGCCTGGGGACGCTTCCCCAACACGTATCCGCACTCTCGCGATGTTTCTTCGTTTTCACCTTTTGGCCTGTTTCCGCCAACGCGCGCCTGGCAACTGTTTTCTTCGAGTACGAACCATGTCCACCAACCCCGCACAGCACGAATCCCCAGGAATACAAGTTCCGACGGTGATCGTGCGCGCTGAGAAGACCTTTCTCTGCACGGCCTGCGGAACGTTGGTGGAAATCCCAGCCGACGTGGTCGGGCAGCTCTCCTATGCGACCAAACACTCCCCGCCGCCCACTGACCCCCCGCAAGACGCGCCTGCTGGTCCTACCTTCAACGTCTTTCCTGTTTTTGTTGTCGATCATGCACCACGACCCCAGCCAAAGGCCTCGCGACCGCCGAGTCCCAAGCGGCCACAAACGCCCCCGCGTAAAACGTTCCAAGGTCGGCTCATCGATGGTCTGACCGTCCCCTCCGGCCGGCAGCTCGATCAAGCGTTCAAGTGGATTTCGTTTCATCTGAAAGTGCTCGACCGACAAGGGACCGAGATCAAGCGGCTTAAGAAGCGGATCCAAACGAACACCCCAGCCAAGGTGCCATGTCCACATCCGCGTGGACATAGCAAGCAAGAGACCGCGCAACAACCACCGCGCCCGCCGCAGTGTGAAGAGGAAACACATGCCCACGAAGAGATGAGCAGGGCCCCCAGTGCGCCTCGCCTGAAAGAACGCGGGCCTCCCTGACCATTGGCAAAAATCTTAAGCCAACCGCAGGTGCCACGCCCAACTCATTTTGGGCGTGAGGGCACCGCCATTGCATGCGCGCATCGCAATGGCAAGTAGCCACGAACCCCGCACAACGTATCTTCCTTACCAGGCCAGAATCCTAACTCCGGGTGCCATGCCCAAATCTGCTTGGGCACGCGAACTACGCAAATGCAAACGCCCTCTCACCCCTACCAGCTCAGCCATGCAGACCAAATCGATTGGGTTCTGAAAAAACACAATCCTGGGGGGAAACACGAGCTATATTGAACCATATCGGATTCCCCCTCCCTTTCCCCCAAAGGCCACACAGACCATGGACCGCTCGTACCCCACTTCGCGACGCACGTTTGTCCAGAACATTGCCATGGCAGCTGGTGCCGTCAGCTTCACTCCTGCTTCGTCTCTGTGGGCCGCCGACGACGAGCCCTCGCGCAATCCCGACGACATCCTGGCCAACCTGGTCGCTGGCAATCGTCGTTTTGCCAGCGGTAAGACCCAAGTTACCCCGCGCACGCCGGCTGATTTTGCCCGCGATGCCAAAGGGCAAGCCCCACCAGCGGTGATCCTTGGTTGCGCCGACTCGCGCGTTCCGCCAGAGATGGTGTTCGATCAACCGATCGGCGGGCTGTTTGTCGTTCGCGTCGCCGGCAACATGGTCGGCTCCGGTCCCATGCTCTTGGGTAGCATCGAATTCGCCGTGGCCGAACTGGGCGCTCGCCTGGTGGTGGTCATGGGTCACAGCTCGTGCGGTGCCTGTCGCGCGGCAATCACGCACATCGACAACAACGACGCGCTACCAGGTGCCATCGAAGGGATGGTCGATAAGATTCGCCCGGTCGTTCGCCAGGTGCAAGGCCAGCCAGGCGACAAGCTGGTGAACGTCACCAAAGCAAACGCCACGCACAACGCCAAGCTGCTCAGCAAAACCGGCTCGATCCTGCCCGGCTTCGTCGAAAGCGGCAAGGTGAAGATGGTCGGTGCCTACTACAACCTCTCGACCGGCGTCGTCGATTTCCTCGACAGCTAAACCACAATACGCAAGCCACCCGCTACCACGCCCAAGTCCGCTTGGGCGTGTTGGCACACGCGAACGCTCTAATTTCCTGCCAAGCTCACTGTGGTGTTTCGCGAATACCAATCAACTGCCGCAGCTGCGGGCCGTACTGTTTTTTGGTTCGCTCCATCCCCTTCCACTGCTCTTCCGAGTACGACAGAGGGGGCACACGCCGCTGCTTGTCATCAATCGCCAGATGCGTTAGTGTCAGCCGATCGATCATCTCGTTCCAGCCGATCGCCAGTTGAAGTCCGATGTTCAAGCGATCGCGGCGGACGGGAACGATCGACAATCCTGCGGGAAATTCATCGACCGCCGGAAATCGCAGCCACGGCTTATCGTTGCACTGCTCGTTCAGGCGAATGTCGTGGATTCGCAGGCCAATGTCCCCTGTTTCGATTTCGCTGATAACGATCTCGCGAACCGTATGAGGTACCGCGCGATCGAAGGTGACAATCTGAATCGAATTGCCCGAAGGGGAGGTCGACTGGTAACGCCAGTTGCCGTTGGCATCTTGCCCCAACACTTGGTTGTCGGTTTTCGCTTGGACAAACGACGTCAGGTCGATCAGCACGTCCGATCGACTCAAACGCTCGGCGGCAGGCTCGATGCTGAATTCATACGAGACCGAATGACCTTTGTTTCGCATCTGAAGATGTGGGGCAGATTGATCAAGCGTCACGATGCGCTGCCCAGCCAAATCGAAATACATCGACTGCCTATCGGCGATCAACAAGACTGGAATCTTTTGCGAATCGGTTGCCACGTATAACTGCGGAGGTGCCCCTCGCTTCCAACGAACCTCTCCCCACAACCGCCCCTGCTCCGGATTGATAACTTCATAGGAAACCGAAAACTGCTCGATCCCCTGCTCCTCCGGAGAAAGCACCGGCACCCCAGCCAACAGCTGAGCCAGCGAAGGCCTGGCCTCGGGCGGTTGTGCTGCGGCATGCGATGCGAAAGCGAAGAGAAGCAGCGCGGTAAGGAGAAGCATCCTTGGCATGACGTTCGATCCTTCCTTCAAAAAACCGGGTGCCACGCCCAAGTCCGCTTACGGACTTACCAGCAACCCAAACTTTAGAAACATGTGCATGGATTGACTCCATTACCCTAATCTACTAGAAGCTCCAATCTCAACTTCCTAGCAGAGCCAGGCTAGCAATCCCATCAAATCGATTTGCTGTTTGAACAATTATCTGGGAAGATACGTAAAAATAGGCATTCCAATGAAACAAGCCGATTTCAAAATAAATCTCACTGAATCATTTGAGCACCTTCCCGATGCTCCAATTGCGGAAGCCATAATTCATTGGAGAGCAAGAGCTGAGAGGAAACTAGTGCCTAATGAGTTTCAAAAGGAACTAAAATCGCGATTGCCGGACTACCCACATCATCAACAGCAGTTTGAAATGGCTGCTGAGATCAATGCTGAGAGTCAGTCGTTCAGCCACCAACAGAATTGGCATGGCTTCCGATTCGAGACGGAAGATAAACGTTACGTAGCTCAGTTTACGCGAAATGGATTTGTATTCAGCCGGCTACAACCATATGAGAATTGGAACACGTTTCGGACGGAAGCAATTCGGCTTTGGGAAATCTATCGTGAATTGACTGAGCCATCAGAAATTCAGCGGCTTGGGGTTCGATTTATCAATGTAATAAAAGATGTCACGCCTACCGAACTGAACGATTTGCTAGCAGCTCCCCCAAGATGTGCGCCAAATTTAAATATTCCTCTTGCAGGATTCATGCACCAAAGTGTTTTCGAAATTCCTGGACATCCGTATAATTTAAACGTAATTCAGACGATTCAACCGGCTCCGCCAACGCAAAAGGGGCCAACAAATTTGATTCTCGATTTAGACGTATCCACTTCACGTTTCATTGCTACAGAGGAAATCAATAAGCGTCTTCAGGACATGCAGTGGATTAAGAATAAAGCCTTCTTCTCTTTTTTAACCAAATCTGCAATCTCAAAATTTAGAGAGTGAGAACTATGCCGCCAGTTCGATATAGCGGTGAAAGCACAGCCGCCCAATATGTTGGGCAAGAGCTTATTGTCCATCATCGATATCTTCAGAAGTCTTCTGCACTGGGGATTGAACGACTTCTTCGTGTGGACTTGCCTGAACTATGGGATGATTGTGGGGAATCAGACTGGGATGGCTTTGGAGCCCATGCTGTCAACGTTGAGACTTACCGCAACGCTGAGCAATTCCTTCGAGCACTTCCTTACGGTGCTCCAGTACCATCAGTTGGCGCGGAACCTGACGGACAGATCACATTTGAATGGTACCAATCTCGTCGCAGAGTTCTTTCGGTAAGCATTAGTGCGGACGGAGAATTGCATTATGCAGCATTACTAGGCCCCAATAGTTCTCGAGGAAAAGAGGCATTTTTTGAGGAAGTTCCAATACCAATCCTCAGATTAATCCACGACGTTTTCGCATGTTAGATCCCTCGAACATTCCTGAGATAGACGATCAGGAGTTGCTCAGGCGCTACGTAGTGTCCCGTAGTCATATTCGACAACAGGATCTGACTGTAAAGCCTGATGCTTTCATGCCTCCTTCCAATCTTGAGATGTCTGTAACTCGCGATGTTAGCCTTAGCGAAGCAGAGGTTTGGGAGATTGGGCGGAGTGTTGCCAATGCGAGAGGCAAGCAACTTAGAGGATCAGCCAATGTCATTGCCAAGACCTACAGAGCCAATGAATTGAACGTCGAAGTTGACGTCATACCAGATAACCCCAATCACGCGATCATTACCGGTTGGCCGTCAGACAAAGCAGATCAAAAAGCGATCGCACTTCAGATCGCGGCCGTCGCAAAGTTCGCTCCTGTTCCTGATTAGTTTTTGCGTTGAATATAGTGCTTCAGCGGGTACGCTAAGCAAGGTAGGCTGGGTCATGACCCCGCTTTATCGAGCGACGGAGAACGATCAAACCACGGACGAGAAGTTAGCCTCCACGTGAGTTCGCTGGGTCTCGACCCAGCATTGACCATCAGCGCGGTTAGGCCCCTTGGGCCGAATGTTTTTGAATGGAAGCAAACGGTAGGGCGGTGAGTTATTTCAGTTCGTTAATCCACTGCTTATCTTCGTCACTCAGCTTCGAAAGCGGAACCTTGATTTCCTCGCCGTTTTCTTTCAGCAGCTTTACTTGGTCACCGATGAGGCCCGAGAAGGTTGCGGTAATCGAAAACTGTCCCGTTTTGTCTTTCCAGACTCGGTTGTACTCGGAGTTTTGACGAGACTTCATTACCACATCGCGATGTTGATTCCGACAGTTGGCTTCCATCGCTCGCAGATGTTTTCCAAACATGAAGAGATCGATCTCTTCTAAAACTATCTTCATGTTCAGAGGGAACGGCTTTACTTTTCGAACCGTCTTTGTGGCACCTATCAGCGTGACGTAACGATATGTTCCATCCAATTCCCAGAGACGTTCGACAAAATACGACAGTGGCAACGCGTCGCCATCAGCGATTTGGGACGTATCCACCTGAGAAATTAGAATAAGCTGAGTATTGTCATCGCCTAAGTTGGCAACCTCAGCAAGATAGCTCTGATTGTCGATCACTTGGAAAACCTTCCCAACCGTGATCATCTGACCAAACTTCGCCTCGGAGAAAGATGCAAAGTAGCGTTCATTAATCAAAGTCTGCAGACGCTCTGCGGCTGCGCCTTTTACAATATCATCAGCAGAACGGCTTTCGTAAGGATTGTAGCCACGTTCTCCCCGTCCACGTCGTGATCGCGTGCCACCCGAATCCTCGTCTAAGCCCAATCCATTTTTCCACAGTTCCGTATTCGACTTACATTCCTTTTCCCAGCAGTAGAAAGACATTTCGAGATAGGTACGCACCTCGGGTTCTATCTTGCGTTTGTCGGCTTCGCGCAGGATTTCGCGAATGAGAACCTTACAAATGACATCGACATCCTTATCAGCAACTTGCTTGATCTCTTCGTTGGTGAGATTGCCGAAATCAAGTTCCGATTTGAAGTCGTCCCCAGGGGCCGCAAGCAGAATAACGCCCAAAAGAAGAATCATTCGTGTCTCTCCGTATCTGGCGTACCGTCGCCCATTTCGGCTGCCGTGCAGACTGACGTCTCGAGTTGTACCAAGCCACATCGATCTAAGAAAATTGATGTATGTTGGTATATCCCAATCCATGCCGAAATTCAACACTTTTCGGGGAACTCATTACCTCCGCCCGAAGGGTATTTAAGAACTTGGCGCTTGCCCCAAAAACAAAAAAACGGCACCCAGTTTCCCAGGTGACGTTTGAATATCAACTTCAGCTAGTCGCGAAGCAAATCAAACTTCCTTCGCGTCGATCCAGCTCATCAGGCGGCGGAGGCGTTTGCCGACTTCTTCTACCTGGTGGGTGCGTTCGCGGCGGCGGATGGCCTTGAAGCGGGCGGCACCGGCTTTGTTTTCCAGGATCCAGTTACGGGCAAACGTGCCGTCTTGGATTTCGTTCAGGACCTTCTTCATCTCGGCCTTGGTTTCAGGCGTGATGATACGTGGGCCGGTCGAGTAGTCACCGAATTCGGCCGTGTTGCTCACGCTGTAACGCATGTAGTTCAGGCCACCTTCGTAGAACAGGTCGACGATCAGCTTCACTTCGTGCATGCACTCGAAGTAAGCCATTTCTTCCTGGTAGCCTGCTTCGACCAGCGTTTCGAAGCCAGCTTTGATCAGTTCGCTGAGGCCACCGCACAGCACGACTTGTTCGCCGAACAGGTCGGTTTCGGTTTCTTCGGCAAAGGTCGTTTCGATCACACCACCACGCGTGGCACCGATACCCTTGGCATAGGCCAGACCGATTTGACGGGTTTCGTCCGAAGCGGTGTCGCCCAAAGCGATCAGACCAGGAACGCCGCCACCCTTTTCGTATTCGCTACGAACGAGGTGACCAGGGCCCTTCGGGGCAACCAGCAGCGTGTCGACACCTTCCGGTGGCACGATCTGCGAGAAGTGAATGTTGAAACCGTGCGAGCACATCAGGACGTTGCCTGGCGACAGGTTCGGCTGAACGCAGCTCTTGTAGACATCGCCTTGAACTTCGTCCGGCAGCAGCATGTTGATGATGTCGGCCTTCTTGGTCGCTTCGGCGGCGCTCATCGGCTCGAAGCCGTGCTTCTTGGCCAGGTCGTAGTTCGGGCTGCCAGGACGCTGGCCGATGATGACGGTGCAGCCGCTGTCGCGCAGGTTCTGAGCTTGGGCGTGACCCTGGGAACCATAACCCAGGATAGCAATGGTCTTGCCCTTCAAAACGGACAGGTCGGCATCGTTGTCGTAATAGATTTTGGCGGTCATAGAATTTTGTTACTGGTTTCTAAAACTGATGGGTTAATGGACGGTGGATGTGTTGTCCCCTCGCCCCTGAGGGGACCTAATTATTCGGCGAAGCTACGCTTCGACCGCGTGCGGATCGTTGACTTGTTCTTCCAACGACATTCCGCTGCGAACCATGGCGATTCGTCCCGTCCTCACCAGCTCGCGGATTCCGTAGGGTCGCATCAGGTCGATGAATGCGACGATTTTGTTTTCGGTGCCAGAGATCTCGATGATGATTTCCGTGCGACCAACGTCGACGATACGGCCGCGGAAAATGTCGACCAGTTCGTTGATTTCGGTTCGAGATCCGCCTGGTTCGGCGGCAACTTTAATCAGCATCAGATCGCGTTCGACGAAGTCCGACGAGCTGACGTCCAGCACGCGTACAACGGTGACGATCTTTTCCAGCTGCTTGCGTACTTGCTCTAGGACATGATCATCTCCGACTACGACAAAGGTCATTCGCGAAAGATGTGGATCCTCGGTTTCCCCCACTGCGAGCGAATCGATGTTGTATCCGCGTGAGGCGAGCATCCCGGAAATGTGGGCGAGTACCCCGGGCACATTCTGTACCACCGCCGAGAGCACGTGACGCATTGTTTTCTCCCAGAACCGTAAATTGAAACCCGCATGATAGTTTGCCCCCCTTGCACCGACAAGAGGCGGTGCTATGCCGCCAATTAGCGAAGCCAGGAGAGCCATTAGCCCCACCCTAACGCGGGCAGAAGTGTTAATAACAGATGGAGCCGACCGATCTTGTTAAGACACGGGGAGTTATGACAAGTTCAGGCCCCTCGCTTGAGGTTTTCAAAACAGGGCCAAGCGGGTGCCACGGGCCCGTCCTCGTGGGCATGCAAATGGGTGGATATTGTGGAAAGAGGAGTCGCCCATGTGCCACTGGGCCACAATAAGAACGAACCACCGATCGGAATGACGCCTCGGATTGATCTCGCTGGGTCGCGACCCAGCTTACGATGCTGTGCTAACCAACCGGCAAAGATAATGCCGCTCTAGATGGATGAATATGTGAATGACAACATTCCTTGGTTATCTTCGTTGATGCTGACGACAGCATAAGGTACAAGGCGAAAATACTTCCAAACTTTCATATCCGGAACCTCAAGCGTATCATGCCAGTTGATGAACTCGTCAGGCGGACCAAGTTCACGTTCGATATCTGAAGAGCTGTTTATGGGGGCCAGCAGATGACTCAGTTCTGCCCTTTGCTCGTCGGATAGTTCCAGCGGCGTCCAAAAGTATCTTACCTCGGAACCGCACATGGGGCAGAAGCGGATCATGAACGTCCGATCTCCCCCGTCGATCTTGTACATTCGATGTGCGTAATCGTAGACAAGAGGTGATCGTCGAGCTCGGACAAGTCGCTCAATCCCTCCGCAATAGCACCGGCAAGTTGGCCGTTCCTTGGAACGCTTCAAACCAAACATGATACTCTCCAGCCAGGCAATCTACGGGCGAAGAAGAATGGAATAGGGTTCCCAAAGGGGGCGACACATTCATTGGCTCGATTGTACCGCCGGGGAACGCATTCCGCGATTTTTTCGTTCCGATGCGAGCAACGCGGCGGTAATATAGACGTATCCCTCCTCCTCCTCCCCACCCAAGGATTCTCGCATGTTCCAACCCAACCGTATCGCGCTTGCTACGGCGCTGCTTGTGATTTGTGTTTCCTTTCCGGCTGTGCCTGCTTGGGCGAAGACGATTGGTGTGCCTGATGATCATGCGACGATCCAGGCAGCCATCGATGCCGCCGAGCCTGGCGATGTTGTTTTGGTAAAAGCCGGAACGTACTCCGAACGACTCAAGCTGAAAGCCGACGTGACGCTGCGAAGCGCTGGAGATCAAGCCGCCGGCGAGCATGGCCTGCTGCGAGCCACGGAAACGATCCTGGATGGAAAGGATGTGCCTGGGCACGGCAGCGCGGTGACGATGGCCGAAGGATCGGTGCTCGACGGTTTCACCGTTCACAACTTCGGTCACTACGACGAGGCCGAGTGGACGAAGCACCACAAGACGCAAGGCAACCTACAGTCGCACGAGCACATCGGCGAGAGCCCTGCCCCCGGCATTCAAATCCCGGATGTGACCTGCGTGGTGCAAAACAACATCGTGCATCACATCGGCGACACAGGCATCGGCCTGCTGGGCAGCTCCGGCAGTACGGCTACGCCGCACGTTTATAAGAACGTCGTCTACCGCAACATGGGTGGCGGTATCGGGGCGATGCGGCAGTCGCGCGGGATCATCGAAGCGAATACCTGCTTCGAGAATTTTTACGCAGGCATCGGGCACAATCATGCCAGCCCGATCGTGATCAACAACATCTGTTACGAAAACATTCGCGCCGGCATCGGCATTAGCGAAGGCTCGTGTCCCACGGTGCGCGGGAACAAGTGCTACAAGAACCGCCGGGCAGGGATCGGCGTGCGAACCGGTTCCGCGACTCGTCCGATCGTCGAAGCGAACGAGTGTTACGAAAACGACATGGCGGGCATCGGCACCGAAGAGGAAGCCGCGTCGATCATCCGCCAGAACGACTGTTACCGCAATAAGATGGCAGGCATCGGTATTCGTCACGCGGAAGCGACCATCGTCGGCAATAACTGCTACGAGAACGGGGCCGCAGGCATCGGGCTCGATAACGCCAAGGGGGTCGTGATGGAAAACCACTGCCACCACAACCAGACCGCCGGTATCGGCCTGGCCGAGAGCGAAGAAGGTCAGGCAATCCTGGCGAAGAACAAGGTTGTCGACAACAAGCAGGTTGCCATCGGCATTCACGGCGGCTGGCAGGTCGAGGTGATCGAGAACGAAATCGCACGCACGGGCGGCATGCCACCCCTGATGATGATCTTCGCCGGTTCGACCGCCGACCTAAGTGGCAACACATTCACCGGTGGCGGAGTCGCTGCGATCCGCATCGCTGGCGAGGCCCGCGTCGAAAATAATAAGCTCGTCGCGACCGAACTTCGCAAAGGTGGCCCGCCCAGCTTCGGCATCTGGGCGCTGCCAGACGCCAGCGTTCAGGCCTACGGCAACACCTTCGAGAACTGGCGTCACGCGATTTCTGCCAGCGGAGCGAATGTTGCGGCGGTGAACAACCAAGTGAAAACGTTCCACCAAACGGCCTTCGTGATCGAAGACCCCAAAAGCACGCCCACAGTGATGGGCAACCAGGTAACGACAGGCGATGCCAACGCCAAGGTCGTGCTGGTGAAAGGGAAAGAAGCGAGTCGGATTGTTGAACGCGGCAATGAGGTGGTGAAGCAGGCGGAGTAGCCGGTTTCATTCGTATCGGCAGTTACTTCGGCGGCATAGGCCGCGGGGCCGTTTCCGCTATTTTGGCAATCAGATCATCGGCCACAACTGGCTGACCGTCGCGAACCTCTACGGTAATGGGCTGCACGGCGTGAAGCGTTGCCGTGACGACGTACTTGCCTGGGGGTACCTCGGCGATGTACTTCCCATGGACGATAAACGCATCCCACCGAGCGTCGGGAAATTGCAGCAGCGGCAGCTGTTTCTGCTCGCCCTTTAGTGGCCCAGTCAGCACACTGGTTGGCGGTACGCCTTGCGGGAAGTCGTCCGGAATTCGCACGAACCTGGCCATCCCACCATTCACTTCCTTTCCATCAGTATCGATCACTTTGCCCTTAACGTCGGTCGCAGGCCGGAGAGTCAGCACCAGATCTTCAATCGGGCTGTGGCGAACAATTTGATAGACGACATTCGACGAACCGTCGCGGAATGCCTGGATACTCAAACATCGCTCGGGACGCACCAAGGCTTCGAAGCGGCCTTCGGCATCGGTTTGAACGGCCAGACCTATGCCGTTGTGTTCCCAGCTCTCTTCTGGGGCGGCATACCCGCGGCCCTGAATACGAAGCGCAACCCCTTTCGCAGGCGTGCCATCGGCGAAGATGACCTTGCCCGAAACGGGAACGCGCTTTTCAAAGACGTAGGTAATGGGCTGCGTGCGAGTCGCCAGATCTGACATATCTTGAGCGTGGCTGAAATAACCCAGCTTGCTGCAGTACAAAGTCGTGCCTTCTTCGATTTTCAGAGGAACGAAAATGGTTGCTTCGCCATCGTCGTTGGTCAACAGACGTCCATAGAACGACAAGCAGGAGCTTCCTTTCCCCGGAAGTCGTGGGGCGAAACGAACCATCGCATCCGGAACCACATTGCTGCGCCGATCGACTGCGCGGATTGTCAACGGATGAACCTTGGCCAACCTCATCACGATCCGGCCTTGCTCGTCTTGCTCGATGGGGAAAGTTGGTCGGCGAAACTTACCGCCGTAGTGGATATAGTCGACGCCTCGCTCTCTACCATCGGCGAACAGATGATTGATGCGTATTTCCGGTGGTGCCAATAGTTGGGCCAGGCCCTCTGGATTGGTTCTCGTGAGTTCCAGCACGTTACCCCCAACGCTGAGAAACACGACCGCATCCCCAACCGCCTGGCCAGCATGGTCGATCACGCGAACATCGAATTTGCGCGCCTCTTTGAGTTCAACACGAAGGTCTTTCAGAAGGGTGAAGTCGGTCACGCTTTTCCCTAGCTGTAGAAATCCGCGGCGTCCGTCGGCGGTTCTTGCGATGACTTGGGGATACAAGATTCGCGGCTGATCATTGAAAATAGTGCTGATTGCCACGTTTAGTTTGAATCGTCCATTGGCATCGGTCTTCGCTTCATCCTGCCAGACGTCCATCATGTGCCAGACCTGGACCCCTGCAACCGGCTTACCGCTTTCGTCGACGACCGTTCCGGTTACCGTTTCCCGGATCCAGTCTTCCGGGATCGGAATATCGGGACGAAAGATTTCGTCGGCCCAGGCAGGCAATAGCCCCTGGACGAAGAGATAAACCAACAAGACGTTTCGCACGAGGGTGAGTCGTGTCATCGGTATCCCTTTACTCCATCACGCGTTGATCGCGATCTTTCAGAGAATGGTACCGCTACTGAAGCGGCTGTTTCGCTTCCTTCATGAAGTTGCCCATCATCTGTACGATCGTCGGATGGTCCTTGGCGATGTCGGTCGTTTCGCCGATGTCGTTCTTCAGGTTGTATAGTTCGATCGGCTTGCCAGGTGCCTGGCGAACGGCCTTGAACTCTCCCTGGCGGGCCGCTTCCATCTTGGCGAACGACGAGTACGAGATGCGCTGCTTTGGGTCTGGCTTGCGGTTGTCGACCACTACCTTCTGCTGCTTGCCCAATAGGGTCGGCAGGAAGCTGAGGCCGTCGTTCAGGGGTATCTGCTTGGCATGGGTTAAGTCGGCGTAGGTGGCCATCACGTCGTAGGCGTTGAAGGTCACGCCAGACTCGGTGCCGGCAGGTATCTGGCCAGGCCAGACGGCGATGAACGGCACGCGGATGCCTCCTTCGTAGACCGTTCGCTTGTATCCACGCAGCGGGCCATTGCTATCGAAGAAATCAACCTTGTGTCCCCCTTCCTGATGCGGGCCATTATCCGAGGTGAAGATCAGCAGCGTGTTGTCTTCAATCTTCAGCTCCTTCAACAAATCGCGCAGCTTGCCGACGTCGCTATCCATGTGCGTAACCATCGCGGCGAAACCCTTTTCGGGTGCCGGCCAATCTTTGTCGGCATACTGGCCGTAGCTGGGAACTTCGCTACCGTTGCCAGTGACACGGCCCCCTTCGTTGTTGGCGTGGGGAATGGTCCAGTGGATGTGCAGCAGGAACGGCTTGTCGGCGTTGCGGCGGACGAAGTCGAATGCCTGGTTGGTCATTACATCGTGCGAGTAGGTTTTTCGGGCATCGAGTTTCGCGACGCGTCCGCGGGCATCCTTCTCTTCCATCAGCACGTTGCCTGGCAAGGGAAGCTCTTCGACCTTGTCCCCTTCGCAGCGCCAGATGTGGGGCGGGTAATAGTTGTGGGCTTCGCTCTGGTCGAGGTAGCCGCACCAGAAATCGAAGCCGTGATAAACGGGTTCGCCGCCGCTACCAGGGGTACCCATCGCCCATTTGCCGACGCCGCCGGTGGTGTAGCCTTGCTCTTTCATCAGCTCGGCGATGGTGTGATCGGACGGCTTCATGGTGTACGGTTTGTTGTCGTTGATCGGCTGATGCCCTAGGTGCCGACCGGTCCACAGCACCAGCCGCGAAGGACGACAGACGGTACAGCCAGCGTAGAAGCTAGTCAGCTTGATCCCATCGCTGGCCATCTGATCGAGCTTAGGCGTGGCAATCTTCTGCTGCCCGAAACAGCCGAGATCGCCGTAACCAAGGTCGTCGACGTAAATGAAGATCACATTCGGCTTGGCATCATCCGCCGCACGAGCGAAAGACGGAACGAGCAGCAACAAACCAGCCAAAAGCAAAACCAGACGACGCATGAAAGTAACCTTGCCTGCACGAGAGGAACGATTCGAGGTGGCAGTTTAGTATCGTCTGGTGGGGTGGCGGGGTCAAATTTCTACTGATCGGCCACCTTCGGTTCGAGACCCAACAGGCCGGTGAATTCCAACAGCAGACGCTGTGGCGTACTCATTTCGGCGCGCTGCTTAAGGACCGATCGTGCGAGCTCTGGCTTGTCGGTCAGGATGCCGTCGACACCGCGGCTGATCATCGTACTCATGGTCGCTGCGTCGTTGACGGTCCACACGTAGACCTGCTTGCCGTTGGCGTGAGCCTGATCGATTAGCAAGGCGTCGGCAAAACTGGCATTGACGGCCAGGAAGTCGCCGTCGAGTTTTTTCAAGTTGCCGGCCGCGACCGACATCAATAGGCCCACTTTCCACTCGGGGCGAATGGCTTTCATCTTTTGAACGCCTTCTCGCTTGAGCGACATGGCCATGACCTGGTCGTTCATCCCTTGCTGGTCGACGATATCGGCCACGCGCTGCTCGAGCATTTGATCGTGGCCGTAGTACTTCAGCTCGATGTTGACCCCGACCTTGTCTTTGCACAGGGCCAGCACTTCGGCTAATGTCGGCACGCGCTGATCGGCGAAGTCGGCTGATTTCCAACTGCCGATGTCGATCTCTTTCAGATCGTCGGAGGTGGCATCCCAGATTTTGATGGGGTTCTTGCTGAGTTTCATGAAGTCGCTGTCGTGCATGACGACGACTTGCCCGTCGGCCGTTTCCTGCACGTCGAGTTCGATCCAGTCGGCCCCGTCTTCGATGGCCTGCTGAAACGATGCCAGAGTGTTCTCAGGAGCTTTGCTCGAAGCACCGCGATGGGCCATGATCTGGACGTTGTCTTCGATCTGAATCGATGCCAGCACCGCCACTCCGATGAGGATGGCCACCAGAATGCCAATCACGCTGGCTGCGGCTACGCGTGGGCGCGTGATCTTGGGGCCGGTGTAGTTTTCCGCTTCGCGCTGGAACTGCGCTGCCAGGTCAACCTTGGCTCCTTCGCCAATCGATTGGTAAAGCGTGAACAGCATCGCCGCGAAGCTTGTCGTTCCGATCAGGTTGCTAGCCAGGTTCACCAGTGTTAGTAGCACCATCGATATCCCAATCGCCACGACCAGCCAAGACAGCGAGGTCGTCGACTCTGGCATTAGTTGCTGGCAGCACCACGTTACGATGCCGGAGACGACTGCCGAGACGACCATGATGGCTACGCCCCAGCCAATCAGCCACTGCAGTACGACGCGGCGACGGCCGTGAACGCGGCGGCGGCTTTCTTGAAGTGCTTCATGCGGGCCGAGTTGTTCGAATAGCAACAGCGGCAGAGCGAAGAAATAGCTGGCAACCATCCACAGCAGAACCCCGGCCAGGCCCAGTCCTAACATCATGCCAATGCCCACCGCAATGCGAAAAACCGGTGGGCTCTCTTTCAGGTAGTAGTTGATGTCGTAGTCGGTCAGCAGCAAAGAATAGACGATGCCCGCCACGACGAGAAACGGCACGACGACACCAATGATCAGCACCAGGATCCGCAGAGTCAGACGGACAACGCTTGTGGCATGGGCGGCGGCGAAACGCAGCGCACCGATCGGCGTGACGGTTCGGCCCACTTGCTTCGCGGCAAGGATTCCCAGCAGCGACGTTTGTTCGAGAAAGACAATCCCCAGCCATAACGATCCCACGACGATCAAGCACAACCAGCCTGCTGGGCCCAGAAAGAACAGCGCGATATCGATATCCGAGAGAACGTCGTCACCAAGCGTGGCCAGCAGAAATCGGAACAGGCTACCCAGCAGCGGCGTCAGCACGATGAACGCGAGAATCTTATAGAGCAGATCGGTTGCGACGAGCGTTTTCCAGCATGATGAAAACGCCTGCCATGCGGCGGAAAGCCGTGGGTTCATGAAAGATTCCTTCTGGACTTCAGATCACGCGAACTGTGGATTAGAACACGTGATACGCCTTGGCATCGATAGCTTTCGCCAGGTCGGGGTCGTTGGCTTTGTCGAGCAGGTAATAGTAGCCGTAGGGGTATTTGAAGACGTGCCCGATGCCGACGGTCTTGTCGCCGCGACGCTGCCAGTACTCGGCCTGATTCGGGCGGAGCTTGCTGGGGGCGTGGTCGTTGAATTTGCGGGCATCTTCCCCGGGGCCTTGGCGTGTGACGGTCACGTATTTGCGAAACGCCGTGCGGCATGCTTCGGCCAGTTCTTCATCGCCGTCGGCGGCCAGTTCGACCATGGCCTGGCCGAAAGTAAGCATGTGCCCGGTGAAACCCTGTCCGTGCCCAATGAACCGGTCGATCGCGTCGCTGGCTTCCTGCAGCACGAAACGCGAGGCCGCGGCGGTATCGGAAAAGGAAGGTGGCTGTACGCTTTCGTCAGGGGCTTCGTCGCGCCATGGCTTGAACTTGCGAATCATCTGGCACACACCATCGACTCGCTGCGGGGTGGCTATCTCAGGCATGATCGTGAACGACTTGATCGCCAGCGTGGCGAAGATCACGTTATGCCCCACTTCGCGCAGCGCTTCGCTGCCATCGAGCAGTGCCAGGCGAACCTTTTGAATCGCATCCGGGTCGGGGTCTTCCTCTGGGAAAGCTTCGCACAGCTTCGTCTCGGCCCAGTTCAAGTCGACCAATTGCGAGATCCGCGTCATCGTCGGCTTGTCGAAGCCATTCTCGACGCACATCAGGTGGGCCGAGATCATTGCCGCGCCGCGATGCCCGTCGTTGAAGTAGTTCATCGTATGAGCGCGAGCCAGGGCATTCATTCCCAAGCGTACCAGGTGCCGGTCGTCCAGCGGCGAGTCTTCGGCCGCTTTGAGCCAGTCAGCCCATGCGCTGCCTGCGAGAGTTCCGCCAGCGAGAACCATTTTGGCAAAGTGACGACGATCAAAAGACGGTTTCATAGTCCACAGCCCCAGAGGAGTGAAAGGGGACAAACAGGAAGGCAAGCTCTTCTCATAGGATACCTGAAAAAGGACGAACGTTGAAATCTCTAATGTTGGTTACCTGGTGCTCACCTAAAGACTCTGCGCCGGTCACAACCCACCTTCCGGACGATTAACGGGAGGGGTTCTACCATAACGGAAAAGGGGCAATCTTCTGACCGCTGGCAAGGCAGAATGTCCGGCCAGGGCCCTGATTGATATATCGTTCTTTTACGAAGATTCCACGTGACATCACAAGAGCCATCCTCTATATTGCGGTCTGCCACCCCCCTGCCATTGGATGGGTCAAATGCCTGTCTGCGGTAGCAAGCCCGATCATAGCAAGTGTCGATTTCCTTCCATTGGTACCTCCTACTTTAAGCTCGGAGACCGATTTCATGAGAATCGCGAATTCTACGAACGTGCGGGGTGGTTTCACCCTGGTTGAGCTGCTGGTGGTCATCGCGATCATCGGTGTTTTAATTGCCCTGCTTCTACCGGCCGTCCAACAAGCACGCGAAGCGGCACGCAGGATGAGTTGCTCGAACAACCTTCGCCAGCAAGGTCTCGCGCTGCACAACTACCACGATACCCACAATTCGTTCCCCTTCGGTGGGCGGCACAACATTACCTATGCCGGTACAAGCTGGCGGTTTGCGATCCTTCCGTACCTCGAACAGAAAGCGATCTACGATCTTGATCGTGCTTCGGGGCATCAGCTCAACACGTATGCCGGGGGTGGTAGCAACACCGACATCAACGCCTACCGCGCAGAGACGCGTGTCTTGTTTAACCTGGTGGTGGATGGGTACGTGTGCCCATCGAGTACGATCAATACGCTGTTCGCCGCCAACAACAGTGCATCCCTCATTTCGATCGGTGCCGTTACTCAGGCCCATCACTACGTTGGCATCATGGGTGCCTATCCCGACCCCGCTGGCCGAACCGATACCTTCTATGCGGTTCAATACGGTAGCTACGCAGCGGACAACGGTATCCTGACCATTGGCGAAACCCAAGCGATCCGCGACGTCACCGATGGAACCTCGCAAACGATGATCGTCTCCGAGCAGTCAGGCAACACCGATCCGAACCTGCGGAATCGCCAGCTGGCCAACTATCACACCGGATGGGGCGGTATCTCGACCACCGGAACCGTCTCAGAGTGGCGTGCCGGTTCGGCCAATCAGCATAAGTATGGCAACGGCTTAACGGCCGTGTTTCATTCGCCGAACCCACGTTCGACCGGGGTCGAGGCAGACAAGGAATGGGACTTCAACACGCCGTTGACCTCGTTCCATCCCGGCGGAGTTCAGGTGCTGTTATCGGATGGCTCGGCGCGTTTCCTGCAGGAAACGATTCCACTGACGACCCTGCAGCAGTTGTGTACCCGCAACGATGGTACCGTCATTCAAGGTTTTTAGTGAGGGGCAG
The DNA here is from genome assembly GCF_002967715.1 of Blastopirellula marina. NCBI lineage: Bacteria > Pseudomonadati > Planctomycetota > Planctomycetia > Pirellulales > Pirellulaceae > Blastopirellula > Blastopirellula marina. The sequence continues at coordinate 18,662 of NZ_PUIA01000037.1, forward strand.
AAAGTGACACAAAACAGAGAAGGTGAGGCCCGTCCGATGAATGTGCTCTTGGGAAAACGAATCAACAGCCGACCAGCGCATGCGGCTTTGATGTTTGCGATGTTCGGTCTGCTGTTGACTGGCTGCCAAGGTCGAAGCGCTCGTCCGCCGGCGGATATACAAGGGGTCGTTCGCCTGAATGGCCAGCCACTGGAACAAGCCAGCGTGCACTTCACGTCGCCCCGCACCGGCGAATCGGCCTATGCCAATGTCGAACCTGGCGGAACGTATCGCATTCCCTTCCCAGAAGTCGATATCGGCGAAGTATACGAAGTGGCCGTGAGAAAGCCGGTAGCCGAAGTGGAATACGCCACCGACGCACCCAAGTCTCAGCCGAAGACCACCAGGATACCTGACAAGTATGCCAACCGCCGAACGAGCGGGCTGTCGTTCAAGATCGAATCCGGCGGACCGCAAACGTACGACATCGAGCTGAACGGTTCGTAACGCAGATGGGACGATCAGAAACGAGTGGCCCGAAACTCCCTCTTGGTAGCCACTCGTTTCTGCGCTCTCGCCACACTAGTGTTTTAGTGATGGGATTGTTTGCCACCGACACACAGCACCTTGGTTGGCATGCCGCCTGCTTCGTACTCGCCGTGGAATTCGAGCTTCTCCAGAGAGAGAAGTTGCAGCTTACCGTTGCCGGGATTGGTGATCACGGCCCAGCGTCCGTCGGCGTCGAAGTCGACTTCGTGATGGCCGTAGTGCCCCGATACCTGGCTCGGCCCGACCGGCAGGCGTTTGACCACCGTAGCATCGCTCAGGTCGCGGTCGGCATTGGGATCGAGATCGACCACCACCAGCTGTTCGGCAACATCCCCTTCCTTGCGATCTTGAAAGAGAAACGCGTAGTTCTTGCCGGCCGCGGTGACGACGGTCGTGGGAGTCGTCAGCGAAAGCCCATCCGGCGTATCGATCGGTAGTTTGACCACCGAAGGCTCAGCGGCGGAAGCATCGATCAGGCACAGCGCTGCCGCGGCATGTTTGCCGGTTGTGCACAAGACCCAGCGGCGATGCGTAGCGAACGCACCGGTGCGATTCGGACGATCCGAGTTTTCGTCTTTTCCCAGCGAAAGATGATGCATCTCGACGCCCTGTGGCGACTGCTTCAAGTTCAGATCGGCATCGACGTAATAGACGCCGTCCGAAGGGGCAAAGAAGACGCGTCCCGCGCTCGCTGTCGCCCCATGCAAACCACCAACTGGTAGCTGGAACGAGTAAGCAATCGCGTCATCGCCGGGCTTGCTCAAGTCGCTGACGTCGATACGACCGTTGTTCTCTTCGTCGCGGGCGGCCCAAGTCGCGTAGGCAATCTTTCCGTCGATGGCTGCCAGCGTGATGTGCCCGCCACCGCCACGAAAGAAGTGGCCGTGCTGCTGGTTATCTTGCCGCAGCAGATGCATGGGATCGAGCTGCGTGAAGCCGTTAAGCTTGTCGTTGGCCAGGTAGAACAGCCCTTCGTATTGATACAGATGGGCCGGGTTTCCCTGCGACTTATCGACAACGCTGGCCAGCAAGTGGGGTGGTTCTTTGTAAACGTGGTCGTCGTGATCTCCGTGCGAGTGGCTTCGCACGCCCATGTCGATCGCCGCCCAGCCACTTTGATAGTTGCCGTCGTCATCGTCACGAATCCCGACGACCACCACGCGGCCGATGCGCTCCATCTGGACCAGCTCGTTACGCTGCGCGTCGAGTTGGGGGAACCCTTTAACGGTGTCGTGTCGGGTGAACTGAATTTGCGAGTCAACCTGCGAGAACTCGCCCCATCGCAGCGTCTTTGCCTCGCGGTCTTGCCAGACGATACGCATGACAGGCGTGCCATGGGCGTGGTCTTCGTCCGCTTGAAGCGGCACGATGCCGGCCAGACAGAAGATGGCGATCAGTGAATAAATAAGCCGTGTTTTCTGAATCATCGATTGTTCTCTTACGTGGGTGTAACGTTTGGTTTACAGCGACATCTTCGGGGCAGGCACGTTGAGGTCGATCTCGGTTTGCTCTGCGCTGAATTGAATTTCAAGGGGAGACTTCGTGGGCGAGCGGTACGCTTTGGGCCAATGCATGGAAAACTCGCCGGTCGATTCAATCGTCAGTCGATAGCTGCCTGGCGAAAGGTGGACTCCTTCCAACGTCGCTTCCTGGCGAAGCTGAAAGCTCCCCTGGCGATCGCTTACGGCAAATGCCTGGGGCTGGCCGTCTTGGCCATAGACGGTTACGCGAACTTCGCCCAGCGGCTGGCCTTCCGTATGGATCCGGCCTGGTGTGCCACCGGGTATCGCCGGAGGTGGACCACAACCATTAAGCAGGCAGGCAAGTAGTATTAACGGAATGGGTAGTAGGCGATGCATGGTTGTTGGCTGCTTAGTAAGGCTGCGGAACTTCACCGCCACCGCGAGTGAACAAGGCCCGCCAGGTCGAAAGAGTGATCGTCTCGATCACAAACCGGACACTACCATCGGCCAGCACGATTTGTGTTCCGCCGGGGTGATTGCTGCGGCTGCTGGAAACGATGTACCCATGGTGCGAAGCATCAGGCGTGCGGCTGTTGGGGGTATAGAAACCGTTGATGGTGATGTGATAGCCAGTGGTCCGAATCCACGAGCCGGCCCGCACGCCGGTGTAGCCTGAGGCGGATGCAGCGTCGATGTCTTCGGCGGTCTTCGAGCCAGGTGCCCCGCCGCTGACGCGTTTGACTTGGCGTTGTGGGTCGGTCAGGACGGTAGTCGAAACCTGATCGCGACCGCCGAACAGCGTTTCCGCCATCAAGATAGTGTGGCTGGTGCCGTCGGTAATATCGCGGAACGACGTGTCGCTGTCGCGCCAGAAAAGCCCGTTCGGGTCGCAGGCCTCGCAGTAGTTCAGCCCGTTGCCGCTCCCCACGTTCAGCATGTAGTTGGTCCCCGCCCACGTGTCGCTGCCGTCGTAGTAAAGCGGGTCGCCACTGTCCGACGGGCACATGAACATATCTAGCGGACGATCCTGAATGCCAGCATGCACGGGGTTGAGTGTGACCGACGGACCGCTGCCGAGCATTAGTGGCTGACTGAAATCGATCAGGTCGTGCAGGTTACCTTGTTCGATGAATGGCAAGATCTGAGCCTGGGCCGAGAAGCCGGCACTACTGGAAGCAATGAGCGGGAACTTGCGGTGGGTATCGTGATAGTTATGCATGGCCAGACCCAACTGCTTAAGGTTGTTCTGGCATTGAATTCGACGAGCGGCCTCGCGCGCTTGTTGCACCGCTGGCAATAGTAAAGCAATCAGAATGCCGATGATCGCAATGACCACCAGCAGTTCGACGAGCGTAAACGCGTGTCGCAATCGCATGGAAATTCTTCCCCTTCTCAGACAGGCGAATGCCGTGCGAAACAAAGCACGACCAAATCACACATGCGACTTTATTTGTTTTGCAAATCTGTTGCAAGTGCCTTCTTGAAAGATTTACAGAAGGGGAGATTTCGGGGATCAGGTCTCCAAGCAGAAAGGGGCTCAAGAACGAAACAAGCCCTGGCAGTTGCTCGCCAGGGCCTGGGTATCAAGTCGTATTCCTTCTCCACCGTCGGCGAAGGAGAGAGAACAAGATTGGGCTACTTGCCGGTGAGAGCTTCCGGATCTTCGATAACCAGGTAATGACCGTGGTCGGCCGTCAGGATCAAGCAGGTATCGTCCCAGCCTCCGTGTGCTTCGATCCACTGGGTTACTTTGTGGAATGCCTGGTCGCCACTGAGGACGGCACCGATCGAGTCGTCGATGTTGTTTGAGTGGTTGGCCCAGTCGACGTCGCCTGATTCGATCATCAGCCACCATGGCTTCCCTTGGGCCTGCAGGACGTCGAGTGCCGCGATGCTCATGTCGGCCAGCGTAACGTTCTCGCGAAGGTCTGCTTCGGTGTACTTCTCAGCCGCAGTGGGGCCAGAGCTCTTGGAGCTGACCACCGGATCGTACTTTCCATCGGCTGTTTGAAACGGCAGATGCCCTCGAGCGACACCAAAGAAACCGAACAGGCGATGCCCTTCTTGGATGGCCTTGGTGACGCCTTGTTCTAGAACCTGCTTGCCATCCTGACCAGGCGTTCGCTGGGCCACGACATACTTGCCGCCGTTGGCCACATCGATGGCCTGCTGGTCCTCGGCAGTCAGGTAAGGATTGCCGGGGACGAAGTTCTTCCCCTGGTTTCCGTCCTTCTTCTTTTCATCTCCCCAGCCGCCGCCGATCAGAACATCGACACCAGGAAGACCGCCGGGGTGATAGACCGATGGCCGGCCGACCAGGTCGCGCGAGATGTCTTGATAGTCGTAGCGGTGCACGTTGTTGGCATAGGCGGCACCTGGCGTGGCATGGCAAATCGGAACGCTGGTCACCACGCCGATCTTCCAACCGTCGTCCTGCAACTGCCGGGCAATCGGCAAGACCTCGCGTCCCATGTAGTTGACGTTGATCGAGTTGTTATAGGTCTTGATGCCGGAGGTCATCGACGTGGCGGAGGATGCCGAATCGGTGAACGCGTGAACGATGTTCTTGCCTTTGGCGATCAGATAATCGGCGTCGGCCGGAACGCTCCACGGGAACTCGCCTGCTTCGCCGACGTTGTAGCCCCCCTTAGTGCTGCCGCCGGGGGAAGTGACGATCTGACGATCGATGTTGACGTCGGTTCCGCTGTTGTGCGGTGTCGTCACGAAGTAACCGAAGTCGGTCTTTGCGCCGCGGTAGTCTTGAAAGTGCAGCCCCGTTCCCCGCCCTTCGCGATAGCCTACCTTGCCGGACTTGTGGATGGCGGCTGCCCAGGTCGTTTGCCAGTCCATGCCGTCGTAAATGAACAGAATGACCCGCTTCTTGCCACTCTCGACGGCTTGTTTCTGCAAGCGATAGACGTCGGTCTGATCGAGGTACTCGGCCTTCGGATTGACCGTATCGGTCGGCAGGTAACCAAATAGCTGTTCGAGCTTCTCTTCGTTGCGATAGATGCTGTTGGTGCCGTCGAACGCATCCAAGTTAATTCCGAACGTGTAAATCGGGATCAGGCGGTTTGAGTGATTACCCCAGCTGGAATACTTTTCGCCGTTGGGGCCCCAGTGCAGCGACGTGGGACGACTGGTTTCGGCGTTGTTCTTCTGCAGTGACGAGACCGAATCGCGATCGAAGGTCTCAGCATAAGTGACCCAAGGGAGGAGTAGACTGAAAGAAACAAAACAAATCGCAGGAAGCTTCTTCAACACAGGCAGATCTCTGCAGGAAAACGGGAGGGAGGGAAGATGATTGGTCGCGAAACCTTTATTGAACATGCGAACCGCCTGGCTAGAAACCCCTTATGCGCACGATACGCTGCTTTTCGCGCAGGTCCCGCGAGATTCGAACGCGACAAGGACGTCTGCAGCGAGGTGATAGCAACCATTCTCAATGCACCTTCGCTATGCCGCTGCCAAAGCAGGCGGGGAGGAATGCCTTGTTTCGATGCAGCTGTTCGCCTGCTCTAACGACAATTGTTCCCTTCAAGCAGGCACCTCGAGTTGAAATTTGGTTCAGTATCGGAAAGGCGCAATTTTAATTGAGAAACCATTATCCTCTGTGCTCCGCTAATAACGACTATTAATCTTCCACAGAGAGCAAAAACAGCCCAATACGCGATATTTCCCACCTGATTCGCCCAGGTGATTACGACGGTTAGGCCTAAACTTTGCTGATATCCCGGTATACTCCGGCCCTGGATGCGATCAGCAAGCCAAGACCGGGATGTATTCCTCGCTATCTTCCTGCCAATTTCGAAAGTGCCTCTTGATGAAATCCCAAAGATCTTTGTCCGGCCGTTCAACAGGCCCGCGAAGCTGCCCGACGGATGCAGTGCAGCAACAACCTGAAACAGCTTGGTCTGGCGTTGCACAATTATCACGACACCAACGGCGCGTTCCCGATGGTTTCGTACGTCGATAACACCAACCGACCAGCAAGCTGGCTGGTGCGGATCTGGCCGTACATCGAACAATCGGCTGCGTACGATCAGTGCACCTTCCAAAGCGACTGGACCGGGATTGGCTTCGATCGCAACTGGCGCGTGACGACGACCGTCTTTGTTGACGGACTGAATTGCCCCTCGAACCCGATGGATCGTTACCTGACGCAAACCTCTAGCAGTGCCACGCAAAATGACGGGGCACCTGCGGAGGTTCAGTACCAGCGTGCCGACTACGTGGGCGTGGGTGGCGGTTACAACATGGCCGGTGCGACCCCCTCGCATTGGTACGGTTATCACGGGATGAACGATTACAACGGGATCTTCGTGGCACTCGACAGCCGCAACACGCAGACCACTGCATTCCGTGACATCACCGACGGCACGAGCAACACGCTGGCCGTGGGGGAACAGTCGAACTTCATTCGTTCGCTCAACACGTCCACTGGCGAAGTGACCTTCCACGACTCGCGCGAGTACGGTCACCGCGGCGGTGCCTGGAGTGGTGGCGGCGGCCACAACGGCAACGGTTCGTGGTACGGCAACTGGGAAGGGCATTCGTCCATCCGCGTTGGCATTAACTACGCCCACACCAGCGGATACAACAACCCACTGGGAACCGGCAACGATCCCGGCAAAGGGGGCCGCTCGGGGCATCACACGATCTTCACCTCGGCCCACCCCGGCGGTGCCTTGTTTGTGCTGGGTGACGGATCGACTCGATTTGTCAGCGAGAACATCACGCTGGATACGCTACGTAACCTGGCCAACCGTGCCGACGGCAAGGTGCTGGGCGAATACTAATCCGGGTTGAACGCCTGCTCGTAGATTTCATTCAAGGTGAACATGATGAATCGATTCCTATTATCCTCGTGCGTGCTGCTGGCCTTGTCGGCGACCGGGTGCTTTTCCGGCTCGGGGCAGTCACTGCATGCTGTTGAAGGGACGATCACCAAAGACGGTGTCCCCTTCGTCGATGCCAACCTCGAGTTCGAACCGCAAACGGCCGGTGCCCCTTCGTATGGCAAGTCAGACGAGAACGGCAACTTCAAGCTGTACTACTCGACCGGCAAGCCTGGGGCTGCTCCCGGTATGCATACGGTGAAAGTCCTCGGCGGCCGCAAGGCATCCGATGCCAGGCCAAACGAGCCGACCTCGAAAGAAGCCCCAGCTGCTCAGTTGAAGGAGTACCGGGGGAAAGAGATCGTCGTGACCGTTGAACCGGGCGGCGAGAACCGAGTCCAGATCGAACTGTAAATTCCACCACTTTTTGGAACAGAGAAGGTGGAACCTAAAGGGGCTCTTGCGGTTGCCTTGCCGCGAGGGCCCTTTTTCTGTTGGTTATCTCGCACGGAATGATCCGTTCGCGTGCGGCACCGTTTGTTACTTCGGCCCGCTGGCGTTGATCTTGTCGGCGTTGTGCTCTTTGCCGGCCCAGTCGCCGTAGGGGCGGTCCCCTTTGATGCGCTGGCCGGTCTTGCTGTCGACGTAGCCGGTGACGCGGTCGTAGAAGTCGACGGTGTAGTTCGCCGGCACGCTGTCGCCCGTTTCCTTTTGCCACTGGTCCATCACTTGGCGCATTTCGGCCAGATGCTTGGCGTACTTCCCATCGCCGACCAGGTTGTGCGTTTGCAGCGGGTCTTTGCTTGTGTCGTACAACTCTTCGGCCGGACGAGGTGCCAGCAGGACATCGGCCTGGGCAGGGGTCAGGTCGTCTTTGGCGTCGACAATGTCTTTGTGCGAAGGAGAACTGACCGAGTCGGCCGGGCCGAGCCAGGCTTTGTCAGGACGAGCATTGCGGACGTACAGAATCCCTTGCTGCGTGCGGACCGCGCGGCCGTGGGCTTCGTAGTCGTGCCAGTTATGCTCGCTGAACGCGTAGCCTCGCTTCGAGAGATTCTGCGTATTCTCCAGCAGTTGGGCAAAGCTAACGCCTTGGGCTTGCTCAGGCACCTTCACACCAGCCAGGCTGAGGAAAGTCGGGCAGATATCGATCACGCTGACCAGCTTGTTGTTGGTCGCACCGGCGTCCGTGATCCCGTTGGGCCAACTGACGACGAAGGGAGTCTTCATACCGCTGTCGTGAACGCGGGTTTTACCGCGGGGGAAGGGACGGCCATTGTCGGCCATGACGATGATCAGCGTGTTGTCGAACGCATTCTGGGCTTTGAGTTCTTCGCAGACCTGGCCAATGTAGTAGTCGAAGCGGGTGATCTCGTTGTGGTACGAAGCGAGGTCGTCGCGGGTGGCAGGCTCGTCACGCATGTACGGCGAGACCTTCACGTCGTCGGGATTGTGCTTCGGTCCGTAGTTGTCGGCCTGCCACTGCTTGTCGGCATCCCAACCACGGTGAGCGTCGGTAGCAGCGAACCAGAAGAAGAACGGCTTGTCTTTGGGACGCTTCTGCACCACATCGACCCAGTCCCCTTCCCCGCCGGAGTTGCCAGGGACATTCGTTCCGCGCTTATCGTCCCAGACGGCCTTCTCGTCGGCGCTATCTTGTGGCATATGATCTTTGCCAGCCAGGGCCGTGTAGTAGCCAGCTTCTTTAAGCAGCTTCGGAAACTTGACCAGGTGCGCCGGCAGCGGACGATGCAGTTCGCTGGCCGCCCCGTTGTTGTGCGGGTAGCGACCGGTGATGATGCTGCACCGGCTGGGGCTACAACTGCTGGCGGTGAGATACGCGTTGGTAAATTTCATCCCGCCTTTTGCCAGGGCATCGATGTTGGGGGTGCGGGCCGTTTCGCTGCCGTAACAGCCAAAGTCATTCCAACTGACGTCGTCGGCAATGAAGACGATGAAATTGGGGCGATCGTCGGCAACGGCAGGTATGGCGAAGGCGAACAGCAGCAAGGCCAGGGACAGAAATTGAATTCGAGACATGAGATTTCCGCGCGGCGTAGAGCAATGAGGTGAGGGGTGGGAGTTAAGACCAGTATCCTTCATGATGTTTGCCGGGTCAAACAGGCTGCGGTCGATCGGCCCTGATTCACGGCTGCTCGAGCTGGCACACGCGGAAGCCAGTCATGATGTCGTAGACATTCATCGGGCAAACGTGCCGATGCCCATTTTCACGGTCGTTCCAATTTTCCGTACGCACGTGATAGGGCCCATTGCGGACGATGCAATTTCCGGCTGGGGCTTTTCCGACAACAAATTCAGCACTCAGCCCATCAAGTGCGGTCGGGTACTTGGTAATATCGAACCGCCCTGTCGCTCCGAATAGAAAGTCATGGCGTTCGCGGCGGGTCATGATCCGCTGATCGATCAGCGAAGCAGCGAGGAGTTCCCCTTCGGTAGGCAGCCGCACCGATGCCCACTGACAATAGGCGGTGGCATCTTTAAAACTCACGTTGTGGACCGGAATGTTGGCTCGCTGGTTAGGACGGATCCCTTCCATTAGTTCACTCATCCGGAAGGAACCATCATCGTTTCGTTCGCAGTCGGTCAGGTAACCAGTCGCCTGAGTGAATGCTTCGAACTCGCCGGTAGTCACAGGTCGGCGAGAGATGCTAAAGGGAGCGAGTTCAATCCGCGATCCATCTTCAAACTCGGCAATCGCTCCGGTCACCGAGACGAAGCCATCGGAGAATCCGCGGAACTCACTAAGCTCCGCTCCCACGGAAACCTCCGCGATCTCCGGCATATCGGCTTCGATCAACTGCTCGAGCTGCGTCAAACACTTGTCACAGAACCAACCAAACAGCACTTCGTAGTTATTGGGCGTAGGACCTTGTTGAACTTCCAAATGCTTGATGAAACAAGGGCACGTCTGTTTGGCTTCGCGCTGCTGGATGAAGCGCTGGAACAAACGCGCCAACTTTGCCTGGGCATCTTCCACCTTTGAGGATAGTTGAATGCGAAAGCGATCGACTTCGTAGTCCAGGCTTGGCTTCTGTTGGATCTTCATGCTCATCCTACTGCCAAGGCACACCACCAGCCGCTTGAATTTGCTTCTGCATCGCTTGCTGCAGTTCGCGGAACTTCTTCTGGTTGGTCTTGGCCAGGTTGTTTTGTTCCTGGGGGTCTTCGTTCAGGTTGTAGAGTTCCAGCGGCGAGTAGGGATCGTTCTGCATCAGTTTCCAGCCGTCGCGGATGATGGCCTGGTACGCCTTGCCGCCGTAGCGTTGGCCTCCTTCGCGGCGGACGAAGTACAGATCGCGCGGCTGCTTGGGCATTGGCTTCCCTTCCAGCAGCGGGACCAGGCTCACCGCGTTCAGGTCCTGGGCCGGGGTGCCGCCTGCAAGTTCGACAAAGGTAGGAAACACATCAAAATTCAGCCCTTGGTAATCGGTACTGCTGCCAGGCTGAACGTGGCCGGGCCAGCGTACGAAGAATGGGACCTTCAGCCCGCCGTCGTAGTGGCTTTGCTTGCCGTCGCGCCATGGATCGTTGTTCTGGGCATGTGGCAGGCTGCCGCCGTTATCGCTGCCGAAGTAGACGATCGTGTTCTCGGCCAGGCCGAACGTATCGAGCGCCTTGAGCACCTTGGCCACCGCATCGTCCAAATGCTGCACGAAGGCGACGTTCATGGCGCGCTTGTCATCGAGCTGTGGCTTGGCCTTCTTTACCGCGTCGAGATACTCTTTTGGCGGTTCGATCGGGAAGTGCGGGGCATTGAAGGCCAGGTACAGAAAGAAAGGCTGCTCCTTGTTGGCCCCACGCGTACAGATGTATTGATGCGCCCACTGGGCGAAGAGCTCGGTGGCATGCCCTTCCGGGTCAATCTCGCGATCGTTATAACGCATGTAGTTGTTCCCCTCGCGGCGATGCGTGATGTAGCTGTCCATCATGTCGCCGAGGAACCCGTGAAAGTGATCGAAGCCGCGCTCGTTGGGTGTGTTAGGAGATTCCAAACCGAGGTGCCACTTGCCGATGCACGCGGTCGTGTACCCTTGCTTCTTCAGTTCATCGGCCAGCGTTGGAACGCCTTGCTTGAGATAGCCCCACGAGTTGTCCGGTTTGGTGCGAATCACGCCTGGCACACCCACCAGGTCAGCATACCGACCGGTTAGAAGTGCTGCCCGCGAAGGGGAGCAGACCGTGCAGTTGGCCCGCATCTGCGTGAAGGTCATCCCTTCGGCGGCCAGCTTGTCGATGTTGGGGGTGGCGACGTCGGAGTCGTGATAGGTCGAAACGTCGCCGTAGCCGAGGTCATCGGTATAGATGATCACAAAGTTCGGCCGCTTGGGTTCGGCGGCCAGGGCAAACGTGGCGATCGTTAACAGGATGAGAAGTGAGAGGAGGGATTTCATGGGTGGGGCCGTGTTGAAAGAGGAATAGAGGGTAGATGCTCGTCCTTACTTCGCGAACTCTTCCTCGTGCAGTTTCGTCAGTCGTTTGACGACGTCAGGGTTCTTATCGGCAAGGTTTGTCTTCTCGCCGGGGTCTTCGGCGATGTTGGCCAGGAAGAGTTTGAACGAGGCGTTCTGGGCGTCTTCGTGCGTGTCGCGGGTATTGGCGATCAGCTTCCAGTCCCCTGCCCTCACGGCCCAGGCCGCATTCGGTCCGTTGCCGACTTGCCAGTGCAGTGGATGATTGAAGTGGGGAGACTGGGCGGTGGCATCTTTCAGCATGCCCACCATCGAGCGGCCATCGAGGTGGGTCTCAGGCAGTTTCACGCCGGTCAGCTCGGCGAGGGTCGGCATCCAGTCGCAGGCATGGGCCATTTGATCGCGGACTTCCCCTTCGGGGAGTTGGCCAGGCCAGCTGATGATGCCTGGCAGGCGAATGCCTCCTTCGAACATGCTGAACTTGGCACCGCGGTAAGGTCCGCTGTTGCCGCCGCCGAAGTGAGCCCGCTCTTCGGTGGAATAGCCGTTATCGGACTGATAGATGATGATCGTCTTCTTCCGCAGGTCGAGCTTATCGAGCTTGGCCAATACCTGGCCGACACGTTCGTCTTGCGAAGCAATGAACGCGGCGTACAGATTTCGCGGATAGGCAACATCCTTGAAATGCTCGAGCCACTTCGCTTCCCCTTGGTAAGGATAGTGGGGCGTGTTCATCGCGTAGTAGATGAAGAAGGGCTTTTCCTGGTTCTGCTCGATGAACGCACACGCTTCGTCGGCCATCAGCTGCGGAAAGTACTTTCCGTCTTCATGCACTTCTTCGCCGTTGCGCCACAGGTCGTGACGGTTGGGTCCGTTCCAGTAAAAGAAGTGAGAGTAGTTGTCGATACAGCCCCCCATGTGCCCGATCGAGTAGTCGAACCCCTGGGCCAGCGGCATGGTGTCTTCGGTGTAGCCGATATGCCACTTGCCGATGTGGGCCGTCGCGTAGCCGGCGTCTTTGAACATCTCGGCAAGGGTGATCTCTTCATTAGGCAGCGCACCGGCGGCCCCCTGCTTCGACGAACAGTTGTTCGGCACGCCAGCACGAACCGGCCAACGCCCCGTCATCGCTCCAGCGCGGGATGGAGAACAGACCGGAGCGGCGGAGTAAAACTGTGTCAGGCGAACCCCATGCACGGCCAGCGAATCCATATGCGGCGTGTGCAGGTCCTTCGATCCGTAGCACCCGGCATCGACCGAGCCTTGGTCGTCGGCGAGAATGAAGATCACATTAGGCTTTTCATCTGCCAGTAGCGAGGAAGATGTCGCCAGCAGGAGACAGGCCGTTAACAGCGAGGAAACTCGATTCATGGAAAGTGGAACCCAGGGGGAAACGGAAGGATATCGGTGGCCTTTTAGTATCCTCGACTGGAAAAGGCGGGTCAAATTTCCCCCCGCTGGGAGCTATTGATGGGATTAGAATACTTCGCCAAGCTCGATCAACCCCTCGACCCGCGACAAAACGCGGTCCTGTTCGATTTGCTTGCCCAGCGATTTGGGCTAATACGGCTTTCTCAAAGCGATTGCGAATTACGTCTACAAACACCTGATCGTGCAAACGACTCCTGGGAAGCGGTGCGAATCGCTGTGAAGCCGCAAGAGGTCTACGTCTGCTTTTCTGGCTGGAATGGGCACGAATACCCGCGACTACTTGAATTTATTTCGCAATGGATGGCTGAGGCTGGATTCACTTGCCATTTCCAGGAAGAGTAGAATAAGCCGCAACACCACTGCCCCGTACAAGGAACCGCTGCCATGTTCGACCCCGAAGCGAAAGCAGTTACCGCTCAGGCCTTAAAGCAGATCGAAGCGGATGGATCGGATCTGTCGAAACCGCTGGAGATGGATTTCTTTATCGCGGTGCCCAGCCAGGAAGCTGGCGAACAGATCGCCAACGAGGCCCGCAAGATCGGGTTTGAAACGAGCGTCGAAGAAGACGAAGAATCTGGCGAGTGGACCTGCTACTGCACCAAGACCATTCTGGCGACCGTTGATACGGTGTTTGAAATCGAAGAGAACCTGGACGATCTGGCTGATCCGTTTGGTGGCTTCAGCGATGGCTTCGGCACGTTTGGTAATAAAGACGATTAGCTAAGCAGCGCGACAACCGAGGTCGCGCGTACTACTGGCTTTGGATCATCTTCTGTACCGACTCGGGAAAGAGATTCAGCAGATCGTCCACGTCGAAGGGTAAGCGCCGCTGGAAATCGAGGTCCGCCGTTTTGTAGGCGTACATAGCCCCTTCTTTCACCGGGACTTGAAGCTGCTCTGGCTTGATCGGCGTCTCGAAGTCGGCCTGATCGAAGTGGTACATCGTCACGTGGCAGACATCTTCCGACAGCATGCTGAAGTCGAGAATCAACCGAGGCATCGGAAAGCGGCACCGATCACTGGGCTGTTGCAGATGCAGAAATAACGTGCAACCAAAGACGCGGTTGGTCTTTTTGTCGACCGTGGCCACGGCCAGAATCGCATCTTGCCTGGGGTCGACCCACAGCCAGTTCTCGAACTGAGGGAAATCGATCACATGAAACGTCTTCCCCCCTGCTTCCCGTAGCACGTAAGGACGATCTAGCGATCGCGTGCTGCGCCCCAAGACTTCTGCCGGGTTGAAGCTGCCGGCCAACTGCGGGCGCGGGGCACGATGCTCGATCGACTGCTCGTCTCCATTTCGCTGCAGCGAAACCTCGGAGACTGGCGAACGGGCATGGATGTGCTCGGTCGTGTTGTACGAAGTACGATCGACGAACGTTTCGTTGTTGTAGTCGTAGATCGTGGTTGTCCACGCAGGCCCTTGGATCAGTTCGATCTTCACACCTGGCGGCGACGGTGGGATCTCGTGTTTGACGACGGTAAAGCCCAGTTGATCGAGGAACTTCCACTTCAGAACTGCCTCGCGATCGTATGGAATCGCTTCCAACTGATCGCGCAGCTTCACGACATCGGCCACCGCCTTTAGCTGAACGCCGTCGAGATCGGCGATGAGAGCCCGCTGCAGTTCCAGGTGCCCTTGCTTGGGGATCGTCAAGCGATCGCGCAGCTTCGGTTCATCAGCCCGCGCGGCCTGGGGCGTAGCAAGTACGATTAGGGCAAGCAGCAGTAGACGTCGACCGAGCATGGGCCGTTCTCCGGGAGTTGTGTGGGTATGCCGTTAGCTTAATTCAAATCCTCGGCATTCGCACATCCTTCCCCCCAGGGAAGCCTGGCAGTGGTCGCTCGATCAGAAGTCTGGCAGCTCCATGCCATGCTCGCGACACAGATTTTCGGTCCGCTCTTTGACGTCCTGGCGAACCCACAAATGCTTACCGCGGTGATATTGAGTGAAATCGATCGTCACGGTTTCGGGTGGTTGATCGAAGAACACATGACGCAACTTCTTGATATCGCGGCCCAAGGTCTCTGGCCAATCACCCTTCTGACCCAGCCGACCTTCGCGGTACTCGCCGCGAGAGTTCAGTCCTTCGATCACCCCCACTTCGCCGTAGATCAACGAGAAAACGGTCGGTTCGGCATCTTCCCAGGTATCAGGATGGTAATGCCAAGGACCGAACCCGACGTAACCTCCAAACCCACGATTCTGATCCATCAACACGAAGATCGACTCTCCCTGTTCTTGCGATGGAAGAATGGAGATGTGCGATATTTCCTGCTCGTCCCCCAAGTGCTCCTCGATGTGCGGCCAACACAGCGATTGCCGCAGGTCCTCGATCGTTGGAATTCGATCCATGACAATCCTCCTCTCCCCAGCGCGAAGCAGCCACATCTGCGACCCAACTTAGTCGCAGAGCTGAAATGAGGACTACTTTTCATCGAGAAGGTTCGGTGCCGCGAACGACATTCGAACGGTGAGGCAGATTATACGCCGTCGTAGCTTTCAACCGCTTTGGTAATCTCGGCGATCTCGTTGTCATTCAGCTCGATGCTGCCGGCCTTGGCGTTGTCGACCGCTTGCTGAGGTGTTCTGGCACCGCATAGAACGTGCGAGCATCCTCGCTGGGCCAGCGTCCAGGCCATGGTCAGCTGGGCGAGGGTGGCATCGTGCTTTTGGGCAATGGCCCGCATTGGTTCGAGCATCGCTTGCACCTTGCTCACATTTTCAGGTGCGAAGCGCGGCTTGAAGTTGCGCTGGTCCCCTTCGTCGTACTTACGCTCTGGCGTGATCTTGCCGGTCAACAGACCTTGGCTCAATGGGCTATAAGCCAGGAACGCGAGGTCGTGCTTGTCGCAGTAACCGAGGTTGGACTTTTCCATATCGCGGTCGAGCATCGAATACTTTTCCTGATCGGTATCCAACTCGCCGAACTGGCGGTAGGCGTTCATCTCTTCCTGGGTCGCATTGCAGACACCGATCGCACGGATCTTCCCTTCCTTTTTCAGCTCCATCAGCGTTTCCATGCGCTCGCCAATCGGCGTGTTGTCCATCTGCCAGTGCGTCTGGTAGAGATCGATCACGTCAGTCTGCAGCAGTTTCAAGCTGCGCTCGACTTCTTCGCGGATGCCATCTTTGCCGCTGTAGATGAAGACGTCGAAGCTTTCGTCGGTCTTTTCACCGCTCCAGTCGACGTTCTGTTTGGTAGTGCTGAACCGCTTGGTGGCCCGCTTCTTTTGGGCGTCGGTCAGATCCCACCGCATGCTGCACTTGGTGGCGACAATGACCTTGTCGCGCCGATCGGCGATGGCCTTGCCGACGACTTCTTCGCTGCGGCCAAAACCATACATGGGGGCCGTATCGATCAAGTTACCGCCGGCATCGAGGTAGGCGTGAATGGCCGCGATCGATTCCTTTTCATCGGCTCCGCCCCAGGTCCATCCACCGATAGCCCAGGCCCCGAAAGCGACGACCGATGCTTCGATGCCTGATTTTCCGAGAGGACGTGTTTTCATGATGCTCTTTCTGTTCTGAGTTTTTTCGCGGAGGGTTCAGCATTGGGGGAATCGGGCGAGTGGTTACATTCGCAGTACGATCTTACCGAATTGCTCGCCTTGTTCCATCCGGGACAACGCTTCGCTGCCTTGGGCCAGGCTGAAGACTTGATCGATCACCGGGCGAATCTGGTGCTTGTCGACCAACTGCAGCATGCCGCGAAAGTCGGCCGGCGAGCCCATCGTCGAACCGATCAGCTTCAATTGATTCCAAAAGACTTTGAACATATCGATCGTTTCCGGTGGCCCCGTCGTAGCACCGTAGTTCACGATGCGTCCGCCAGGGGCCGCCAACGAAATCAAGTTCGCGTAGCCCTTGCCAGCGGCGCTGTCGATAATCAGGTTCGGTCGACCGAACTCTTCGGCCGCTTTCTTGTGCCAACCTTCCTCGCGGTAGTTGAAACCAGCGACCGCGCCCAGCTCTTTGGCTTTGGCCAACTTCTCGGGGCTGGAAGAGGTGACCGCGACGTCCGCCCCGATCGCGACGGCAAACTGCAACGCGAGGGTTGCTACTCCGCCGCCAATGCCGCTGACCAAGACTTTCTCACCGGGGCGCAGTTGCCCCTGCGACATGGTGGCGCGGAATGCCGTGACGCCAGCCAAGGGGAGCGCGGCCGCTTCTTCCCAGCTGAGATGCTTAGGCTTGGCCCGCAGGGTTTCGACCGGCACATGCATGTGGCTGGTGAACGTTCCGTTATGGGGCATTCCCAGGATGGTGAACTCGGCCGATTGAGCCGCTTCGCTGGCCCCCCAGTCCCAACCGGGGTTGATGATCACCTCCTGGTTGAGCCAGCTGTTGTCGGTGTCGCTACCGAAATGCGTGACGATGCCGGCCCCGTCCGAACCGAGCACTTTGGGGAGTTCAATTCCCGGGTACATGCCCTGGGTAATCCAGTAGTCGCGATGATTGAGCGCGGCGGCTTTCATCTCGATCTTGGCGTAACCTGGCTTCAGCTCCCCTAAATCGTAGTCACATAGCTCTAAGGGGGACTTAAGCTCTTTAATCATCAATCCTGGCATGCGGTTGTCCTTTCCCGAAAATCATCGTCGTGGGGGAAGCGGCGGTGTGAAACCTTTGGCCCATTCGGGTCATACGAGTAGAATGAATGATCGCTCATCCTTCCACCGTCCTTCCCTAGATTCCTCGCGCGTGATTGGTAACTTCTCACTGTTTCGGCCACTTGTTGTTTGCATCGTAGGGCTTGGCTGCGCTTGGGCAACGTCTGCTTGCCCGGCATCCGCTCAGGAGTTCGCCACACCGCAGCTGAAACAAAGCGCCGCGCAGTTCCATGTGGACATCCTACCTATTCTCAATCAATATTGCCTGGACTGCCACACGAGCGACGCCCCTTCCGGCAATGTCGCGTTAGATCGGTTTGATTCGCCTCAGGCGATGTTCTCGCAGGTGCGCACCTGGCTGAAGATGGCCCAGACGCAGAACGACCAGTTCATGCCCCCCAAAGACGAAGACCAACCAACCGAGGCCGAGCGGAAAGTACTGGTCACTTGGGCCGAGTCGCTGGGGAAGCATCTCGACGAGAAACCGTCGACCGATCCCGGCCAGGTTGTCTTTCGCCGCTTGAATCGCTTGCAATACAACAACACCATGCGCGACCTGCTGGGGGTCGATTACGATGTTGCCACCGCCGTGGGGTTGCCAGAAGATCCGGTAGCGTTCGGCTTCAACAACATCGGCACGGTGCTGGAGATCCCGCCGTTACAACTGGAGAAGTACCTGGCCGCGGCCGACGAGATGCTTTCGCGGGCGGTTGATACCAAGCCGGCTTCCTTCTCGTTTGATATGACGAAGGTCGATTTCGACCTGGAAGGGAAGATGCCGGAAGGAAAAGGCAAAGATGGCCCCATTCCTCCAGCGACCGAAGTGGTGAACGGCTATCGCTTGTTCCGCTTGAACAGCACGCATCACTTTCCGCTGACGCTGGAAAAGGCCGGTACCTATCGTTTGACGCTGGCTACGTGGGGGCACAAGGGGCCACAGTGGATCAAGTGGCAGCCAAACCTGGCGATCCGTATCAACGGTCAGGTCGTCAAATCGATTTCGGTGCTTAGTGTTCGCGAAAGTCCCGGCACTGAAGTTCTCACGCTCCGGCTCCCTGCCGGTAAAGTCGATCTTTCCATCGAGTTCGTCAACTCCGAGATTGGTCCAGGCTGGGCCGAGAACGATCATCGTTTTCGACACCTGGGCTGGAAGTCATTGGAAGTGACCGGCCCTGTCTCGCCACAAGGAATTGTGCCGAGCCAGGAAGCTCACGAGAAGATCTTCGTCGCACACCCTTCCGATACGCTCGGACCGAAAGAGGCGGCACGGCAGGTTCTCACCCAGTTCGTGACGCGTGCGTTTCGTCGCCCAGCGCAGCCTGAGGAGATCGACCGGCTGCTAACCATCTTCGACATGGCCCAGACCGAGGGTTCCACGTTTGAGGAAAGCGTTCGCTACAGCTTGAAGGCTGTGCTTGTCTCGCCACAGTTTCTCTTCCGCATCGAACAAACGCCCACCGGCAGTGCACCGCAGCGGGTAACCGACTACGAACTGGCCTCGCGGCTGAGTCACTTCCTGTGGAACACCATGCCTGACGAAGAGCTCTTTCGCCTGGCGGCCGAGAACCGGCTGCATGAGCCGGACGTTTTGAAGCAACAAGCGACACGGCTACTCGCCGACGAGCGCAGCAAGGTCTTCGTGCATGACTTTGCCGAGCAGTGGCTGCACCTGGATGAACTGGACCACGCGCTGCCCAGTGAAGAGTTCTTCCCCGAATTCACGGCTCGTACGCGGCATGCAATGCGGACCGAGGTGCTGATGTTCATGGACCACCTGGTGCAAGAGAACCGCAGCGTAATCGAGCTCTTGGATTCCGACTACTCGTTCACCAACCGCGAGCTGACCCCCCTCTACCGCTATGGCGGCTACCAAAACGAATTCCAAAAGGCCGAGATCAACAAGCAACGTAATCCCGAGCGGGGTGGTCTATTGGGGATGGGCGGCATCTTGGCAATGACTTCGCACGTCTCGCGAAACAGTCCCACGCGCCGCGGGAAGTGGGTGCTGGATGTTATCGTGGGTGATCCACCAGCCCCGCCCCCACCCGATGTCGAGCAGATCGACGAAGGGTCCGATAAAAACCAAGCCAAAAGTTTTCGCGAGCTGCTATCGCT
The DNA here is from genome assembly GCF_002967715.1 of Blastopirellula marina. NCBI lineage: Bacteria > Pseudomonadati > Planctomycetota > Planctomycetia > Pirellulales > Pirellulaceae > Blastopirellula > Blastopirellula marina. The sequence goes on from NZ_PUIA01000037.1 coordinate 38,078, forward strand.
GCATGCGGATGAGTCTTCCTCGTGTGCCGGCTGTCACCGCAAGATGGACCCGTTGGGCTTCGCCCTGGACGAATTCAACCCGATTGGCCGCTTCGAGCGCGAGCGGCAAGGGCAGAAGGTCAATGCGAGTGGCGTGCTGCCTGGCGGGCGAGAATTGAATGGGGTCGTTCAGCTCAAAGAAATTTTGCTGGAGCAGAAGTCCCATTTCGTGCGAAACTTAACAGAGCAGATGATGACCTATGCCCTGGGTCGCGAGCTGACCTACGAAGATCGTCCTGCCGTGGCAGCTATTGCGGATAGGCTTGAGAAGAACGACTACAAAATGCAAGAGTTGATTTACGGCATCGTCGAGAGTTATCCCTTCCAGTACCAGCGCGGCGCTAACCAGCGTGTCGCTTCCAACTAGTCACAAGCACTCACTCACTGAGTATCGCCATGAGCATGAAACCGATCTCCCGTCGAACGCTGCTGAAAGGAACCGGCGCGGCACTCGCCTTGCCGTGGCTGGAATCCATGGTGACCAGCAAAGCCCTGGCCGCTGCCGCGAGTGTGGCTCCGATGCGGATGGGTATTTACTCGACGGTCGGCGGGACCGTGATCGAATCGTGGAAGCCTGAGAAGGCAGGTGTCCTCGGCGAACTACCTTCGATCCTGCGCCCTATGGAAGCGCACAAGGATAAGATGCTCGTTCTTTCCGGTCTGGCCAATCATGGCCGCTCGAAGAACGTCAACGCGCACGAGCATTGTGCTTCGATGCATCTGACGGCGGCGGCGGAAGTGGGTAAGGAGAACGGCGTACCGGTCACCACCATCTCGGTCGATCAGATGGCGGCCAAGCATCTGGGGTCGCAGACTTATCTGCCCAGCTTGGAAATGACGACGACCCCGGATGAGTGGAAGTATTCGTATCGCGACAAGGGGGAGCCGGTTCCGTACGAAATGAACCCGCGGGTTGTCTTCGATCGAATGTTCCGTGGCCGCGAACCCATGGCTCCCGATTGGTCGGCCCGGGCTAAGCGTCGTGCGGAGAATCAGGCGAAACAAGCCAGTGCACCGGCCGAGAAGTCGCTCGATCGCCACATCCTGGACATGGTGATGGAAGATGCACGGCGGCTGCAGAAGAAAGTCGGCACGTTCGACAAACAAAAGCTCGACCAGTACCTGGCCAGCGTCGAATCGGTCGAACGGCGGATCGCATTGGTCGAAACGCAAGCGGCCGAGATGATGGCCGACGGGATGGGTGTGCCAGCCGTGATTCCCAAGGGCCTGCCAGCCAATGCCCACGAGTGGGATCCGATTCACCAGGTATCGTCACAAGACCCGGAAGTTCAATCACAGGTTATCGACCTGATGGGAGACCTGTTCGTCCTCGCGCTGCAAACCGACACGACACGCGTGGCCACGATGGCGGTTGGTAGCGATGGTTCGATGATGCCCGGCGTCGTGACCGTTGGTTTCGAACGCCACTTCCACACGCTCGAGCACCAAGGGGGCAACCCCGATCCTCGCCGTAGCGACCCGATCGCTCGTGAGGCGTGCCGCCAGGTGAGTCACTGGTTCGTGCAGCACTTTGCCCGCGTGGTCGATAAGATGGCGGCCATCGATGAAGGGGGCACGAGCCTGCTCGACAACACGCTGCTGCTGTTCACCAGCTACATGGCCGACGGCGGCCACCACCGCGAAGACTACCCGGCGATGCTGGTCGGCAACGCTCAAGGAACCCTCAACACCGGCCGCCACATCGCCTTTCCACAAGGAACACCGATGGCGAACCTCTTCGTCGAAATGCTCGACCGCGTGGGGGTGAAAGTGGGCGAGTTCGGCGACAGTATCACTTCCCCCGGGGCCGCGTTTGGCGGGCGGCTGCCTGACTTGGTTTGATCGCGGCTAAACGTTCGTCCCAAGGTTGTCGGATGACTACCGACGTCTTCGTCGGATAGCCACCCGGGAGCGGCAACCAGCTACGAAGATGGCTATCACCGAAGACAGTGTAGCCATCCTACGACTTCGTGCAGACGTTATTAAACATTCGCCCCAAGGCGGTGACTTAACCGATGCAGTGTTGGGCTGGCGTCGTCGTCGGGCAAGTGAACGTGGATGATGCTCATTGCGTCGCGGTCGTCCCAGGCCTTGTGCAAGGCGGCGTGGAATTCTTTTTCGGTACTCACTTCATACCCGGTACCTCCACGCAGGACTTCAGGCAACTTGCTATACGACCAGGCGTGGATCTCGTTGTACTTCCAGTCGCCGGGATGCAGCCAACGTTCGGTGCCGTAGCCGTGGTTATCGAGCACGATGATCACCGGGTCGTAGCCGAGACGTACGATGGTCGACAGTTCCATTCCGGTCATCTGGAAAGCCCCGTCCCCGATCACCGCCACGATGCGAGCCTTGTGGTTGGCGGTCTGCGCGCCGAGGGTTGCCGGCACGGCGAATCCCATGGACGTGTAATACGCGGGGCTCAAGAATTCGCTACGTCCCTGGGTCACCAGTTCGGTCGCGGCGAACAGCGAGTCACCGATATCGGCGATCACTACCGTTTCGTCATCCAACAGCGGATTGATCATCTGCATCATGCGGCGCGTAGTAATCGGCTGATCAGTGATGTCGCCAACCGGGGGCATCTGCATGCGGATCCCTTCTGGCAGCGCGCGTTTGACGCAGGGGATGTCTCGCTTGGCCAAATGCCGCACGAAGTCAGGCAGCGTGATGCCGTGGTAGTGATGATGCTTCAGACGCAACTGCTCGCTGGTCGCGTAGATGCATTTCGACGGATCGAGGTTCGCCGTGAATACTCCCATGTTGATATCGGTCATGAACGTCCCCAGCAGCAAAACCAGGTCGCTCTCTTCGACAAACCGGGTAACCTCTTCCCGGCCAATCGCTCCTTCGTAAAGACCGACATACAAAGGATGGGTTTCGCGAATGACGCTCTTGCCAAGCACCGTCGCGGCAACGGGAATTTGAGTGTGTTCGGCCAGGGCGACCAGCTCATCCTGCAGATGAAAGCGGTGCAGTTCGACGCCAGCCAGAATGACGGGCTTTTCAGCGTTTTGAATCAACTGAGCCGCTTCGCCAACGGCTTCCGACAAGGCCTGAGGATCGCTCGTGTTCTCCTGCGAAGGGAAGACGTGGCTGATGTGTGGGATGACGTTCACCATGTCGCGCGGCAGTTCGATGTAGCCTGGGCGCTTGAAACGGACGACCGCGTCGAGCACACGATCGATCTCGCGAAAGGCGCTCACCGGGTCGGAAAGTTCCGCGCCGGCGATGCATAGCTTTTCGAACACATCTTTCTGCGTGTTGAAGTCGCGCACCATATGGTGCAGCAGCGGATTGTTGGTGCGTTCACGCAGGCCGGGCGAACCGGTGAGGATGACGACCGGCGACTTCTCGGCATATGCCCCGGCAATGCTGTTACAGATGCTCAGTCCGCCCACGCAGTACGTAACGCAGACCGCACCGAGTCCTTTCACGCGAGCGTAGGCATCGGCAGCGAAGCCAGCACAGTCTTCTCGCGTACAGCCGACGACATTGATCGGGCTCTTTTCGAGCATGCCGTAGAAGGAAAGGATGTAGTCGCCGGGGATCCCGAAGATGTCTTCCAGGCCGTATTCCTGGAGTCGGCGAATGAGGTACTGTCCGATCGAAACCCCGCTCACTGTTTGCGAGACGGGCACACTGGGGGAAGGGGCGGAACGATTCATCCTGGTCGACTCCCAATCAAACAGTAGGTGTGAAATGCCAGCTACCTCTATTCTAGAAATTCACCCGGTTCAGGGCAGCTAATTCTTCTTCGTGCTAGCATTTACAGCGCCTACCCCCACCCCATTCCCCCAGAGTATGCCCAACTACGTATCCCACCAGAAGGGTTATTTTCGCGTGACAACGGGGGTTTTGCGAGATCCAGGACCTTTTACGTGTGAAATGAGAGATTCCTCACAGATCAGTTGTTATGGCGCTATCTAAACTTCGTTTGTCTTTCTTTGAATTCTAATTTCGCGAGTTATCCGACAGCCGGGCAGCGTCTGACGGGAACTTTGGGCGGGGGGTGAAGTGGTCCGGCTGTCTCACTGCCCCGAGACGAAGGTCGTTTCGCCTCCCCCCTTTTCTTTGCTATGCGATCACTGGCGCATGGTTTGCTTCCTGCTTTTCTTAAGAGCGGATGAGCCAAGCGGCTCAACAAGATTTTTCTCGCAAGACATTTTCGAGGAGAACACCATGTCCAAACAGCAAGAACTCGATCGGGGTTATCCTCAATCGGATCCAAATTCCAACTCGCCACCGATGGCCGTATCCTGGTTGGCGATCGTCTTGGTCGGCTTAGGTTTGATTGCCGGGCTCATCGTTCTGGGTCCGGCGTTGGCACTCTTCCAGTCAAACTGATTTAATGGGCGATGTCGCGAATGTTTTAGCCCATTGAATAGCTGCCACGCCCCATGCCTGATTCACACCCCGATTCCGATCCATCGCTGGCCGACGTCAACAATCAGCGTGATCGCTCGCGAACACCGATGATTATCGGTGGCGTGCTCTTTCTAATGATTGTTCTCGGCTGCGTGGTCTTCGGGCCGGTCGCCTCGGCTTTATTGCAGGCACGGGAAAATGCACGGCGGACGATGTGCATGGAACATCTGCATGAGATCGGCGTGCAGATCGAGGATTACTACGAGGTCCACAATGCGTTCCCGCCTGGGTGGGAAGTGCCGATGAACGAAGCCCCTTCGCTGCCAACATGGGGTTGGCCATCCAAGCTCGTCAGCCTGACCGGCGTCACTTATCCCACACCAGAAGACCTGAAGCAGCCACTGGCCGAAGTGCTAATCGCCGATGACCAGCGGATGGAGTTTGTACAGACTTACTTCCAGGGCTATCTGTGCCCATCGGACGATGCGCTGGCTTACGGCGGCGAGAACCACCCGGACCGCCGCTGGATTCACGATGGGAATCCGGTCCCCTTCGGACTGAGCATGTACGTTGGCAACGCGGGGCATCGTCACGATGCGGTCGGCAGCCAGATGAACACCGGCATATTCTTCGGCAACTCGGCCGTGACTCTGGCTGACGTAACCGACGGCATCAGTCATACGATCATGATCGGCGAACGCGACCTCACCCAATGCCGCGCCGGTAGCTGGCCAGGCGTGCCTGATCCGATGAAGCACGATGGTGGCCCGTCGATCTGGAATGTGGTTGCCGGGGCCAAGCCGAAGATCAACGCGCCCCCTTGGGACGGTGATACGTTATGCGGCGAAGGCTTTTCGAGCATGCACCCAGGCGGAGCGAACGTGCTGCTGGTGGATGGCTCGGTGCCGTTTCTAACGAGTGATACCGACACCCAATGGCAAGCCGAACCGACCCCTGGCTCGATTGGTGTCCTACAGCAGATGATGATCCGCAACGATGGCGAAAACAGCAGCCCCTAGTTGGACTGCGTAATCATCTTCAGCCACTCAATGGCCATGGGGATGCCTGGATCGAGCATCGGGTCGAAGTGCCCTCCGCTGGGGACGCGCACGATCGTGACATCGTTTCCCATTTCACGAAGCTTTTTGCCAAACGAATCGGCTGGCCCGGTGATATCGGACCGGTCGTCCCCGGCAATAAACAGAAACGTAGGCTGGCTTAAGCGGTGGATGTGCGTGAGGGGCGAAATCCCGTTGACGTAGACGCCGGCCTCGGGCACGATCTGGGCATTCTGAACGTAGGTGATGCCATCGATCCCCAGCGAAGCGCGGATATCGACTGCCGGCATAAACGCGATAGCCCCTTTCACTTGAGGTTCCATCTCGGCAACATACAGGGCCATCGTTCCGGCAGAACTGTGACCGGCGGTATAGAACTGCTGCGGATTCACAAACGAGACTTTCTCGCGTGCATAGGCCATCGCAATCTGTGCGTTGAGCAGCCCTGACTTTGCCTGACGGAATTTCTCGGCGGCCGATTTCAGCTGGGCATCGGTGGAGTTCTCGGCATCTGCGTTGCCACTAAGTTCGTAGGCGACGACCGCAAAACCGGCTTTCACCCATGGCAAGTGTTCAGGAGAATCCCCATCGGCCAGCTGCAGACCATGGATCATCATCGTCCCCGCAGGGGCAATGAAGACGCACGGCACCTTCGACTGAGGAAGCGGGTCAGGCTGATAGATCCACAGCGTCATCGTTTGGCCGTCGGGTAGCCTGGTCTGGACGACTGCTTTACGGACACCGGGACCCTGTGACCTGAAGACCGCATCGGGGGCCTGCTTGGCAATCGCACCCAGGTAGTTCATGGGGGCGAGCAACTGGTCGGCAAACTCGCTTTCCACAAGCGTCTCGGTGACAGGCTGGTTTTGGGAACAACCCAAGCCAAAACAGAGGGCAACCGAGAATCCAGCGAGTATGACAAACGAGCGGTACGACATTAGGCAACCTGATAAACCAATTGGGGGAACAGCACCATTGTAACTCGGGGGATACGAAGAGTGAAACAGTGGCTCCGTCGTGGTAGCCGTCTGGTTGTCAGGTTTGACGAAACGGCTAACCTTGGGGTTTTCGCTGACCCGAAGCTACCTCATGCCACGCACGAAGTCGAAATCTCGCTCGAAACCAGAGGATTCTTCGCCTGTGAGCGGGTCGCTGGCGGCTTTTCAATCGCATGTATTTGCCTGGTTTGCGACCCATAAACGGGATTTACCGTGGCGAGAATCGCAAGATCCTTATCGTGTCTGGATCAGCGAGATCATGCTTCAGCAGACACAAGTCGCGACCGTGAAAGAATATTTTCGGCGATTTACGGCCGAGTTTCCCCACGTGAGCGACCTGGCAGCGGCCGAAGAGCAGCAGGTGCTACGCCTGTGGGAGGGACTTGGTTACTATCGTCGGGCTCGTCAGCTACATGCCGCGGCCAAGGAAATTGTCGAACGCTACGACGGACAGTTTCCGCAAACGGTCGACCAGATCCAGAGCCTGCCGGGCATCGGTAGGTACACGGCAGGGGCGATTGCTTCGATTGCCTACGGGCAGAAGGCTCCGATTCTGGAAGCAAATACGCAGCGGCTGTTCGCTCGGCTGATTGGCTGGGACCACGTATTATCCACGTCGGCCAGTCAGAAACGACTGTGGCAATTCGCCGAAGATCTTCTTCCCGATCATGACGTGGGCATCTTTAACCAGGCCCTGATGGAGATCGGCAGCCTGGTCTGCACGCCCAAGAGCCCCAACTGCTCGCAGTGCCCCCTCGCGGTGCACTGCCAGGCGTATCAACAAGGTCGCCAAGACGAGATCCCGCAGCCCAAGAAGAAAATCGAGTTTATCCCCGTTACTGAGATTGCCCTGGTCGTGCGGCGGAAAAATGAAGTTCTGCTACGGCAATGTGGACAAGAGGAACGCTGGGCAGGTCTTTGGGATTTCCCACGTTTCACGGTCGCTAATGAAGAAGAGCTGAGTGGCGTGGCTGGCCAACTGCAGGAGGCCTCCGGCATTGAGGCCTCGTTAGGATCGCACGTGACGACCATCAAGCATGGCGTGACCAAGTACCGCATCACGCTTTTATGTCACGAAATGACGTATCAGAAGGGTCGCCTGCGCCCCGAGGCTGGCCCCGATGGACAACCTCGCGTGTGGCAATGGCGCGATGCCTCGCATCTGACCGATCTTCCGCTGTCGACGACCGGTCGTAAGCTGGCCAAGTTGGTCTAACTTATCGCCGGCCGCGGGCGTCTTCCGTTGTGACGAACTCGCCCCACAACTGCTCGACACTCTTGCCGGTTGTCTCGCGGATCATGACGTTCTGGTATTCGTTCTTCCGGATCGCTTCGTTGATCTTCTGCACGATGCCGGGATGGGTCTTCTCTAGCCAAGCGACGAACTGGGCACTGGTGCGGTAACCGTCGCGGTAGCTTTGCCGCTCGGGATCAATCCCGCGAAGCCGTGTCTTGGGTTCGTACTGGTAGAAGCGAATGTAGTCGGCAATTCCCTCCACCAACCAGAAAGGACCACCACGGGGATAGGCCTGAATGGCATGCACCAGTTCGTGAATCACCATGCCGTTATCTTCGGGGTGCTGCTTGACCCAATTGCCGGCAATCACGATCTGGTTACCAATGGTATGGGCTACGCCTTCCATATCCTTCTTGAAGACAACGCGGATCTCTTGAGGTGGCGTGAAGCCTTCCTGCTGAAGCATCTCGGCGATCTTCGGATGCCACTCCCGGATCAACTTGGACGCGTTATCGCCCCACTCCTTCAACTCCGGGACTTCGCTCGTATCGACGATAACCTTTAGCTCAGGGAGTGCCGGCTCTTGAGGGTTATCGTTGGCATAGGCGAAAGCAGGGGCTAAAAGCAGCCCTGCGAGAAGCAAGAGTGACAGTCGCATCCAGTGGCCTCTTCGGTTGCGAAAGGAGAACGAATGGAACCTAAACATTGTGCCCCATCGTAGCCCAAGAAAATCTCTATCGCATTGAGGTCCATTCCGGATTTGTATATTTTTCCGCAACTAATTGAGCGGTCAAATCGCGAGGCCAATCGACCATTTCGCCCGATGTTTCCCAGGCCTCAAGCAGTCTTTGACGGATGATATCGCGGGGGATAGGAACGTTGGTGACGAACGATTCGTGAGGACGCTGCTGGCGATAGTCGGGCATTCGCGGAGGCGTACGAAGAAGTTCTGGAATGAGTGTTAAGTCGAAGTCGTACAATAGCGTACCGTGATAGATCAGATGCGTGCGTTTGCATCGCAGGCTATTGCCTGAGAACTTTCGCCCGTCGAGCGTCAGGTCACACGTCCCTTGGAAATCGATCTCAGGCACTTCACGCGCGAGCGACTTTTGCAATCGCCCCATCACATACTGGTGGCAGACATCCAGTGCCGCAAGCTCGGGATGCAACTGGTAACTTAGGACGACGGCGTACATCAAACATCCGCAGCCGGTTACCACCGACGCACCACCACTGGCCCGGCGGAGAAACGGAATACGACGTTGCTGGCAAACCTCGACGTTCACTTCTTCGTGCAGCCGTGAAGCACGCCCAATAACGACCAGCGGATCAACTGGTTCCCAGACTCGCAAGACTTCTACCGGTTGATCGCCAGACTCGGCGGCGCTGAGCAGAGCCTCGTCCAGCGCCAGATTCTCTTCGGGTGACGGCAGCGTAAGATCGAGAAGTTGCATGGGCCCGTTTGCTTCAGCCTAGCTGCGACTCTTGCCGGAAAATGCAAAAGCACTACCCATGAGAACCAAACCCAGGACCACGCCGGCCACCGAGAGGATCAAGAAAGTCTGTCTCGATTCGTAGACATCCAGCACGTAACGGTCGCGAGAGGCATTGCCGCGCATGTCGCCGAGCGCCTGGCTACTGGTTGCGAAAGCCCAGAAGTCGAGCGTGTCTTTCATCGACCACTGCTCGACGTCCCCTTCGATCAGTTCGATGGGGACTTCGCGGGCCTTGTCCAGCGACTCGAGTGGAGTGATCTGATACAAAAACGCCGAACTAACCGAACAACCCAGCAGCAAGAGCAATCCGACGACGAACATGATCGATTGACCAACCGACCATTCGCGCCGCACGGGGGCTTGTTCTTTTTCGACCAGCGGCAGCTTTTTCAGTTCGCTAAGCGTAGGAACTTCGACCGTCTTGCCACTAGCCGTGGTAATCATTTCACCGGCTTGCGAGGACTCGACGTGAACCTCTTCGCCATCTGGGGTTGTCAGCAGATAAGTTTGAGCCATAGCTTCTGTGCGGTCGCGAGCGATCTATCTAATCGGAAAACGAGTTCAACCAAACAGTTTAGTCTACTCCCCCGGTCGCTCGGTGGGAAAACGACATCGACGAATGATGCCGTTTTTTGAAAATCTTTACCGTTCCATTGCGATTGGCGAGTTAGCTAGGCGCGGCGCGGCCGGTTTTGCCCCACCAAGGGAGTGAGATGCCGCCGTCGACCAGCAGCGTGGCACCGGTCGTGTAGCTGTTGCGTGGACTGCTCATGTAACAGATTGCTTCCCCCATTTCCTCTGGCGTACCGAGACGTCCGGCTGGGATCTTGGCTCCCCCTTCTTCCAGAACCTCGTCAGTGGCAAACTTTCGCTCCCCAGGCGTATCAGTCCAGCCAGGCTGGACGATGTTCACGCGGATCTTGAAATCCGACAGTTCGATAGCGGCTGTCTTGGCCATGTGCTCGATGGCCGCTTTCGACATGTTGTAGGCCATGGCCTTGGGGGCTGGAATGAAAGCATGGGGCGAGCTGACGATCGTCACGGCACCTGGCGTTTTCTGGGCCATTATTTGGCGTGAGGCGGCTCTGAGAAGATGAAACGCACCCCACATGGTGACTTCGATCGTCCGGCGAAACCCGTCCATATCGGCTTCGTAGAAGAATTCGCGATCGCTGTAGACCGCGTTCGATACAGCCACGTCCAGCTTGCCGAATCGCGCGACAGCCTGGGCAACCATCGCTTCGACGGCCTCGTAGCTCGAGACATCACATTGGACCGCGATCGCCTCGCTACCCAGCGCTTCGATTTCGGCAACTACCTGTTCAGCCTTCGCGGGGTTGCTGTGGTAATTGACGACGACCTTGGCACCTTGCCGGGCAAACTCGATCGCGGCGGCTTTGCCGATGCCTTGGCTGGAACCAGTCACCAGAACCACTTGTCCTTCGAAATCTCGCTGCGTCATGATTTTGTTTTTCCGGGCTGATCGGGGAGAGAACGTTCGCAGAAGTGGGATCTTCCTGTCGGGTAATGCTACCGGGGCAGCCCATGGGCCGCAATTCACCGCTTGGGCAAGGAGCAGTCGCCGCAGGGAATTGCCTCAAAATCGATCGAACATTCTCCCCATAGTTGAGAATTAGGCTGAAAATGAGGCGTTTGTGCGCCATTTTCAGAGTGTCTGACGGTGCATCAAAGAAACTCGCTGCTGAAAAAACTCAGCGCTGTTGCCGCTAGGCATCGCACTGGGGTAATCCTCCCCCAGGAAGGAGGCTAAGGGAAAAGAATTCCCGGCACCTGGAAAATGCTGAGATAGACTGTGGTTGTCCGTAGATCGAAAAGGAGCGGAAACTCCTATTTTCCCGTATGAAAGTCTGGACCCTGGTTAGCGTCTAGTTAGAATTGGGTGAATTCAATCGACCAGCGGATGCCTCGCGGTATTAGGTCCAAATTTCGTATCCTCCAAACCCTCCATCTCTAGCACGAACATCTTGCCCCCACGGTCTTAAATTTTCCGTGGTCCGAAGACGGAATTCTATTTGTTCTGAAACGAGTTGAGGTTTGGTTGACATATGTTACTGCCTAGTAGTTTGCCCAAATCGCAAAATGGACATACTTCGATCCACAAGGGAACCCCAGTGACATAAACGACCTCCTATCCGGGAGATTTGATCGTTCGAGAGCCGAACGGAGCACGACGATCTTTATTTTGGATAGGATGCGGAATTTAGGCAATTTATAGCATGCTTCCGGGTGTTTTTCCAGACCAGTAACCTCGCCGATAAGCGGCAAAGTTCATGGAATTGCGGCATTCCGGTTGATTACACTAGGTGATGAGACCGATTTTTAGGGAGTTGAAAGTCTGGTCGTAAACAAGGGTTAGAGAGATTCTTCGGCACAGCAAGAAGCTGGGTCGCTCAGTAGCAGGAGAGGACTTGCTGCTGATGGAAAGGGGCACGGATTACCAACTGACACGTTGCACGCTGCCGGCCATGTCCGTTTGCTGCTTTGATGCCGCGAGAGATTCGCAAGATTCGCGTTACTCCGCTTGGCTCAGCATACTACTTTCGGGATTGGGCAAGCTATGCAGGCCGCAAGCACGCGTCAAAAGTAATCTCTTTCCAAATATCCACGGATGGCAGTCATCCGCACGTTTGGTGGTAGACTTGCGAAGTTTTTCATCGCAATGAATGCCGCTGAAAAGCACGCGGATTGGGCGGGATGACCGCAGAACTTTTCCCGTCACCCATGGGTTAAACAGAAGAATACGAGCCTCACTTTGGCGAGTGAAGGAGTGATATGTTGTACGATTCGTTGATTGACGATTTCGAAGATGATGATGCACGTGTACGTCCGCGTAGCTTCGACGATGCTGCCGTCGATGTGATCGATGACTCCGATGACGATCGCATGCTGAACACGGATGATATGTCGAATGACTCGGCAGACGATGCATCCGATGAATTCAGCGAAGACAGCGAAACCTGGTCGGATGACCCGGTTCGTATGTACCTGACACAGATGGGCGAGATTCCTTTGTTGACCCGCCAACAGGAAATCTACCTCGCTCGTAAAATCGAACAAACGCGAGCCAAGTTCCGACGCTTGCTCTTGGAGTGCGACTACGTCGCCCAAGATTCCTTTAAGGTATTGCAGCGCGTTCAGGATGGCGAACTACCGTTCGATCGTACCGTTCAAGTTTCGGTGACCGATCGCCTGGAAAAAGAACAGATCATGGGCCGCATGCCGATGAATCTGGTCACCATCGATCGTCTGCTGAAGCGAAACCGTCGTGACTACATCACCGCGCTCAGCAAGTCGGTCTCGGCCGAAAAGCGTACCGCCGCCTGGCGTCGCTTGAGCTACCGCCGTCAGCGCGTGGTGAAACTGATCGAAGAGTTGGGTTTGCGTACCCAGCGAATCGAATCCAAGATCGGTGTGCTGGAAGAATTCTGCCGCCGCGTGAACGAACTGAAAGCTCGCTTGGACGATCACAAAGCGGCCAACACGCCGATGGAAGATCGCCAACCGCTGCTGGCCGAGTACCGCAACCTGTTGATGGCCACGCAAGAGACTCCTAAGAGTCTCAACCGTCGCTGTCAGGCCGTCAAAGCGATCTATTCGGAATACCAGCAGGCCAAGCGCGAGCTGTCCGAAGGGAACTTGCGTCTGGTGGTCTCGATCGCCAAGAAGTACCGCAACCGCGGTCTGAGCTTCCTGGACCTCATCCAGGAAGGCAACGCCGGCCTGATGCGTGCGGTCGACAAGTTTGAATACCGCCGTGGTTTCAAGTTCTGCACATACGCTACCTGGTGGATTCGCCAGGCCATTACGCGTGCCGTTGCCGACCAGAGCCGAACCATTCGTATCCCGGTTCACATGGTCGAAACCATGTCCCGCGTGCGTAATGTGGCTCGTCAGCTACTGCAGGAAAAAGGGCGCGAACCTACCATCGAAGAAACGGCCCGTCGTGCTGGCACCACCGTCGAGGAAGCTCGCCGCGTGCTGGCCATGAGCCGCTACCCGATCTCGCTCGACCGCCCTGTCGGTAACAGCGAAGACAGCCAGTTCGGCGATCTGCTTCCCGATGGTGAAGCCGAAAGCCCAGCCAACGGTGCTGCTCAGGAAATGCTGCGTGGTCGGATCGGCCGCGTGCTGAAGACCCTCAGCTACCGCGAACGCGAGATCATCAAGTTGCGTTACGGTTTGGGCGATGGCTACAGCTACACCCTGGAGGAAGTTGGTCACATCTTCAAAGTGACCCGCGAACGTATCCGCCAGATCGAAGCTAAGGCCGTCCGCAAGTTGCAGCAACCTAGCCGCAGCCAAGACCTGGTCGGCTTCCTCGACTAAGTCGCAGCGACAACTTTCGAAATTCAAAAGCCGGACTCGATTGGGTCCGGCTTTTTTTGTTGGTTTTTGAATGTGGATAACTATTCAGTATGCTGTCACTAACCTGTCGGTAAGCCGTCGATAGGCGTTTGATACAATGTTGATACCTGTCGATAACTTCGCCGACCTGCCGCATGTCTGAACCTCAGGATTCCAACCCGTTCACTTCTCCGCATGGCGACGATCAACCGTCGTCGCCGGAGTTGTCGTCGATTCCCGGCCCTTTGGCGGTCGCGGTACTCTTGGGGCTGTTGCTTACGGCGTGGCAGATTGGCGAGTTCTTTGTCATTGGCTACACCGATACCTCGCAGCAGTTCAGTCTGCTGCTGGGGGCGGCCTTCTCGTGTTTGATTTCGCTAGGGCTTGTCGCACGGAGTAGTCCGACGTGGGCCGCTGCCCGGTTCTACTTCCTGTTTCATGGGATAATGGCCGTCGGTTTCTGCGTGATGGCGTTCGTCTTTTTGAAGCCCCCGCTGGCAATCGTCTCGGGCCTGGTGCAAGCTGGACTCTGCCTGGCGATCTTCTCGGCCCTGGGAAGAGAGTCGGTCCGCAAATACCATCGCCTTCAATGCCCCCACTGCGACTATGTGAATACCGGTGGGGATGACCTGTTATGCTTCCAGCGACGCTGCACCCGGTGCGGCTTTCGCTGGTAAAGAAAATGCCCAACTCCTCGCACGACAACCCGTTTCAATCTCCGCTTGCGCCGACGGAGCGACCTACGACCCCGTTTCGCCAGGTTCGCAGTCTCGTGTCACTGACGTGGGGCTTGTTTCTCATGGCCGGTGGGCTGCACATCGTGGCTGGGCTACTGGCTGGCAATCGGGTTCAACTGCTGGTAGCTTTTTTGAGCCTGGCCGTGGGCTTCAGTGTTCTGTTGCCGTCGATCTTTACCTGGCTGATCGGCCTGGCCTATGCCACCCTGATGTCCGTTCTGTCGGTAGGCGTGCTGACAACCGGCATCGTGGAAGACCGCCCGCTGATGATCATTGGGCTGGCCCCGCTGCTGCTGTACATCACGATCATGGTGCTGCTGATTCAAACCTCCAGTAAGTACTACTGGCGAGGAAGGCCGAAGGAGTGAACTTGCCATCCGACAATCCGTTTGAGTCACCCAGCATCGTAGAAGAGGCTCCCGATCCGGCAGTGATCGATGAGGAACCGACCCATCCGATGTCGGTGCTGGTGTTCGTCAGTTGGTGTTTGTTCATACTGATGGCCGCGGTTCACTTTGGCGTCTGTTATGTGCAGCGGGACGTGCTCAACGGCATCCTGTTTTGCATGACCGGGGTGGTCGGTTTCATTCTGATTATCCCCACCCGCGGTACCATGGCCCTGGGTACCCTCTACGCTTTGTCCATGAGTGTCAGTTGTGCGACCTTCGCAGCAACCCTGGCGAAAGGCCCCCAAACCATTGCCCTGCTCTGCTATGTGCTGGCGTATGCAATCATCGCCATCATCCTGGGTTATATTGAATACCAGGAAAGGTTGAAGACGCATGGATGAGAATCCATTTGAATCCCCTGATACGATCGACCAGCCGCCGGTTGAACCTGATGTGGTCGAAGAACCAGGCGACCCCAGCGCCTTTCGTGTGCCGGGCCCAGTCGCTTTGGCATGGCTGCTGAGTCTGATGCTGGCTGTCGGACTCTTCCTCATGGTGGAGGGCCTTTTCGGACCGATCACGGGAGTATTGGCCATCGCCGCCGGGTTCCTTCTGTTCTGCAAACAGTTGTGGGCCTACCGTGTGTCGGCTAACTACTTCGCGGTCCTCTTTCTGATCATGATCGCTGGCACAGCCCTATCGATGCTCGAGCAAGAATGGTGGCGTGCGGGGCGAGGAACTCTTATTCTGCTGGTCACCGGTTTCATTCTGTTACTGCTGATGCATCCCAAGGTGAGGAGGTTCTACTATCACGGATCCGAGTGACAATCCGTTTAAGCCTCCGCAGGCAGACAGTTCGCCTTCAGAGCGGCCGCGTGCCAAAAACATCGATCCGGACTACCTCCACTTTCTTCGCATGCCGATGCCCATCCGTTTGGCGGGGTGGTCGTGTTTTTTGGTGATGATGGTGTCGTGGATGTTTGGTGACTCTATGGTCGATTTGGGTTTTGCGAGTTTGATTCTCGCGACCGGCATCCTGTTGCAAATTCAGGGACGAATTATCTGGTGGATCGTGACACCGCTGGCATTGATCGGGTTGCTTTTTTTCTTCGTCAGAACGATTCAACTTTTCGCGTGGTATGCCTCCTGGTTCGATCTGTCGATCACCTTACTCTCGTTGCTGTTATGCGGGATAATCGTCGGTCTGCTGCAAATGCCGACATCCCGCAACTACTACCGTGAAACACCGGAATAGGACCTATGAGCCAACCTTCCCCACACGAAAATGCCCCCGCCAAGAAGCATAACCAGGGTGCCTGGGATCGGATGGCTCGGGGTGGGCATCGGTTTGCTCAGCCGGCGAAGGATGAGGAATTCAAGAACCCGCTCAAAACGCTCGACCGCTGGGGGTGGCTCGGCCCCAGCATCTATGGGCAGCGCGTCTTGTGTCTGGCCGCCGGGGGTGGACGTCAGGGGCCGCTTTATGCCGCCGCAGGTGCCGCGGTGACGGTGGTCGATATCAGCGGTGCTCAGTTGGAGATCGATCGACGCGTCGCGTCAGAGCGTGGACTGCAACTGCGAACCGTGGAAGCGTCGATGGACGATCTGTCGATGTTCGCGCCGGCCGACTTCGATATCGTTATTCACCCGGTTGCGACATGCTATGTGCCGGATGTCGCCCCGGTCTTTCGCGAAGTCGCCAAGGTGCTCTGCGGCGGTGGGATTTACATCAGCCAGCACAAGACCCCCACCAGTCTGCAGGCCGAAGTCCGTCGGAGCGAACGCGGCTACGAACTGACCGAGCCTTACTATCGTACCGGCCCCCTGCCCGAGGTCCGCGGTAGCCGACATCGCGAAGAAGGCACGCTTGAATATCTGCACCGCTGGGATCAACTGCTGGGTGGTATCTGCCGGGCAGGGATGGTAATCGAAGACCTGGTTGAACCACTGCACGCCAAAGAAGACGCCGAGCCCAACACCTTCGAAGACCGCAGCAAGTACATCGCCCCATACGTGCGGATCAAGGCCCGTCGAGTGGGTCAGGAGCAAGCTCGGACCGAAGCGGGGACCCTGTGGCTGCCGAGCTAACAACAGAATCGCTGACTGATCTGAGTTCTATCAGCGTTATGAAGTAGCCTCCCAGCATAACGGTTAGCGTCTGCGCCAGAAGATAGTGCCAAATCGGTTCACCCTGCGGAGAAATCGCCCACCCGGCACCGATCAAAATGGCTATCAACGTCATGGTGACAAGTAAGGTCCTCTTCTTCGAGAACAAACCGATCAGTAGGCAGCCAATCGCCGAAGGAATCAATAGAAAGAGTGCAAAGCCAATAGCCGACAATACGAAGAGATAAGTCGCTGAAGTGATGAGAATACTCACACCCACCAGTGTCATAAGCAGCATGATATGCAGGATAGAGAACTGAAATCTGCCACCGGAAGTCATCAGCCGTAAAGTAATGCAAGGCAATAGATTCGTTGCCAGGCTCACGCCTGCGATAATCAGGGCGAATAAGACGATATACCCAGAATTGTGGGCCTGATTAAAAAACACCGGCAATATCGCCGAACCACTAACGAGTAAGAACAGCCAACAAACGGCCCCGTCCCACAAAGTTTCGTGCCGCAGAATTGCCGCGCACCCTAATCCAAATTGGCCGATTAGCGTTCCCATCAGAATTGCCACGATGGTCGCTTCACCAGGCTGCTTGAACATAATCATGAAAGCAAGCAAGAGGTCGCCTATCACAAACGCAATGGCTATTCGTGCGATCGCCCGTGTTGCCGGATTACTTTCCATCGATTAACTCAAGGCTTCGTCTTCCGGCAAACCCACGACTTCTCGTCGGGCACTCCCCTGCCCTGTCGAAATCAACAAGATCCCGCCCACCCACAGCACCATGATTTGTGCCATGTACATGCCGAAAAGTGGGACGGCCATTGGTTCGATCGCGGTAAACAAGAAGCAGATCAACATGCCGGCGAACATCATCCAGCTGTAGCCAATCATTCCATCGGCACGTACCAGTATGTTGCTGGCGATCACCGACGGTAGTGCGAGCATCAAGATACTGAACCCAGCCATAATAGCGAACTGCAGATGCATCGCGATCACGCAAGCAAACGCGATGAAGACCGTACCTACCAGCATTTGTTGCAGCGTAAAACGATTCTCCAGGCCTTTCCACTGAGTCAGTGAGCGAGGTCCCATACAAAACAGTGCCGTGAAGCCGACCGTAAGCATGACTATGGCGATGAACTCGTGACCGCGACGCACCCCCAAGGTCGGCCAGAAGATGCCAATCGCCATGCTGGGAATCAGAAACATACCGATGTAGGTATAGGTCCGCAACGCTTCAAATCGAAGCCGTGCCCCACAGCATAAACCGAACTGCCCCCACAGTAGCCCTGCGAAGAGAAAATGCCCCACCGTCTCCGTTGGATTGCTTTCACATGTAAGAACAGCGATCCCCACGACGGCATCCAGGGCAACATTAATGCCTATAAAGATGAACAGGGGCGTAAGAATAGATGACCGGTCCATGCGGTTAGCATAGCCGATCCGCGCCGTTAAAGCTGCGAAATAGTTGGCGACTCGGTTTGCTTGCCAAGTACTGCTTCTTCATTCGCAATTGCCTGAACAGCGACAATGCCAGCAATCAGCAGGTAAAAGCTTTCCCAGGCAATGACCAGTGGCATGCGATTCCACAGTGCCGGCAACATCCACGCCGCCGTCAGAGAGATAGCAAGTATCGCCCCCAGGCCAATCACCAGTTGGCGTTGTCGGTCTTCTTTCGTTTCGGAAAGGGTTAACGCGACGACCATCGTCGGGCAGCTCCACACCATCAGGCCAGGCAGCGCTACAGGCAGTTCGTGCCAGGGGAAATCGCTTTGTAATGCGGCGACACAAACGAGTGTTGCAGCGGTCGTTAGCGCGAAGATCGCTGCTAACGAAAACTGCGACTTCGCTTCGCGGCGACCTATGCGGTAAATCATCGGCAAGGCCACACATAGCACCGCGAACACGCTCAGCACAATCGCCCAGTGCATCAGGGGAATCTTTTCGAGGGTGGCCAGTAACGCACTTCCCAGGCCAATACTACCCAGAATGGCAATCGACCAGACAGGCCAGGCGTCGGGCCGACGAATCCAGCCGGCTGCAACCAGGCCAATTTGCCCCAGCATCAGTCCCAACATGCAGCCAAACAAGGCTTCCGAAGGCTGGGCACCTTCAAAGTTCGCCGCAAGCGCCACGTCGACGCAGATGCTGGCGACGGCGAGAAGGGAAAGCAGAAATCGTCCGGGAGTAATCATCCCTCCAGCATGATTAGAGGGAGCAGCAATTGCACACGCTACGGCAATTGTCCTCTCACGAAAAAGGAATCTGCACTAACGCTTGTGCCGGTTAAACCTATTAGTCGGCCGCGAACGGGTCTTCTTCCTCAGGAGCGGGTTTCGTGGGCAGGGTCTGAATTCGTACCTTCGCGTCGTGCAGAAGGATGACACCGCCTATCAACAGATAGAGTGACATGTAGCCGCCGATTTGTCCCACCAAGCTAACGGAGCTCACCGATTGCTCGGAGGTAACCGCAATGATCATAGAGATCACCAACGATAGCGACATCCACATGACATACCTCGGAGTCGAAGCGGTACGCGGGCCGACGAGCATGGACCCGGCCAATGGAATTGGGATGGCAGATCCGATGAAGAAGAAAAGATAAGTGATAAACCATTGCCAATCTGGATTGATTTGAACGACCAAGGCACATGCAATGGTCACCAGTGTCATCAGGCCGAATAAAAGTGAAAGGGAAAACTGCACCTGCAAACCGAAGAACACTATGCGATAGATCGCAAGCGGCGCGATTCCAAACAACAAGGTGGCAAGCAAGACGACAGCGATTCGATCGAAAGGGGCTGCCCAAGGACCTATAGTGACTGTCAGGCCGAAAGCCAGGGAAACGAGACCTCCACCCAGTGGTATCTTCCAGGCGGCAACATGCCGCATCATCAGAATCAGGCAAAGAGCCATCTGCGCTAGGGAAAGCCCTAGAATGCAGGTAGTCAAAAGTATTCTCTCTGGACCTTGTTCTATATCGTGTACGATCGCCGCCAGCACGAAGTCTACGAATGCGGTAAAAAGTACGAAGAAGAATGGTGCTCGGTTGTGGCTGCGGTGGTTCATTTTCCAAGCATCGCATTTTATTGCACCCAATGCACGCTCTCGTCGCAGGATCACGTTGCAAAAAACTCCACTGCCCGGCAAAATTGAGCCTGACAATTCCCCCTCAGCATTTTCCTACGCGCGCACGTAATGACTCACGAATCACTTCAGGAAATCGTCTGTTGCATGGGTCAGCCGGTGGCTGGTAACCCATCTCAGTTCATGATGGAACGGGCGTTTGCCGCAGCAGGTTTGGATTGGCGATATCTCACCTTGGAAGTCTCCCCAGAAGATCTTCCCGCGGCCGTGGCCGGCATGAAGGCCATGGGCTTTCACGGGGGCAACTTCACGATTCCACACAAGGTCGCCGTCATTGGGCATCTGAAACGATTGACCGAAGCGGCCGAGTTGATGGGGGCGGTCAACTGTATTTTCGCCGAAGATGATGGCTTCGTCGGCGAGAATACCGATGGCAAAGGTTTCGTCTTGGCGCTGAAAGAAGTCATGGAGCCGGAAGGGAAGAAGGTAGTTCTGCTGGGTGCCGGTGGAGCGGCCAGAGCGATTGCGGTTGAGTTGGGACTGAACAAGGTTGCCAGTATCGACGTTGTCAATCGCGATGCCGGCCGCGGCCGCGATCTGGCGAACCTTCTCTCGCAGCGCGTGGGAATCGCGTCGAAATGGATCCCTTGGAATGGAATGCACGAACTACCTGAGGATGCCGACCTGGTCATCAATGGAACAAGCATCGGATTGAACGATGCTTCGGCCATGGTTCCGGTCAATGTCGACACGTTTCGCGATTCGATGTTGGTGGCCGACGTGATCTTTAATCCGCCTGAAACCGCATTCTTGCAAGCGGCACAAGATGCCGGATGTCAGACGATCGATGGCCTGGGGATGCTGGTCAATCAAGGCGCGATCGGTTTCAAGATCTGGACCGGTATCGACCCCGATCCGGCTGTCATGCGAGAAGCTTTGGAAGAGTATCTAGGTATCTAGTCCCATAAAAACGAGGCCCTGACATTTACCAGGGCCTCGCTCGAATCATTCCGAACAATCACGATCGTTCGGTCTTATCTTTCATATTCGCTTACTCGCTAGGCTTGGCAATGCCGATCACGCCAACACCAACGCGAGGACCTGCATTGCCGGATGGTTGGCTCTTCAGATCGTCGGCATCGGCATGGACGACGAGCGAGCGTCCCAGCACGATGTGCAGCTTCAAACCCTCGGCTTTGATATCGATCTTAGCTTCGCCCTTATCGTCGGCGGTGATGTTACCCAAGTCACCGACATGGCTATGAGTACTAGGGGCACCATGTTCGTGACCATCAGGATTGAAGTGACCACCGGCGGCGGTTCCGTCCGACTTGGTCAGGTCACCGAACTCGTGGATATGGAAGCCGTGTTCGCCTGGTTTCAGATTGATCACTTTACCAGTCAGGTGTACGTAACCATCTTCCTGCTTCAGCATAATGACGCCCTTTACGTCGCTACCGCTGGTGGAAGCCAAGACGGCAACCGCGTTGGTGGGCATCTTAACCATTTCAGCGGCATGCTCATGTGCGTGTTCTTTTTCTTCCTTAGCACCTTCGTCTTGGGCCATAGCCAGGCCAGGAATTGCCAAAAGCAGAATGCTTAGAGTCAGAATGGTCGATTTCATCTTGCTGTCTTCTCCTGCGGGGGCGGTGAGCTTATTGTTTCGGTCGGCGAGAACGGTTCTACCGACGTCATCACTCTTGAATGAGTACTTGCGCCTATTGTTACGTATTGGATGAACCCATTCCACCAAGGATGAAAACTTTGTCGACCACTGAAAGCCCTCACCGAAAGAACATGCACGACACTTGGGCTAGTGAAACATCAGGCAGCTTGCTGCACTTTCTCAAGTACCAGCTGTTTCATTCGGGTCGCAGAATCACGAGCAAACTGTTTTTGTAGTTTCCGCATGTACGGTTGGACCAGCCAGACGATCCACCGTTTCGGTCGTGAAAAGGCCAGAATGTCATACCAGACGTCCCCATACTCATCCATTTCGACAAGGAAGCGTTCTTCACCCATTTCCATGTGGGCAGGCAATGTCCCGTACGCAAAGCCAAACTTAGGCGTATTCAGCCGATCGTCGATCACGTACACAATTCGCGCCGCATTAAGCCAATAGAGGCCAGCCGCTTTACCAATCACACATACCGTTTCTCCTTCGCGGATCGTAGTGGTGGTTGGCCTGGCAACGACCCAGCCCAGTTCAAACTGTTGCCACTTACCAAGGGCCTCTTTGGCCTTCTCGAAGACTTCAATGCCATACCCAAGCTTCACGCGAGTATGGTCAATCTGAAAACCTTTTGGGGGAGTGCCTGCCGTTTTCCCCTGATGGCAGTAAGAGTACTTCCGCTCGCACTGGCTTTTGATAAACCGTTCGACGGACGTAGCATCAGGTGAATGAAAGCGAAACATTGCGGTTCTAAAGGGTCTTTGAGACAATACTTCCGAGGTAACAGCTTGAACCGTAAAATCGAAACCCAAACAACATCGATCGGCCCGAATTATACCCAACGACGAAATGACCTCTGACGATCACCCCCCCAGCAACCGACGGAAAACGGTTCTCGTAACCGGAGCGACTGGGTATGTGGGAAGCCGGCTGATCCCCCGAATTCTACCTCACTACAACATCCGCTGCCTGGTACGCGATCCGAGCCGGCTAGATGAGACACTCTGTAATCAAGTGGAAGTCTCGCAAGGGGATGTAATGCACTCTCCTTCCCTTCAAAACTGCTTGCAGGGGGTCGACGTTGCGTTCTATCTCATCCACGGTTTGGGGTATGGGGCTGACTTTCAAAAGAAGGATCGCATTGCGGCCGAGAACTTCGCAGCCGCGGCCAAAGAGGCAGGCGTCTCGCGGATTGTTTACCTGGGAGGCCTGGGGGATGATGCCGACTCGAAGCTTTCGCCCCATCTGAGAAGTCGCCATGAGGTGGGTCAGATATTTCAAGCCAGTGGTGTGCCCACCATCGAGTTGCGCGCTTCGGTCGTGCTTGGCCCAGGCAGTTTGTCGTACGAACTCATTCGTTCGTTGACGCAGCGACTGCCAATGATGATTTGTCCGAAATGGCTATCAACACCGACGCAGCCTATCGCCACCGAAGACGTGCTGGCATACCTGCATGAATCGATTGAACTGCCCACCGAGAAAAGCGAAGTCTTCGAGATCGGCAGCCAAGACGTCGTCACCTATGGTGGACTGATTCAGATGTACGCGAAAGAGCGAAACCTGACGCGTATCTTAGTCCGCGTGCCACTACTGACGCCGTACCTTTCAAGCCTGTGGCTGGGGCTGGTCACGCCTACCAGTGCCGAGGTCGGTCGGCACTTGATCGAAGGGCTTCGCAACCCAACTGTCGTGCGTGACGATCGGGCCCGCACTATTTTTTCGCACCAGCCAATGACCACTCAGGAAGCAATTCGTCAGGCTGTCCAACAAGAAGCATAGCTGGCAGCTTGAGCGGCTCGTGGGAATGAAAATGAACGGCTTGGGACCGAAACCTCCCTCTGATGTTTCGATTTCGCAACACTCGTGGCGGTTGAGAAACGTTCAGCTCACTTGAACGTTGCATTAGGGCAACTTTTCCTTCTGGTTAAGCTAGCTGGTAGCAACCTTTCCTAATAGGATCACTTTGCCAAAAAAGAGGATTAGTTCGTCGGCAATTCGAAACGAAATCTTGAAAGAATTTTGTTTGATGTAAGACTAGATGAGGTATGCTTTTCCAGCGGAAAACGATCATGGTGGTAAACTTTTATGTTTGCCAGGCAGCACGATTTTTGCGAGTCTAATAAGACTCACACGCGTGGAAGAGGCGCCCCGTTTAAGGGAGTAGAACCGATCTGGAGCGAGAAGGATTTCGTCGGCGGATAGGCCTCGGTGGTCGTATTCGATAACCAACTTGGTCAGGAAACTTGAACCATGAAACTCGCTCATCTTAAGAAGGTACTTGTCGCTCCGGCGCTGCTTAGCGTTGTGGGCATGAGTATCGCGCCGACGCCATCACTGGCGCAGTGCGGCGGATGCGGTCCGTCGTACAAGATCGTCACTCAGACCGTCTATGAGGAACAGCCTGTAACCGCCTATCGGACGGAATACGAGCGCGTTGAAGTTCCCAAAGAGGTCACCTCCTATCGCCCCGTTTGGGAAACTGAACGCCGTGAGCGAACCGTGACCGTTGCAAAACCGGTCGTCGAAACTTCCGAGCGTGAAGAACGCTTCACCGTGATGAAGCCAGTTTGGCGCGAACGCGTTGAAGATCGCAGTTTCAATCGGACCCGTATGGTCACCGAAACGGAAATGCGCCAACAGGTGAACACGGTTCTCCGCCCGGTGACTGAAACGCAATTCTACGATCAACAAACGGTCGTGCGTCGTCCTATCACGGAAACCGTGATACAGAATCAAACGGTCACGATGTACCAGCCGCAAACCGTCTGCAAGACTCAGTATGTCGACCAAGGTGGTTACCAGACCACGCAGGTCTACACGCCTGGTCCCACACGTAACCGTTTGCGTTGGGTCCAAAGCCAAACCTTCGTCAATCCGACGACTGGTCAATTGGAAACCAACCGCGGTGGTTTGCACTGGATTCCCGAACAACGCCCTGGCACCGTCAGTAACGTGACCAATTACGTTCCGAACGTTGTGGCTCAGCAGGTTCCAGTCACCCAGATGGTTCCTACCCAGGTCACACAGCAAGTACCTGTTCAGCGTATTCGTTACGAAGACGAAGTTCAGGTAAACCGAATCCCGTTCAACGTGACTCGCTACGAACAAGTCCAGCAAGTCGAACAGATTCCGGTTACCGTTCAAAAGCCTGTGACGGAACGGGTCGAGAACATGGTCACCGTGAAGTACTGCGACTGGGTTCAGGAAGAAGTCGTTCGTAAAGTTCCTGTCAGCACGACCAAAATGGTCTACGAACAACGGGTCGAACCGTACGAAGTGCAGGTCCAGAAGTGGGTCACCGAAACGAACACAGTGACGGAAACCAAGCTGGTTCCGAAGCAGGTTCAGTACACGTATACTCGACGCATTCCGCGAACGGTGACTATGCGTATTCCGTTGGATTCGTTCGGCAATCCGATTTATGTTGCCCCGGCAACCTCGGCTAACCGTGTGATCCTGCCACCGGCTGCACCTTCGCCAACTCTGGCTGCTCCAAGCAGCGTGGTGGAAAAGCCGCCAACGATTATCCAGAAGAGCATCGTGACTCCTGCGGAACCGCCACCGGCTCCGAGCAAGGAAGAAGCAGAAGATGCTACGGCGGATAAAAAGGCAACCAAGGACGAGTCGACCACGTCCCCCAGCGACGAAGACCCAACCGGTCAACCGAAGCTGTAATCGAACGTTTCAGGTTGGTTATCAAAAGAAGGCCCATCGCAAGATTGGGCCTTTTTTCATGGACCGACCGCTCATTTGCTTCGAGCGATCTAAGGCCGCTCTTCTGGCTGATGAAGAATCAACTGGTTGAATGAATCGATCACGCTTGCCGGATCGACCCCTTCGGCCAGAGCCGAGATGTACTGATGTTTGGAATCATCCGTATCGGTTTGCCACTGGTGCGTTCCATTGGCAAAGATGTGATTATGTCCCTGGGTAACGAGCTTCCAAGGATACCCTGTCCCGCGGGCCGCGACCATGACGGAGATCTGGTCGGCGCTGTGGCGATCTTTCACCTTGCCGCCGAAGTAAAGTTCGTAAACGCGGCGGACTGGATTGTTCTGGGGAACCTCGTTCAAACGCTTTCCAGTTGAAACCAACTCGGCGAATTTACCTCCGCCGGTAAATGTGATCTTGGTTGGCCACTTCTCAATCGCCCTGAAAGTCGACTCGGCATCGGGTTTAAAGTTGCCCCACTTGCCTGGATCCAGATCGGCCGGGTAGCGACTTCCCATGCATACCCAGTGAGCGACCTTTTGCTGTACGAGTTCCTTGCCTGACAGCGAGCTGATGTCGTCCCCTTCTGACTCGATCAGATAGCGAAGATTCGTCAGGTCCCCCACGGTCAGAATCGTCACGCTATGATCCGGCTGAGCTGAGAGGATCTGGCGATATAGCTTCGTCGCGTCGGGGACATCTTCATACTTGGGAGAATCGTGCGGAAACTCCTTGGCGATCTGCTCGGCATATTTCGACCCTTGCTGAATGCCAGCCTTACCTTTGGGAACGCCAATTGGCAGATCAGGTCGACCATAGTACGTGTTGATCGCATCGGTACAGGCCGCCGACCATGGATGCTTGGCCGAGATCATTGTCCCCAGCAGTTCGATCTCACCGCGATCGACTAAAGCATGCAACATCGCCAGGCAAGCTGCATCGTCGCAGTCGCTATCCATGTCGGTATCGAAGATGATCTTGGGTGGGACCTGCCCATGGGTCAAGTTCACCATACCAAACCAACCAATCAGACAGACAAGTGTTAAGCGGAAACAAGCCATTGCTTCAGTCCAATTTAGATGTGCTTTACTCGTCCCCATCAACCCGTGAGGTATCTTCCAGATGCACAGGGTAGGGATCGCCTTTGACGGGAGGGTCGGTAATTCTGATTTTCCCGAGCACTGTTATTTCGTCGTTCTCTTCGAGCGAGTTAGGGGCCGAAACATCGACATGACTGAAGTGAACCGTGATTGGTATCTCTTTCAGCCCCTGAAGCATGGTGAAGTCGATACTTCGCAGATGTAGATCGTCGAACTTTTCGGGGATATCATCGTGCTTGGCAATCTTACCGGTGACTAGGCAATACTTGTCTTGAAACTTCTTCAGCGCGGCACGTCGATTACGTTTCAGCTGGCTCATCAAATCGGCAGCTTCAATCGTAGGAGGCGGGCCTCCTTTCACCATAACAAACTTGCCACCGTGCAGGCCATTCTGCGTCGACCAGCGCATGTGGACGGTTACCTTGTCTCCGATGTTTGCCTTGCCCCAAGCTTCGTCCGCCGACGACATCCCACAGTGGATGTAATCCTCCTTGGTTCCGACCGCGGCGGTGATTCGTTTAAGACTCGTATCGTGGGCGTAGTAGATGACGTTGCCGGTGACTTCAATCCATTTCCCTTCGGTGGCTTCTTTCATCTCCTGGTAGCCCAGGTCGCGGATTTGCTTGTAAAGCTCGGCCGGGGTGAAACTCAACACCGGTTCATCCTCTGCCTTAGCGATGGCTGAGGTCAGCAACAATAAGCCCATCACCGACAACACAATGCGGTTCATTAGAGGTTTCTCAACTGAGTTAGGAATCACTTCAGGGCACAAATAAAGGGAGCCGATCGTATCGGCTCACTTATCATTTCTTTCCCGTCGAGCGGTGTCAAATCGATTCGATTAGACGTCCAGGTTGCGTACTTCCAACGCGTGCTTCTCGATGAACTCGCGGCGAGGTTCAACCTTGTCCCCCATCAAGATACGGAACATATCGTCGGCGGCGGAAGCGTCGCTCATGGTGACCTGCATCAGCGTTCGGTTTTGCGGATCGAGGGTCGTTTCGCGAAGTTCTTCCGCGTTCATTTCACCCAGACCTTTAAAGCGAGTTACCTGCAGGCCACGTTCACCGGCCGAACGAACAGCCGTCAAAAGACCACGCAAGTCTTCGAGGCCTGTTTCCGTTTCACCGCGACGCAGCTTATAACGCGATTCGGTGCTGCCGGTACGTTCCTGCGGGATCAGCGACTGGATATCGAAGCCGAGATCAGCGATCTCGCCCAGCTTGATGTTGATCGTTCGCACTTCATGCAGTTCAGCAATGTGCGGGGCATCGATTGCGGACTCTTCTTCCTTCGGTTGACCATTGGAAGAAGCTTCTTCATCGATAACCTGGCCGTCGACTACTTCCCCTTCATCAGGAATCTGGGTGTCTGGCTCGGCATCGAGTCCGCGTTCGGTGAGGTACGTATCGAGTTCCTTCTTGGTGGCGAACCAATGTTCTTCGCGACCCATCACCAGGTGGAAGACCGGCAACTTCTGGCTGACTGGGTCCTGACGTACGGCATGAATCTTGAGGCCAATGCCGCGGCGTTCCAAAGCGACGATCGCTTCTTCCAGCGGAGCGAGTGCCCGACAGAGCTTTTCCATGTTCTCGCCTTCGATGACGTCTCCGTTCTCGTCGACGAAAGCACAATCCGCCAGACCGTTGTCCAGCAACTGGTTCTTCATCTCTTCTTCGGTCTGAACGTACCAGACGTTCTTCTTATTCACCACGCGGAACAGTGGCGGCTGGGCGACGTAGACGTGCCCGCCGGCAACCAGTTCGTTCATCTGGCGATAGAAAAACGACAACAGCAACGTACGAATGTGCGAACCGTCGACGTCGGCATCGGTCATGATCACGACCTTGTTGTACCGACGCTTGTTGATGTCCTGGTCCTGCCCGATACCCACGCCAATGGCCTGGATCATGCTGCGAACTTCTTCGTTGGCCAGCACTTTGTCTTCTCGGGCCTTGTAGGTGTTGATGATCTTACCTCGCAGCGGCAAGATAGCCTGAAAATCTCGCAGGCGTCCCCCTTCGGCCGAACCACCGGCCGAGTCACCTTCCACCAGGTACAGTTCGCACTTCTCCATCTCTTTGCTGATGCAGTCGCGCAGCTTGCCGGGCAAGCCGCCACCGCTGAGGGCATCCTTGCGGTTACGCAGTAGATCGCGAGCTTTACGAGCCGCTTCGCGGGCCTGACCGGCGAGCAAAGCCTTGCGGATGATGATCTTGGCGACCTTGGGATTCTCTTCCAGGTACTTGGTCATGAACTCGCCGAACGCCGAGTTGATGTAGCTTTCGACTTCGCTGTTACCCAGCTTGGTCTTGGTCTGCCCTTCGAACTGCGGTTCTGGCACGCGGGTACTGATGATCGCCGTCAAACCTTCGCGGAAGTCGTCGCCGGAAAGCGCGAGATCCTTGATCATGCTTTCCTTCTTGGCGTAGTTATTCAGCGTACGCGTGAGGGCTGTCTTGAAACCCGAGACGTGCGTACCCCCTTCGTGCGTGTTGATATTGTTCACGTAGGAATGGAGGTTTTCGGTGTACTCTTCGCTGTACTGCAAAGCGATTTCGTAACCGACCCCTTCGGTAACACCACTTAGGAAGATCACGTCTGGATGTAGCGCGTTGGTGGCACGGTTGAGGTGCTCGACGTACTCGATGATCCCCTTTTCGTAGATGAATTCGTCTCTCTCTTGGGTGCGGTCATCGATGAAGATGATCTTCACGCCTTTGTTCAAGAAAGCGAGTTCCTGCAGACGCTTTGCCAGCGTGTCGTGATTGAACTTGCTGACGTTGAAGATCTGGCTGTCAGGCTTGAAGGTGGTCTTGGTGCCACGCTTCTTGGTTGCCTGACCCTTTTGAACCGGACCTTGGGGAACGCCCCGTTCGTATTCCTGCTGCCAGACGAAACCATCGCGATAGACTTCGACTTCACACCACTCGGACAGGAAGTTCACCACGGTCACACCCACGCCGTGCAGACCGCCTGAGGTTTGGTAGGCCCCTTTGCTGAACTTGCCGCCGAACTTCAGAACGGTCATCACCCCTTCCAGGGTCGAGACGTCGCGGCCGACTTGTTCGGAAAGCTGCGGGTGGCGATCGACCGGAATACCACGGCCGTCGTCTTCCACCGTGACCGAGTTATCGTTGTGAACGGTCACGATCACACTGGAAGCGAACTCAGCCATCGCTTCGTCGATCGAGTTATCGACCACTTCGTACACCAGATGATGGAAACCACGCGTAGAACGGTCGCCGATGTACATACTCGGACGTTCGCGGACGTGTTCCAAGTCAGAAAGGTGCTCGAGATCGCTCGCACCGTATTCCGATTTGGCCTTGGCCTGTTGGGCCTGCTGTGCGGCTTCCTTGTTTTCGATGTCCCCAGTCGGTTGATCTTGAGGTTCGTTCGGTTCGGTCATATTCGCTTTTCGTTTCTCTTTCCGGTCCCCTTTCCCTTGAGGGGGAGGGTTAGGGGTTAACTGTTTCGGTTAACGAGGTGAATTATTATTGGTTAGCTTGGGTCATAGAGCAGTTGCTGGGCGAAGTGACATCGCACACTCAAAAGCCCCTCAACCTAACTCTCTCCCCTCGGGGGCGAGGGAACCAGTGGGATCTTAGTCAATCCGTCCCACTTTGATTTTCAAATCGGTGATCCCGTGATCCGGCAGTTGCTCTTGCAGCGACTTAAGGATCTTGGGCTTCTGGAAACTAATCATCTGGCTGATCGTCGAATTGGCGACCATGACTAACAAAGTGCCACGCTGTACATTGCCAGCCACACTATGTTCGGCCAGTCGCTCGCCGGCAGCGACATCCCAGGCCTTTTGTGTGGCATCGGCCGTCTGAACCTGGGCATAACCCTTTTGGACCATCAACTGGGCCAAGGTTCCTTTGATCGATTGCAACTTGCCTGGCTGACGCTGGCTCATGTTGGTAATTCCGTTTATCTCTTTCGCGGGCCAGGTCGAGACCTAACCTACATCCTCACTGATTGGCAAAGCTTACCGATCGCGTGCCAGTGGCATGACGACATAGTCATAGTTGTCGTCTGTACTGAATAGGGCAGCACTTTCGGCGTTTTGGATATTGAGCGTGAAATTGCTTTCGCTACCCAGCACCTTGTAGAAGTCGGCCACGAAGCGGTGATCCATCGTGATCTCGACATTCTCACCGTCGTACGGAATCGGAATCTCGACGCGAGAATCGCCCACCTCGGCCGTGTTGCTGGAAAGGACCATCGAACCGTGACCGAACGTGAAGTCGATCCCACGGCTCTCGTCGGACGTCACAATGGCTGCCTGACGAAGGGCGGCATACGCTGGCCCGACCGACATCTCGATATGGGCCGCTTCGCGCTTTTCGGGAAGCACGTCGCGCCACTTCGGGAAACGCCCTTCGACCAGGCGGGCATAAATCGTGGCTGGGCCAACTTTGACGAGTACGTCGTTGGTGCGGGAAGCGATCTGTACCGTCGCGTCCAGATCGGTCAGGCTGCGTTCGATCAGCTGCATCGCACGCGAAGGGATGATCGTCATTGCGTCGGTATTACCGTGACCTTCGACCTGCGTGGCAGGTCCTTCCATCTTGGCCAATCGGCGACCGTCGGTTGCCACCGCGGTGATGCTGTTCTCGCCCAGTTCCAACAGAACACCACCCAGTGCGTAGCGGCCACTTTCGGTATCGGTGGCGAAGAGGGTACGGCGAATCAGTTCTTTGAGAACCCGAGCCGATACTTCATGGTACTTACCCTCGGCGAACGTTTGCACGGTGGGAAACTCGTCGGGATCTTCGCTCGACAATGTGAACTTACTGTGCTGGGCTTGCACGACTGTCCGTGATTCTTCCCGCTGCACGCTGAGTCGCTCATCGCGAACCTCCTTCAAGATAGAACCAAACCGGGCCACCGGTAAAACGATACTGCCAGGCTGCTCGACTTCAATGCCTTCCACCTCGATGCGAACCCCGATTTCCATGTCGGTAGCCATCAAGATGGTGGCCTTTTCGGTGGCGTCGAGTTTGACGTTTTGCAGGATCGGCTTGGGACTACGGCTAGGTGCCACCATGGCCGCCGTCTGGAATGCCGTCTGAAACTTCTCGCGATCGAAAGTGATTTTCATGGAGCTCGTTAATCCAACAAATGTCTTCTTATTAGTTTTTCGAAAGAGTAGTAGTAGTAAGGGGACGCTGCGAGCTGTCGACAAGTAATCTCTCAGGTGCGTTTCGCTCGGTTATCTTCGAATCAAACGAAGCTGGTCGAGTTGTGAAAAACTTGGCGATAAGCCGTTGTTTTCCTGTCACTTGAGCGTCGACAAGTTCGCTAGCGGTGTTGGTCGTTTGAAGTGGCGTCGATAAGCGATACGATGTCGACATCCTTGCACACAAAACCAACACCTTTTCCACTACCTCTTCTGTGTTTGACTGAAAAGTCAGGGTGCCAGTGGTACCCTCGCTAATCCATTTACCTTCTTCAAAGCCCCTCACCGTTTCTTCCTCAGCTGCGAGGAGACCAGAGAGGTCCGCTTCGAAATTCACACTCTGAGGTTCACACCGCACTGCGCTGCAAGATGCTCTCTCGCAGCTCGAGTACGGCTTCTCTCAAAGCGACATCCTTCTTGAGTTTGGCTTCCATACTGCTCACCGCATGCATGACGGTGGTGTGATCGCGGCCTCCGAAATGTTTTCCGACCGCTTTAAGGCTTTCTTCCGTGAGTTGCCGAGCCAGCAGCATAGCGACGCTGCGGGCCTGAACGATACTTTGCCGCCGTGAACTCCCCTTCATGTCGGCGACCTTCACGCGAAAGTACTTGGCCGTCATGCTGGCGATGTTACGAAGACTGACTTTGGCCGTGTTGTGCTCACTTTCCAGAAGCGAGTCGACGACCGACGTATCGATGACTTGGTTAGCCGCCGTTTGAGCAATCAGTCGGTTCACAATTCCGCTGAGCTGCAGCAGACCATGCGGAAATGCCGCGGCCAGCTTCTGAGCGGCCATCTTGGTGATTTGGCGGTTGTGTCGTGTCGCGATCCCCTGGATCAGGACTTCGCGGGTTCCCTGCTCTGGCAATACGACCGGAACCAGCAAACCAGCCGACAAACGGCTGCGAAGTTCGGTCGAGAACCCTTCCATGCCAATTGGGTTTTCGCGGCATGAAACCAGGACCGCGGCACCGCGTCGTTCCAGTTCGTCGAGCAAGTGCAAAAGCACCTGCTGCATCGACGGGAAGTGCAACAGTTCGTGCAGGTCTTCGATGACCAGTACATCGGTTCCGAAGAACTCGGTGCGCGTCTTGCTGGCCGTTTCTTGTCGCAGGGCATTGCCATACTCGCGGGCAAAATCGCTGCCGGTTACGGAGAGAACCTTCAGGTCAGGTTCCTTCTCGACGAGCACGCCTGTGAGGCCTTGCAGCAAATGCGACTTGCCGGAACCGCTAGGGCCGTAGATCACGACCGGCGAGAACTGCGAAGCGTCGTGCTTCAATGCTTCGACCGCCGATTGAATCATGCGGTTTTCAGGCCCTGCCACAAAGGGGCGCAGTCCCTCAATGGACCGTTTTATCGATCCATTGTAGGCGGGGTCCTCTTGGCGGACCCAAGGCAAGGCAATGGTGATGATCTCCGTAACCACCGAAACTCCGTCTGTGTGTCTGTCAGACAACGGGGAAAAGCTCAATCGGCAGAGTTCGCGTAATGCAATCTCCTAAGCCCCAAAGGGGCGGCAGATAGCCACCAAGGGCGCGATCCCGAAGGTTCGATCTACCAAGCCTAGATTATAGAGGTTTTCCACAGGGAAAACTAGCCATGGGAGACGATTTTAGAACGTTTTGAAAACGCTGTAACCTTTTGCAAATAAAAGAGATACGTTTTCGTCAGTGTATTAGGTCGACTTGCGCAACAAGGCCTCGTATTGGCTCGCGAGATCGAGCTTTCCGATGGCTTGATAGCAAGCCGCCAATTCCGAGTAGATATATGGGGATGTGGGCTCTTCGTTGGCCGATATCTGGAACATTTCGGCCGCTTCTGCCATGCGATTTTCATCGCGAAGAATGTATCCCAGGTCTTCTGCGATATAAGACTTCTGATCGGCCAGTTCGAGACCCTTCTTCAAGATTTTGATTCCACTATCGGGCGCTATTCGGGAATAAAAGAGTTCGTAGTCGCCGTACGCATCAATCGGTACGGCACAAATCACTTCACCGGCGACTTCGTGGTGATAACAAGTGCTCAGTTCGCCATCGTTTAGGACGTAAACAAAGTCGCTCACGCGTTCTGGCAACATCAGATTGATGTAGCAATCGTGAATGGTTCCGTCGGGAAGAATGTGCTTGGCTCGAACGATGAAGAAATCACTCGTCTCTGATTCCCGCAGTATTGGCGAATCAATTGGCTCGACTTCCCAGTTCGACGGATCGTCCTGATTGTCGTCCGTATCTTCTTCAAGTCCCTCATAACGAGCGAAAAACGGTGTATCAGGATGTCGTAGCAAGGCATCTCGTAACCGCATCCTCGATTCCTCTTCGCAGAAGGAAGGTTAACTTTTTTGTAACCGCTTTACACACTGGGAGATACGACTTGCGACCTCATCGACTTCTGGCTCGGTCGTGAAGCGACTCAAACTCACGCGAATTGAGCCAGAGATGACACCTTCCGGTAGGCCCATCGCGATCAGTGTTGGGGATGGCTCGGAAGACCCGCTAGCACATGCGGAGCCTGTACTACAGGCGACTCCTGCCATGTCCAATGCCATTACCAACGCCTGGCGATCGATGCCTGGGAATGCAATGTTTGAAGTGTGCGGAAGACGCGGTGCATCTCGCCCGATGATGACAATTTGGTCAGCACCAATCAGGTCGGTGAGAAGCGCTTCCAAGCGATCACGTAAGTTTTGCATGTTCGGGCCGGCCTCGGGCAACGTTTCGATGGCGAGTTGTAAGGCTCGTTCGAAGCCGATTGCCAACTCCACGCTTTCGGTGCCTGGCCGCATGGCAAGTTGTTGTGAGCCGCCAAACATACTGGGATTCAGCGTCACGCGATCGTTGAGGACCAATGCCCCGATTCCGCGTGGACCGTGAAACTTATGCGGAGTCAGCGTCATCGCTGAGGCCCCTAATTCACGGAAATTTACGGGTATTTTGCCAATTCCCTGCACGGCATCGACATGCAAAGGAACGTCTCGATCACGACAAATTGCGGCGATTTCTCGAATTGGCTGAAGGACACCGGTCTCGTTGTTCCCCAGCATGACGCTTACTATTCGCGTTGGTTCGACAAGCCAACGATCCAACTCCGCGAACTGGACGACACCATTTCCATCGACCGGCAGGACACGAACTTTCCCGCCGCGTGCGGCCAACTGATCGGCAGCTTCGGAAACGCTGGGATGCTCGATTGCCGAGATGATGACCTGACCGCTTGTTTCCTTACCCAGACCGAACAGTGCCAG
The DNA here is from genome assembly GCF_002967715.1 of Blastopirellula marina. Lineage (NCBI taxonomy): Bacteria > Pseudomonadati > Planctomycetota > Planctomycetia > Pirellulales > Pirellulaceae > Blastopirellula > Blastopirellula marina. Next base: position 72,887 of record NZ_PUIA01000037.1, read on the forward strand.
ATTGTTAGCTTCCGTTCCTCCGCTGGTGAAAACCAACCGATCGCTGGCAAACCGGGTCGTTTCAGCGCCGAGTAAATTGAGAATTGTTTCTCGGGCATCATCTAGGCGACGATGTGCTTTTTGGCCGGCTTGATGTTGGCTGGAAGGATTGAAGAAGGCCGACTCGTAGGCTTGGCTCATGGCCTGGGCGACTTCCACGGCCATGGGCGTCGTCGCGTTGTTGTCGACGTAAATCACTTTTTAGATTCATCTTCCGGCGATTCATTTTCGACGGAAGCCTCTTCTTCGGCCGGTTCTTCCTCGGCAACAGCAGGTAGCTGATCAAGCTTCTGCTGTGCCTCTTGGGTGCCTGGGGCTAACCGAAGGACTTGCTCGTAGCAAAAACGTGCCCGCTTGGTTTGTTCGGCATCTTGAGCTGCTTTTCCCGCCGTCAAATACAGCTGAACCAGGAACGGATCGAGACTTTGCTGGCCGATTGTTTTCTGACGAGTCTCGCCGGCGGCTTTCTCTTCTTTCGTTAGATCATCCGGGGGAGCCGCTGTTTTATCTTCCTGGGCGAGCCAGGACTGGGGCAGTGGATTATTCTTCTGCCGGCTCAAATCCAACATGTGATGCAGGATGTCGGGGATCAGGATGTACATGTTCCCTTCAGCCACTTTCTGAATCTCAGGCCACATGACGGCCGCGTAACCAGGGTTGGCTTGGTTCCAACGATCGAGGTCGATCGCCCCGGTTGCGTTCGACATTTCGAGATAATCGATCAGGATCGCGGCGTCACTCTGGTAAAAGGTGCCTTGGGTGAGCATCGATACGGTCACCCAATCTTTGTCTTTCGGCTTTCTGCCGGTGGACGTAATCCACTTGTTTTTAACGAGGTTGAGCTCGAGATTGCCGGTGTTGTTGAAGTAATCGGTCGCTGTGAGCCGCATGCCCAGCGCTTCGTAGTAGCTGAATCGGCGACGCTGGAAACCATCAGGCGAAAACTGTTCGCCGGAATGGCTCGACGTACCAAGCAGAATCGTTCCGCCAATAACGACAATTACCAGCACAATCACCACGATGATGAAGACACGCATCATCGTCTGATTTTGGGAAGCAGCAGGTGCAGAACTATGAGGTGCTGGACTCAAAGCAGACGCCGTCAATGAAAGTGGGCTGAAATAGGAGAATTCGGTACCGAGTTCCCGACCCCCTTAGTGTAGTATCTGCCGACGTCGTTGACGAGATTCCTGCCGCTTTGGCATGAGAGCTACGGCCTATTTCAGGTTTTGCATGAACCCAAAGCCGATCATACCCAGCCCGGAAAGGCCGATAAAGGCAAAGAAGAGGGTAAAGACCATGTCCCCTTGGCCCAGGAAAAACCAGAGTCCCAGGGCCATCAAAATATCCATCGCCCCTACCAGCATGAGAATGGTCCCGGTGGGGATTTGGCCGCGGCGAGTTCCGAATCCAAGTTGACGTCTCATGCGGTAAAAGCCTGTCTTCGTGAGTTTCGGTCGTGCAATTACTTATAAAGAAATAGCGGGCAATTGGCTGTTTCCAGCATCTTGTTCGTCGACGAACCGAAGATGGTTTCCTTGAATCCGCCCCGACCGTACGCCCCCAGGATGACCATTCGAGGGCTTAGTTCCTTCACCTTCTCGGCCAACATTTCCACGACGCGGCGTTCTTTGGGCACAAAGTGCAACTGTGCATCGATTCCGTGGAATTTGAGGAACTGGGCCGCTTCTTCCAAGCGTGGTGTAGCTTTATCTTCCGAGTCGGAAATACTGACGACATGAACCTCAGTTTGCGGGCCGCGGATCTCCAGGAGGGTCCACATCTGCAAGGCATGTGCCGCGGTGGCACTGCCGTCGTAGGCGATAACAACTCGGTGATTGTCCGGCATCTTCTGCGGATATACGATCACCGGTCGGGCGTTGTCGACCAACAGTTTGCGAACCGTGGCACCCACGTCTTCGCTGGTTTCGTAGTGGAAATTGGTATCTCGGCCGATCAAGATGACGTCGTGACGCAGTGCATGGCGTTCAATCTGTTCGTACGGAAGGCCTTCGCTGCCGATGGAGGTGTGCGGAATCCCGGCTTCGTTGCAGCGAGATTCGAATTCGCCCAGGATCTCTTCGGCACGTTCTTTCGCTTCGGAAATCAGCGTGTCATCTCGTTGCTTCTTATAGGCACCAGCCCCAATGGGCAAGCTAGTGGGTGCTTTGATGCCGGGGATATCCACCACGGCAACGCCGGACAAATGGATGATATCGGTCTTACCTTCGTTGCGGGCCGCGTAGCGCTGGCAGAAGGAGATCGCCATGTCTAATGCGGTCTTGCTGGAGGGAGAATTGTCCAGGGCAATAAGTGCGCTGCGAATCATGATACTGTTTCCTTCCCCAATAGTCGGCTTAGACCGGTGTAAGATTGCTCAGCGGATGGTCGCTTTCCATCGACCGGCAAACGTCCGCCACCTACTTTCTATTGTAGCATTGCCGGCGGTGCCTCGGGATGGCTCACGAAACGATTTTCAGGTAGGGGATTCGTGGGCAGATTAACCGACTTAACCCATCGAGATACTCTGAATCAAATCGGGATCGCCCCCTTGTATCAAGAAGATCATGCCGGTGATTCCTAAGGTGACTGCGAGCCACATGATGCCGATGGTCAGTAGAGCAAATGTCCCCCCATCGACGCCAGGTACTAAGGTGCATTTCTCGGGGCGGAGTGGATCGTAATAGACGTTCAAACTTGGGAGAGATTTCAAGGTATTGAGCAGCTTTTCGTGATCGTTCTGCTCACTGGTCGGGATGTAGCTAGGGGCAATACTGGTCCCCTCAAATGGGCGTCCGCACACGTCGTAGGTATAGGTCGTTTTGACTTCAAACACGCTCCGATGGGACTTATTGTTGGTACGCGTCTTCTCGTCGATGCATGCTTCGATCAGGCGTCCTGCGGTTTTCTCCCACGAGCATGTCTGCCAGGCACGATAGAGGTCTCGCAAACCGTAGCCGACGATCAACAATCCAATCAAGTTGAAACCACCCATCACCAGCATTGCAATGATTTCTTTCGACATGGTCAGCCTCTTAGTGAACGAGATTCAGGGATCGATGATTTATCCGGGCCAAACGCTCGGGAATCTTTTTGATAGAACCCCCGAAGTAAATCAACGAAAAGATGCCACCGCAAAACGCCAACCAGGCACCACCAAAGAGGACCGGCATATAAGCACTGCGATGGATGCCGGTTGCTAAAGTGCTTTCTCCCGGGTTGCCTGGGTCGAAGTAGACGCGAACATAGCGAGACCGACTGAGCTTCTTTTGCAGGTTTGAGTGCATCTTCTTGTTATTGGTGCCGCCGTAGCCGTAGGCGATGCGGTCCCCTTCGTGAATTTGCCCGTCGATGTCGTAGGCGTACTTCACATAGCAGGCCCACGTCTCTTTATGATCGTGGGTATGCGAGCGTAGTTTGCACTCAAGGATTTCACCACGGACGGCTGGCCACTGCGTGGTTCGGCTGGCCTGATCCAGTTGGTAAATCCCATACCCCAGAAAGGCCACACCGAATCCTACAAATAGCAGCACAATCAGGGACGTGAAGAGTTTAGACATGAAACCACTCGGAGAAAGACAGCTAAAGGAGAGCCGGCTTGCTCTCTTGGTAAAGGTCGCTCAAAACAGGAAATGGTTGCCTGAATTTCGAACTTCCCTAGGTCCGGTTGCTGCTTAAACGGTGAAAGATACCGGTTATGACGAAGATAGCGTCGTCCCCTCACTGGTGGCAGGTTGGGGTCCAGTTTGTCAATTAATGACGGGTACAGGCCCTTCGCCGAAAAAATAGATGTCACCTATCCCCAGCACAGATGTCTCCAAGGAGCAAGAGCGGCGAACTACCAGGATCGTCCTCTTATGCGTTTCCCCAAATCATGCTGTGAGGTGATTCGATGTTTTTGTCTCTGCTTTCCGCCAGCGTCTGTTGTGTTTACGCATTCACGTCTGTTGCCGTGACCGGGTATTGGGCCTGGAAAGTATGGAGCAAATAACACGATCCGTTTCAACCATACAAGAAACAAGAAGGACGACCTGAAAGTTGTCCTCAAGTAGTTTCTCTCGACAATAAGCAGTCGAACAGTTTGCGCTAAGAAAGAGATCGCTGAAGGGACGAAAGCAGGTCGCGATGGCGCGATTCGCATTCGCGCATTTGCTGTTCAATTGCCGCTTCTTCTTCCACCGAGGTGGCATGGGTGAGCGACTGCTTCAAACGACTCATTTCAGAATCGAACGTTTCGTTCGCGGCTGCGATTGCGCTGCTACATCCTAATGCATGAAGACCGTCCATAACGTATCTCCTTTGATAGGGAATACCAGGAATGATGCCTCTATACTCCGGTTTAATCTATCAGGCGAACTTCCGCAAAGCCCCCTCTTTGATTGCATCAGATATCCCGAGTAAAAGATGAAAACTAATCCGATTTTTACTCGCCCGAATTGCGGTTTTGCTCTAAATTCAACCGCAATGCCCCCTGCTCTTCTCGACCTTCAAACCCCACGCCAGCTCACCCCATGAGCGCTTATCTCATTCTGCTAACTTTATTTGCGATTGCCTGGGCGATTGTCGGCTTCAGTATCGCCATGCTTATTTTGAAGCTTCGCTGGAAGCTGGTAGGCGCGGTCTTTTTAATTACTGTGGGTATCGTCCTGCCCGCAATCGTGGCAAGCTTTGCTTTTAATCCAAGTAAACATCGAGCAGACCTCCTTTTTAGATACGGCGTCACGATCTTTGGCATGTTGGAGGTCGTCTACGAGTTCATGATTGTCACCTCATGCGGTGGTTTTATTTTGGGAATCCTGGTCGGCACGGTGGCCGGTCTGTGGCCGCGTAAAGACGAGGAAGGAAACCGTCAGCAAAGTGCGAAAAGTTGGAGGGGCTGGAAGCTTGTCGTCGCAGGCCCTTTGGTGCTGACGATTGCCTGCACACTTTTCTTTCTAGCCGATCTTCGCGCGCAGCAGCGCCTTGCCAGCCTGCGTGCGAAATACCAGGTCATACTCGAGGTTCAGGAAGACGTTGCCCCGCGCTTGCAGAATGACGCTGCCCTGGTTCACGATGCTCTGATGTTAGCGCTATTGGAGGACGATTCGCCGGATTGGGTTCTTAAAGCCGAACGAGAGGCAAAGGTCCAAATCCAACCGGTTCCCACGAAGATCGATCGTCGAGATTACTATCTATTGAAAATCTTCCTGCCTGGTTTCCCACAAACATCGCAAGTACTCGAATATGTCGACCGACATGAGAAGGAGTTTTTGAAACTACGCAGCAGCGTGCTCGTCGACGGATTGGAGTACCGTCACTGGAACGAGCAAGTCGCCCGGTTTGCAGCCGTCCATGCGCTAGCTCAAATCCATCAAGGCGACAACGACTCTGCCCTGAAAGACCTACAACTACTGCGGGCAATGGCGACACAATCTTTGGACAAACGGATTGAAGATTCATTTACCTTTGTCCAGATCGAAGAGTTTCGGTATCTCGTATTTCAAGCCTTCTTAGGCCATGTGAGCCCTGTCCCGGACGACGTGTATCAGGAAATGCTAACCAGTATCGGTGATACGAACCCAAGCCTACGCAGGAGTTTGAAACGGCAGTTAAGCCAACACGTCGTCTCGTCGATTGATGCTTTGTTGAAAGAACAGACAGGCCAACAACGCAACTTTCGTGAAACTTACAGACGCATGGCCGAGCGAATCATCTACCAGGAACATACACCCCAATGCGTGGTACTTTTGGAAGATCAAATCAATCAAGCGTTCGATGGTTCAACTGATCCATTTAACGTAACACTACAGTCCGTGTTTCCTGCCATGTGGGACCTGGACGAGGCCTGGTTGATGACCTCTGGATTTTCGAGCCATGTGTATCTCGCGGTTCAAATTCGCTATCAACACAATGGGCGTCTCGAATTGGTTAAAGCAGTCCAAATGTTAGAAAGTCAGCGCGAAGAGAAAGGACGATTTCTCACTCAACAAGAATTTCTTTCCGGTATCACATCGAATGAATTTACTTCGGCCATTGCAATTGACTATCTCACGCTTCACAATCCCACAACTGGCAAAGCCGAAGGAGCGATTTTAGCAGGCTCTGAACACATGCAGTTGCATGACTATTTGGGCTTCTATCTTGGTCCAGCTTTTTTTTCCATCCTTGATGACCGCTGGCCTACCTTGATAATGAGGTCTAGCCAATCCAGCAGCACTTGGGAACTTGCCCAGGTAAAAAACTATCCTCAACGGTTGGTAATTCCAACACCCAAGGCTAGCACCTCTAATCCAATGTCGCCGATGCGATAGACAATCATCCAGCCATGCCGAACCGTTTCTCCCAGCGGACGTAGTGAGCGTTCAAGGATTCGCTGCACCCGTTTCCGATGCGTCTGTAAGACACAGCGCTCAAGGAGAAGAGATTCTGTGAGAAAGATCGTCTATTTCGTCACGGCCAGCCTGGATGGATTCATCGCACGGCCCAATGGAGCCATCGATTGGCTTATTCAAGCCGAGGGGAACGAGGACTTTGGTTTCGCGACCTTCCTCGAATCGATAGATTCTGTCGTCCAGGGCCGCAACACGTACGAACAGGTATTAACTTTTGGCCCTTACCCCTATGCCGAGAAGAAGAACTTCGTCTTCTCGCGCAAGCTACTGCAATGCCAACATGCGGAAGTGGTTCGACAGCCGGTGTCGGACTTCGTCCGTTGGATTCATTCACAGCCAGGCAAAGATGTCTGGCTGGTTGGTGGCGGACAACTGGCCGCGTCGTTTCTGCATGTCGGAGCGATCGACGAGCTGAAGGTGTTCGTCCAGCCAATTCTGCTGGGAGAGGGCCTGCCACTGGTTTCCCATATTGGTCGCGACACGCGACTAAGGGTGAAACATTCGCACACGTTTGGACAAGGTCTCGTGCAGATCGATTACGATGTATTGCGATAGTAGTGCTATCGCCAGCCGTCGTTACAGCTTAACGCTGCCCGCCTAACGATCCCCGTTTGCCAGAAACATTCCCTGATTTGGTTCTCCAGCCGTTGCCGACTTTTCTATTACACGTATTACGCCGGTTCTACCGAATGCATCGGTGCTGGCAGTGCTAGTAGGAAGGTGTTCGCATGGCAGTCGGGAAACTAAACGTTTGGCAATGGTCGTTGGTACTGGCAGTTCCGTCATTGACTGGCTGCGTTCTCCCTTATGCCAAGCCAGCAACCTACGCGGAAGAGATCGTACCGGTCAGCCCAGCTCCGATCTCTCAATCGGAAGCGAAGTCGGATGTGAAGCTGGTCGATCATCAAGAACCGATTTCGGTGATTCAGCCACCGGTGTTGGAACCCACAAACATCCTGCCTTCCGAGATAGATCCTGCAGAGATCCCTGCGTTTGAAATTGCTCAGGCAACCAAAGTGCCTGCTCTGCCGGCGGTTGCAGGAAAAGGTCTAACCCTTGCCCAGCTGCAAGACCTGGCCTTGGCCAACAATCCCACGATCCGTCAGATCTCAGCATCGGCTCAGGCTGCTTCCGACTACCGGTATCAGGTGGGTCTCTCGGCGAACCCTATCGTCGGTTATTCGGGAAGCCAGTTGGCCGATCAAAATACGGATCAGCACCTGGTAACGGTCGATCGCGAGTTCGTCACCGCTGGCAAGTTAGACCTTAACCGAAATGTCCTTGGTCATGCTGTAGAAGCCCAGAAGTGGGACGTTGAATCGCAGCGTTACCGCGTGCTGACGGACGTTCGCCTGGCGTTTGTCGATGCCCTGGTCGCCCAACGCCGGATCGACGTCATCGATAATTTTCATGAAGTGGTTGCCAAAGGGGCTGAGCTCGCCCAGAAGCGATTCGAGGCAAAAGAAGCTTCGCAGTCCGATCAGCTTCAAGCGGAAATTCAGTTGAATGAAGTCGAAGTCCTGCGACAACAGGCCCAGTTTGCTTGGGATGCTGCCTGGCAAGAGATGGCTGCCACCGCCGGCGTACCCAATATGGAACGCAGTTCCCTTGCTGGCGAATTGAATCCTCAGGTCGGAAACCTCGAGTGGGATTCTATCTATAGCGATTTGCTGGGCAATAGTCCGGAATTACACGCCAGCTACAGCCGAGTAAACCAGGCCCGCTCGAACATGACTCGGCAAGAGGTGCAGCACATTCCCAACATTCTTGCTGGCATTCAGGCTGGGCATGATAACAGCACCAATAGCGGTATGATCAACGTGACTGTTGGTGCTCCGATTCCGATCTTTAACGACAACAGCGGCAACGTCTCGGCTGCCTATCGCGAGTACTGCCGAGCCACCCATGCCGTGAAACGCATCGAGATGTCGCTGAAAGCTCGTCTGGCCGGCGTTGCCAAGGAATACGACTCGGCCTTAGTCGCTGTCCAGCGGTACGAACAGCAGATCCTGCCGAAGGCAAAGCAAACGCTTGACCTTTCTGAACAAGCATACGCCGCTGGCGAGTTCTCGTTCATTCAGGTGTTGATCGTCCGGCGGACGTACTTTGATACGAACCTGCAGTACATCAGTGCCTTGGGTGAACTTGCCAAAGCGCACGCCAAGATCGATGGTCTGCTTCTTACCGGCGGCTTGGACGAGCCCACCGACTTCCAAGGTGGCGACGAACTGCGTGGTCAGACATTCAGCCAGCAGTAATATTGAACATAAGGATGTCAGCCAACGTTAGTTGCTGACATCCTTCATTCCTGCGTTTTTATCGGCAGTAGCAGGCACAAGCCAGCCGATTTGCCCTGCTGATTCCTTCTTGCCTCGGCCAATGAGAAACTTGCCAGGCGAGACAGGTACGATGCCATACGATGCGAAGTAGGGAAATCGCTTCGGCTCTTGGAAGTCGGCGTTCGTTCTCAGCAGTTCTTGCGGTGTGCCATAACAGCCAAACCACCAGTGGCCGTCGTGATACGCAGCCGTTTGAATGCCCAGAAACGTTTGCCCACTCTCGATAACGTGCTGTTTGAGAAACTTAAAGTCCGGGTCGTACTCGTAGACGTAATTCACTTCGATGTTGCCTGGCAAACCACCAACGACAAAGAATCGCCCGTTGTGATATTCCATTCCTCCGGCCCCATGCACCGCTTCCTGGACGGGATGCTTGGCGAGCAGGTCTAGCGAACTGGCATCGTACACGTACACCCACGAATCGGCCTTACCGGCCGGCTGATTAAATTCGCCAAGATTGGTCGCGACATAGATTTTCCCGTCGTGGTGGCATAAATCACCATGATGCGTGGGTACTTTCACCTGCCGCAAGATCTTTCCTTGCGAGTCTGTTTTCACAAGTTTTGTAGTAAACGACCAGTAGATGTTCGTCGCCTCATCGGCGCAAACACCTTGCAGGTGTCCCTCATAAGCTCCTTCACAGTCAATTTTCTCAAAGGGAAGCTGCTCGTTCTTGGCTTGAGCGAAGAGAGATTCGCTTATGCCCAACGTAGCCGAGACGGCAAGGGCATGTTTCAGGAAACTACGTCGGGAATAGCCAGAAGGCTGAGAGTTTGAGTAGATCATTCTTGTCTGGATGGTAGGAAGGTGATTTTGCCGGGAAATTCGTTGTGGTTCTTGGGCCGAATGATTTAACGATCGGACACCGTCATACCCGAGGCCTTTAACACCACTTCATGCACGGCCAAATCATGCTGGCGATCCCAGGCCAGTTCTTTCTCGCCGCGGATGACCTTGGCCAGATCGGTGAATTCGCCATCGTAACGACCCCCTTCACGTTTCAAGGTAAGGTGCTGCGTTCCTTTCTTGAACTCGCCATGGGCTTCGGTCAAAGAGAGATCGACCTCGCCGGACTCCAGTGGTTTGATCTCTAGTGCGCCGCCTGATCCGGCGACTTGGAATCGACGACGAGGGAAGCCGAACGGGTCGAGGTGGTTGCAGCGGACAGTGGCGGTGGCTTTCGGATAGTCGAGCACAGCCAGTTGGTTGTCGGCAAAGCTGTCCTCTGGGGACTGTGTTCTTTTGGTGAAAGCAATCACTTCGTCCGGTTTACCTAGGATCGTCACCACCGCATCAATCAAGTGGCAGGCAAGTTCAAACAAGCCGCCCCCTTCGTATTGGGCCAGGTCTTTTCGCAGACCTGGGGAAGCCAGCTTTCCCATCATCGAATCGATTTCGTAGATCTCGCCCAACCATCCTTCGCGTGCCGCTTGAAACAGAAGCTCGAACGCGGGGTTGTACCGCAACATGTAACCCATTTGAATCGTTCGCTTCTTCACATCCGCCGCGGCGCACAGCTCACGAAATTCCGATAGCGACTCGCCTGCCGGCTTATCGAGATGAATGTGCATACCAGCTTCGATGCACTGCTTGGCCGTGGGAACGAGTTGCCGTACTTCGGTCTCCACCGCGACAGCTTGCAGACCAGGCGTGCTTAACAACTGCTCGATCGACATCACCGGCAGGCCTTCGTATGGCTTCCGCTGCACACCCTTTTTGGCCAGTTCGATATCGACGTCTGCCAGGCCTACCACTTCGTACGTATCGGAAAGCGATCGCATCGCTTCCATCTTTCCGGAAGCATGGGCATGAGAGGTCCCAATCTGGCCGATCTTAATTTTGGAACCAGCGGCAGCAGGTGCAGCATGCACATTGGCAGCCAGAGATGCGACGGCTGCGGCAGTCGTGGTGGTGAATTGGCGACGGGTAAGCTTCGTCATGATGGCAGGCCTTTACGAGGTGGGATTAATCTGGGGCCTAGTTTAGTCGGTTTCCGCCAGGAATTCGAGAAATGCAATGCGAATCTGCGTCGACAGGAATCTTTTTGAAAACTTGATCTCCCCTGTCACATTCCGTGTCCTTAGTTCGTCTGGTCATGGTAAGCCGTGTTTTACACCTCATGCAATCAGGGAAAACAGACCATGTTTCGCACCATTCTCACCCTGGCCGTAGGTATCTTTCTGGGAACCGCCGGCCTACTTGCCGCCCAGCACACGAGCATGCCCACGGTTGTTCCGATCTCAGCGCAAGACATCGTCGAGAAACTCGACGGGCACGACGCGAAGGTATCTGTTGTCGAAGTTCAACTCGAACCACTCGGCGAGGGGATGCCGCACCGACATCCGGGCCCGGTCTTCGGCTATGTGCTGGAAGGTGAATACGAACTTGGGATCGACGACCAGCCAACGAAGGTCTTCAAACAGGGAGAGACTTTTTACGAGCCGACCGGGTGCCTGCACCGTGTGGGTAAGAACCCCCAGGCTGTTGCCAAAACACGCGTAATCGCAGTCGTCGTTCATCCACGCGATGCGAAAGAGCTGGTGATTCCTGCACCAATGGCCAGGCCGTAGAATCCCATACCGAACAAATGAGCCTCTTCCTAAACAGAGCAAATACTTCATGCAACTGACGCGCGATCGTAATGTTTTCTTAGCGGAAGTCTTTCTTCGAGTAGCACTGGCCGCCTCGTTTCTTTCCGCTGTGGCCGATCGCTTTGGCGTGTGGGGTGCGCCGGGCGAGTCAGGCGTGGCCTGGGGCGCGTGGGATCCGTTTGTCGAGTACGTGGCCCTATTGAACTGGTTTGCTCCAGCGGCACTTCACGCGCCGCTGGGCTGGGTGGCGACGATCGCCGAAGTGATCATCGCCATCGGCCTGCTTGTCGGCTGGAAGCTGCGCTGGTTCGCGATCGCATCAGGCACACTACTGCTGGTCTTTGCCGTGACGATGACAATCGCGACCGGCATCAAGTCACCACTCGATTACTCAGTCTTCACGGCAGCAGCCGCTTCGTTCTTATTAGCGGCGATCCCGAAGAGTTCGCCGTCTGCATAAGTTGCATTGCGGGCGAGTTAGGACGAGAATTGAGCCTGCTTCTCGATCTCGTTCTTTTTCCTTCCACTTGGTATCTGCCGTTGGCCGGCTTCCTTCGATACGCGTGGAAGATTTCAAGCTGATCGAGTTCTTTGGCGATCGCTTTGATGCGGCACCGCCGGACATCGAATCGAACTGTACAACCTGAGGAGTGACCTGGGCGGCAAAACGGTTTTTCCAAGTCGATGCCAGCGATGCGAGACAAACTGCATCAACAGCTTCGCGATTGGATACATGAGATGGACGCCGCTGTGCCGGGTTTGAATTCGCACTATGACCCGGCCCAGGCATTTGAAACGACGCGTGTTAAGCCGGAGTGGGTTTCTACTCCGTAAATGTTCAATTAGATCGGTTTCCCGCTCATTTCAACGGCTTTTTTAGTAGCAAGCGAAACTTACGGACTGTTCGATGGTTGAATGCCTTTAGAGAACGAGCAACTCTCGATCTCTGTGCTTTGTTTCTCATCCAGAATAGAGGATCTTCCATGCATCGCAGTTTGCATTTTGGTAGCAGTCGTCGGGCATTCATGGGGCTGATGGGTACGGCATTTTTCACCACCCCAGGCCTGTTTGCCGAGGAACTGCTCAAACCGACGCCGTTTCTCACGGAAGGGCCTTTCTACCCCGATAAGCTGCCGTTGGATCAGGATAATGACCTGATCATCATCAAAGACAGCACCACGCCGGCTGTTGGGGAGATTACCCATCTGACGGGTCGGATCCTCGACAAGAGTGGTAGCCCGATGAAGGATGCCACCATCGAGATTTGGCAGTGCGATGCCAATGCCGTCTATTTGCACACCCGCGACAGCAGCGGAAAACAAGAACAACAGGACCGAAACTTTCAAGGCTTCGGTCGGTTTACCACCGGAAGCAGCGGCGAATACCGCTTCCGCACCATTAAGCCTGTCCCCTACCCCGGTCGTCCTGCACCCCACATTCACATCAAGGTGAAGCAAGGGGACAAAGAGCTGTTAACCACTCAGCTGATGATTCGCGGCTTTGAAGGAAACAAGCGTGACGGGGTATTTTCCCAAGTTCGCGATCCGGAAAAACGCGAGCTCCTGATGACCGATTTCAAACCGATTCCCGATTCGAAAATGAATGAGTTCGCGGCTTCGTTTGATATCGTTCTAGGGGCAACTCCTGATGAACGCGATATGCGACGCCCAGGTCCGCCTCCGGGTGGGCGGGGACCGGGTCGAGGTCCTGGCGGTCGTCCTCCAGGGCCACCACCACAAAATTCGTAATGCACGAAGTCACGCGTGTGAGTTCGTGATTCACCAACCTACTTGTCTCCCCATTTCTGCAAAAGTGAAAAGAACCATGAAGATCGTTTGGAAACATTCCTTAGCTATGCTTTCGCTGTTGATGGTGGGTGTGGCCTTCACCACGGCCAACGCCCAAGACGGCGAACGTGGTCCACGTGGACCTCGTGAAGGGGAACAGCGCGAAGGGGATCGCCCACGCGAGTTCAACCCAGAACAAATGATCGAGCGCCTGATGAATGCTCTCGATAAAGACAAAGACGGCAAGATCACCAAGGAAGAAGCAGGCGAAGGTCGTGCTGCTGCCATGGTCGAACGTGCCGACGCCGACAAAGATGGCGTCACCACCAAGGAAGAATTGATGAAGGCCTTTGCCCGCGGTCCTGGCGATCGTCCTGGTCCACCACGTGAAGGTGACCGACCCGGCCCACCGCGCGGTGAAGGTGATCGTCCAGAAATGCGTCGCGGCGAAGGCGGACGTCCTGGTCCTCCTCGTGATGGCGACCGTCCGGGGCCACCACGTGAAGGTGATCGCCCAGGTCCTCCACGAGATGGTGACCGACCTGGTCCACGTCCAGAGGGTATGAATGCTGGCATGATGATGATGGCTCCTTTCGTCCTGGAACGTCTGGAACTGTCCGAAGAACAACGTCGTGAAGTTCGCGCTCTGCAAGAAGAAATGCAGAAGAAGTTCATGTCGATCTTGAACGAAGAACAACGTAAGACGCTGAACGAAATGCGTGAACGTCGTCCTGAAGGGGATCGACCTCAGTTCCGCGGCCCGCGTGATGGCGAGCGCCCTGAAGGTGCTCGTGGTCCACGCGACGGCGAACGCGGTCCTCGCGGTCCTCGTGAAGGGGATCGTGAACGTGACGGCGAACGTCGCGAACGTGACTAACACGACGCTTAAGCTTCCGCGAGTTGTAGTGCCTCTCGAAAGAGATCAACTCGCTGAAAACTCCGTTCCGGAGACCGGCCGCCTGGACTCAGGCGGCCGGTTTTTTTATGCGCGGCTGCACGGAACGAGACCAGTCAAATCCCTATTCCCCAGATTGCCAGGGTGGTTTACGATAAGGGACTTCAGTAGATGGACCTACGCGAAAGAAGCCCTTGTGAATTCAGAATTTACAACCATTCGCTCCCTGATTGTTCTCACCTTTTTGGTCGGCCTTCCTGTGCTTGCTATCATGCCTGAGGGGGTACAAGGAGCTTTCAAGGGGTTCTGGCCAGAAGAAGAAGCTGCCGCAGATACGCCTACTCTACCGGTCCTGAAGCCATCGAGCTTTCCTTTGGCTGCCCCGGCACCGCACCAGCCTGCTGTTGCTCCTACGCTGTCACCAATGACGGAGTTAGCGGACTTCCAACAGCCCACGATGTCGAGCGAACCGGAGTTTCAACGCGCGAGCTTCGAGGTACCGTCCGAAGTGATCTCGCGGGAAGAAGGTGCTACCGCGTTTGCTTCTTCGCCGGGCAATCCAATTCAAGACCTTCCGCTGCCGAGTGATCGCCTGACGGCACCGGGCAGCCAACCATCCGGCTTGATTACTCAGGGAACACAGAATATCCAGACCGAACTGGATCAACTTGGGGCGAATTACTATCGATTAGAATCGTGGGGCAATTCACCTCGAGTCTACCGCTTTCACTGCACGGTCGCGATCAAGATTGGCCAGTCTGAATACTCGCAGCGATTTGAAGCCACCGGCGATAGCCCAGAAGCCGCCATGCGACAAGTTCATACGGATGTGCAAACTTGGCACCAGCGATTCTCGAATCTGTCGCTGGGAAGCGAGTTTCACGATCGCATGAGCACCCAGTCTCAGCCGTAACTCACCTTGTTTGACTCGATCTATTTCTCAAGTTCGATGGCCAGCTTGTTTTCGCCATCTGCCGAAATAGTCTCGCGAAGCTTTGACGCGCCGTTGTACTTATCCGGGATATAAGACTCGGTGATCGCTTCGCCATACTGGTCTTTCTTTTCCAACGTACGGACCGCGCTGATTCGGACGATCTTCTCACCAGCGGTCACCTCGGCCTTGATCTCACCGTTTTCGATTCCTCCCATGGACGATGGTCCTATGCCATCGACCGGATCGAACACAATCGAGCCTGATTCAATTGGCTTGCCAGCGTAGGTGATGGTTCCCGTTACAGGATATTTGGGAAACTCTTCAGAGGCCGTGCATCCTACAAGGGATATCGCAGAGGTAACGGCAAAAAGGGCAATCATCAAAGCGCGCATGCTATAAGTACTTTCTTGCAACTCAGGGTGAAACCAACACAAGGCCAACTATCTTTGGTTGGCCTTGTCTGGTTAGGGAAACAAACACGACTTACGGCAGTTCGACGACTTCCCCGCCGTTGCGAGAACCGATTGCCTGAAAGACGGTCTGGTTCACTGTATCGGGAATGAAGCGAATCGAGCCGTCAGCCAGTGCAATGTGTCCGCCACCAGGGTGATAGCTGCGGATGTGCGTTTCCATATTAGAACTCACGCATTGACGGCACGGGGCGATCGGCGTTCCGTTGCAGTACTGCAAGGCATCACCCACGTCCGTATTAGGACCACGCATCGTCGTGAAGTAGATGTTGCCGTGGTAAGGATTGTGGTACCGACCTCGCAGGTCATGCGTTCCACCGCAAACAACGTTGCCGGTTCCGGACGCGGCAATGCTATCCTCCTGAAGGCGAATTTCGCCCAACATCGCGGTGTTGGAGGTTCCGTCGGTGATGTCCTCGAAGCCAGTATTGTTGCGAGGATAGAACATCCCGTCGGTCTTAGTGGCACCACTGTTGGTATGGCTGGAACCATTGCAGACGACGTAGTTTCCATGAAAACCCTGTTGTTCGACTTTGTCATCCAGAGGCTCTGAAGGGCAGATGAATGCGTCGAACACGATATTTCGGACACTCGTGGGCCAGCCGCCTGGGAACTCGTCGTTTTCAATACGAGGCATGATTTGATCGTAGTAGGCCGTTTGCTCAATGAACGGCATGATCAGGTGAAAGAAGGAAACCCGGCGATTGCTGGAGTGACCGGGATCGGCACCATTGATGTTGCAGTTGGTTGCCATCGGGAATTTCTGGAACGTGTCGTGATAGTTATGAAATGCCAGGGCGAGCTGTTTCATGTTGTTGGTGCATGACATCCGCCGAGCAGCTTCGCGTGCTTGCTGCACAGCTGGCAACAAGAGGGCAATCAATACACCGATGATGGCAATCACAACCAGCAGTTCCACTAAAGTAAACCCGCGTTGTTGGTCGTTCAGTGACGAACGAAATCGAGTCGAAATCATAGTGCGTACCTAGTAGATAAAGGCATAAGAATAGATGGCTCAAATACGACAAAAGATTGCCGTACGAAGACTCATTAGGAAAAGGGATTTTTCGGGTGTAGGTGCCCAAGAGGAGATGGTTGACCCTAGTTTGCGCTTATTTGCGAATCGGGTCAATAAAATTTTATAAAATTTTACTTACATAATAATTCACGTGATATCGGAAGCTATCGCACCAAATCTAGAAGGAAAACAGCCTCCGATTCAGAAAATGCAAAATGGGACATGCCCGATTCGCAAGATGCTCAAGGGTTACTGTTCTCGAAGCCGAGCCATGTCGCCGCGCGGAGGAAGCCAAGGTAATTGATCGCCTCTGAAATGCACGCGTTCAGGGTGTGTTCGCAGTCTGGCAGAGTGAGGAGCTATTTCGTTTCCGACGCCGTAGAGTTGGCGGAATTCGCGATTTCAGGGGTAGTGTTTGTTCTCCCCATGTCGCTCGGAGGAATGATGGCGATGCCTATCTTTACGGGATCCATCGCAGGGGCTTTTACATGCCGGATTTCAATCGGTTTCTGGACAATCGCATTCGGAAAGCGGGATAGCCATTCTTCGATTTGGGCAGGCCGATCGTCTGGATCTTCCCATACGATGACACCGCCTTGGTCGCGAATGTTTGTTTCATCGATCCAGGGTGCGAATCGAGGGTCGCATTCGGGATAGACATCGACCGGCCTATCGGCATACACCGAGGCATTGCCGGCCGGCCACCACGATCCAGCGATCGTGGGAGGCTGCCCAGTACTGGCTACCGATTGCCAGCGCAGTTGCACTTCGTCGGCAAGTTGATTCCCTGGATAGTCGACGCGCAGGTACTTCTCGCGCATGGCCGTTCCGTACACATTGCGTGAACCGACGATGGCCGCGAAGACAATACTTAGGCACGCGCAGCCCACTGCAAGCCTGCCGCAGGTAAGTGGGTCTTGCCGACGGCGTTCAAAGCACATCACCAATAGTGCCGGCAAGAAGATCCAGATCGGTGCCCCGAGCATGCTGCGAATCATTCCGCCAGTCGCCAAAGAAGCGAGCACGGCGATCGACAACGGCCCAAGCACCACAGCCAAAAGGTAGTCGCGTGTCAGGCGATCTTCACTGCTAAGGTCGGTTCGCCACTTCCAGAAGAATCCCAGCAGTGCGATGGATCCGATCAGCATACCGGCGATCGCTCCGAGTTGTTCTCCGAGGAACTTAGCCGGCATGATCAGGTGATTCCAGGCATTGGGTTCGGTATGCGTGCGATCCTGAATGTATTTGAGCGTGATGAAATCGTTTTCGACCATCCACCATGCGTGCGGAGCAAACAATAGAAGCGAAACGCCAATCAACACGTACGGGCCCGGCGTTTTCCACAGACCACGTACTTGCGGATGAATCGCAGCAAACGCGACCAGGCTTAATACGAGCATACCGTGGTCGTACTTCGAGAGCAGACCTAACGCAACAAACACCCCAGCGGCTGCCCAGTAGGCTAGGCGTCCCTTAGTGATGGCCCAATACAGAAACAACACGGTTAGCGCGGTCATGCCCCGGCGGACCATGTTGTTATTCAGTTCGATGGTGGTGTAGTTGTAGAACGCACAGGCCTCAAGCAGCGCGGCAGCCGCGAGCGCAATCCAAGGCTTGTTCCGATCGCGAACGATCTCCCACACCGCCCACAGACAAGCCAGAATGCAGGCCTGAGCGACGATGTACGAAGCCCAGGCTGGGTCGCTGAACCAGCCGCTTGTTCCTGCCGCTAACCAGGCCGGAAGAGGCGGATGCTTGTAGTAGCCCCATTGCCATTGGTTGCCCCAGTAGATCATTTCGATCGTATCCAAGGGGGCATTGGCCGCGGTCAGGATAGGCATGATCGACCAGACGATGACATGCGTCAGCGCGAAGAGCCAGAACCAACGCGTCCAAACCGACGACGAAGCTTCCAATTCCATCTGTAATCCCCATCCTTGCGAGTGGCGTGCTATCTAATTTCGCAGGAAGATTACCAGGACGATGCTGGCAGGAAAAGAGCGATCGGACCGGGCCGTGATGCTGTGCTATCGCTCTGTCTTCTTAAGTCGCTCTGCTAGCATCGCGATGGCCTCATTGGCTTCGCCTTGCATCAGTTTGACGCCGGCCCCCATCAGCATCGAGGCCACCATGATCGGGATTGTTAGAAAGAAGAACGTCAGCGCGTAGAGAATGGCCTGCATCAAATCGGGAGCGAGCTTGATTTCCGGCACGTTTTGATTGGCGGCCTCGGCGGCGGCTTTTTCCGCCGCGATATCCTGGATGCGGGCGATCAGGGGAGGTGGTACTTCCCCATAGATCAGTTCAAGCGTCGCATTGGCCACGTAGATGCCCAACGCCACGCCTGCCACGATTAATAGCGTACCGACCATCAACTTATAGATGGTCACGGCACTGAGCCCTTCGGAACTTTTCAGGGCATCATGTCGAAATGGTTCGTCTCGCATGGTTGCGTTCACCTAACTAGTTCTCGGCCTGAACGTACTGGGTACCACCCGATTTTCCGTTGCCGCTGTTCAGGTTGAACATCACGTTGGCACCACGGGGAATGATGCTGACCTCGGCTTTCGAGTTGAGCAGCTTCTCGACTTCCATCACCTCGAGCACCGATTCCAGAATCTCTGGATCGGCTTTACCAATTTCATTCAACATCTTACCGACGATATCGGGTCGCATCGCACCTGCTTCGGCCATCTTCTGCGAGACTTCCTTCGCCGTTTCACTCTTGATCAAGCCAACACGGTTTTCGCCGTCCTGTTTCATGGCACTGGTGACCTGAATCAGACGTTTGACGACCTTGTCGGTAATATTGTGAACCATCTGCACGTCGGTAAAGAAGACTTTTCGGATGTAGACCGAACCGAGGCGATAACCCCACTTCTCAGACAGAGGAGACACCGCGGCGCGAACGGTGCGGCTCAGTGTGTGCCGGTCTTCCAGCATCTTGTCCATTTCCAGGTTGCTCAGCGTGCTGATCGCGCTGGATGCGACGTTGGCTTGGAGCGAGCCTTCCGGGTTCGTATTGATGAACAGGTAAGCGACTGGGTCGTTGACTTCCATCTCGTACCACAAGCCAACACCCATCGGGGTCCCTTCTTCGGAGTTGACCATCTGGCCGCGGAGATAGTGCTGACGCAGGGCCGTGCTGACCACGTGCCGCTTGCCAAAGAACGGGACCAACAGCGCGCCCACCCCGAACTTCGAGATCGGCAAGTGCAGGCCAGGCTCGTCGATCGTGCCGATGACCTTACCAAACAGGGTGTAAACGTGGGCTTCGCATTCATGGACGATCACGTACAGGCCAAAACTGGTGGCGATGCGAAGCATGATCGGGACGAATGCTACCCCGACGAAGAAACCGAAAAGAAGTATGGGAAACATGATTATGATCTCTGTGGGTGATTATGTTGGGTCCGCAATCAACAAGAGAGAAGTTGTTACTTCTCTTCTCGGGTTTGAACGACACTGACCGCGCGGGATAGCAGCGGCACTTTCAAGTCGCGGATGTAGGCACGGACGGCTCCCGAGCCACCTTCGTGTTTGATTTGCGTGAGTGTTCGAGCCAGTTCTCGCAGCGGGGCGACTTCGGCCTGGGCGTTGTTCGAGGCGATATCGACGGCTCGCTTGCTCATCGTGATCTGCTGCTCGGCATCGGCCTGGGCGGTACTTAGGTCGGCGGCTACCTGGTTGCGGGTACTGTTAATGGCTGAAAGAGCACGGTCGACTTCCGGTGGCGGATCGATACTGGTGATCAGTGCCGCATCGAGTTCCACCCCATAACGACCTGGCGTGCAGCGGCATTGTTCTTCCATGTAGGAATTCAACAGTGGCAGGTTCTTTCGCAGGTCGTTAATCGAGACCCCTTCCGAAAGATCGATGCTTGTCGGTGCGTCATCGTCGCCGGCGGAAGGCTTGGCGAGGAAGCTGGCACCCTTCGGATCGCTGAACGTAGCGATGCGTTCGCGAAGCACGCTCACGAAGTAACCCATGATGTGTTCCAGTGGACTGGAAACACCAAATAAAAACGCGTACAGGTTGTTCTCACTCACTTTGTAGCGGATCTGCCCGTTGACACCGGTCGTCAGGTTATCTTTGGTGACCGCTTCGATCGTTTCTTGTTTTTTCGTTGGGTCCCACACCAGGTCGACGCTGCGGGTAGCGACGCTCACCTTATGGACCTGCTGCCATGGCATCTTGAAATAGGGTCCGCCAGGGCCAACGACGCGGACCTTGGGATAGGTGTAACGCTTCTTTTCGTCTTCGCTCAAGTTCGGATCGTCCAGTGGTTCGACAAACTCTTCGCTCAACCGTTCGGCTCGCCCAAAGGTGGTGATCACGGCCCGTTGGTCAGGCGGAATGATATAGAACGCCGTCAATATGACGCGAAAGAAGACGTAAGCCATGAGCCCGAGTGTGAGCCCTACCAAGAACGTAGTCATGAAGTATCCCCCTAAGATGTCCGCGGCCAGTCGACCAATCGTTCAACTGTAGCACTGCGCCAAAGCCGTGCGCCCTGATCGTATCGCGCCACGTACAGGTTGCAACGGTTGTCCCCTCTGTAGGGCCGATGTTGGCGACGAGAATGGTTATGGGCGCGAAATGTTAACGGGTGCGCGGCAAGTTATTCGCCGCCCGGTGGGAAATCTTGGAATGACGTTGAAGATGTTCAACGATTAGTTAACCGTGATAACTTTCGCCGCACCGACCTGGCCTTGGTTGATACCTTGCGTCCAGCGGACGTGCACTTCCTTCAACTTGGGAAGATCTTCGAGATGAACCATCCCTTCGCGCGAGACACCAGTCAACTGAACATCTAAGACTTCCAAGTTGGGCATCTCGCTTAGATACCGTAGGTCATCGTCATAGATGTTGTACGGTTCGAACGTCAAATCCCGCACCGAGGCGAGCTGTCCGGCGACCTTCACAGCAGTACTCTCGGTGTCATTGGGAGTCGGTTCTTCTTGGGTGAGAAGTTTTCCTGTGATGTTCTCAACCAATTGCCGACTCTTTGGCCTGGAAGGCTTGATCGTCGTTTTCAAAGCCAGTTCGCGGAGGGAAGTCGCCTGTTTTAGAGCTGGTAAAGATTCTTCCGAGACAAGATCACATTGAACCGTCAGTTCCTGCAACTGCTTAAGAGCGGGAAATCCTGCGGCGGAAACTCCCGGGACATCTAGAATAAAGAGGGACTCGAGCTTGGAAAGCGAATCCAACGACGAGAGGCCGACATCGGTCGCAGGTCCACCGATAATTCCGACTATTTCAAGATTGGGAAATTGTGATATCTCAACCAGGTTCTCGTCGGAAGCCGACTCCCCAAACAGCGATATTCCCGTAATCTGCTCGGCCTCTCGGAATTGACGAAGCTGTCTGGGGGAAACCGGTGTCCTTAAGAAACCAAGTGACCGGAGATTCTTAAGCTCTTGCAAGGGCTCCAGAGAGTTCTCTTCGATCGATGAGCTCTGAAACAATATGCTTTGCAACTGGTCCAGCTTGGCGATATCTTCGGCCATTTCTCGATCGACGACTTGTCTCTGTACATTCACCGAGATGACACGCGCATAGAGATGATCGCCGAAACAAAATCGCAGAAAAGCAGGTCCAGGAGGTGAGGCATCCGTCAGGAAATCGTTGCCGTCATACTGATAGTCGTATTGAGCTGAGCCGCCGATCTTTTGAACAATCTGGGCCTCGCGATAAGAAACGGCAAGGTCACGGCCAACCCACGCCATCAAGACGCACAACAGAGCGGTAATCGCCAACATCGTGCGTAGGCCGAAGCGTAACCAGCGACGGCGGGGTTTTGCGGGAACTTCTTTGGCTTCCGTCATGTTCCGTGGGGTTACTTCGGCGAATAGACTTTCTGTTTTGGCTGCGGCAGGTCTTCGAACTCGTCGTCGTCATAGCGACTGACACTGATGTATTGCGTATCGACATGGATGATCCGCGGTCCGGTTGGCTCTGGGCCGAGAGCTGCAAACGTACCACAAAAGCCTCCCATTACTACGGTAATCTTCACCGGCGTCAGCGTGTCGAGTCGCATGGTTCCCCAGGCGTAATACTCGATGTCCAAATCGTCGGGAGTGATATAAACATCATCTAATTCCGGAATGCTTTTCAGCGTGTCGACGCACCCTTCGTCGACCTTGATTCCGATGGCATAAATATAGGTAAGCTTCTGACAACTACTCAGTTCCGCGAAACCAACGTTGGTTACCTCTGGTGCTTGCTCGATTTCCAATGACTTAAGCTGGGGAAGCTGGCCGAGCGACTTCATCCCTCGATCGGTGATCGTTGTCTCGCGGAGATTGACTTCTTCCAAAGCCGGAAGCTCTGGGAGTAATTCCAGGTAGTCGTCCGTGGCCGTCGGGCCTATCAAGGTAATGGAATTCAGCGGCAATGCCTGGGTAAGCGTCCGCATTTTCTCGATGCTCAAAGTAGTGCCGAGCAATGCTAAGTGCTTGAGCCTGGGCATCCGGGCGATCGTTTCGACCGATGAATCGCTGAGCTCTACAGCAGGGATACTTAGCGATTCCAATCGATGACAATCAGCTAACCTGGGGACAAGCGTGTTGATTTCCTCAGACTCCACACAAGTAACGTGGGTGACGTACGAATGAATGTGCTCGCCAAACAATTTCCGCAGCACCCATGGACCAGACGGCTCAGGCGGTTTGGCCCACATGACGTTCTCGTGATAGTCGTACGACGCGTACCCGCCTGCTTTCTCAACGGCGGCGACCACTTCAGACTCACGCTGAGCCCGATAAATGTCTCTGGCAATCCACCCCATCGGCAATGACATCAGAAGCACAAGCACCATCAGCCCGCGCAGGCCGAAGCTTAGCCAGCGGCGTCGTGGTTTCGGGTGATCTTGGTTCACTTCTGACATGTTTCGTGGGCTTACTATGGCGAATGGGTTTCTTGCTGTGACTGGGGCAGGTCGATGAGTTCGTCTTCGTTGAAGCGATCGACGGAGATGCTCGCTGCACCGATGCGAAGTATCGGTGGTCCGGTTTTCTCGGAAGGCGTGGCGGCGAACGTTCCACAGAGGCCTGCCGATTGGGTTGAGATCTTCACTGGAGTGAGCGTATCGAGTCGCATGGATTCCTGGGCTTGGTATTCAATTTCCAACACATCGGGAATGATGTAGACGTCATCCACTTCGGGAAGGGACTTAAGCGTCTCGATGCAGCCATTGTCGACCTTTGTTCCCCGCAACCAGAGATGGGTCAGTTTCTGACAAGGGGTCAGGGCCGCCAGGCCGGCGTTGGTGACCGCTGAGGCGTGTTCAATTTCCAACCAGGCAAGCTCAGGTAGTTGTCCCAGCGATTGCATGCCGCTGTCGGTGATGGTTGTGTCTTTGAGTGTGACTTTTTCCAGGTTCGAAAAATGGGACAGCTGCTGGAGGTGCTGGTCCGTAGCAGTCGGTCCCGTCAGCTTGATCGACCTGAGAGACGGTGCCTGGGACAACAGTTTTAGTTGCTCGACGGTTAGGGGTGTGTCGTAGAGCACCAGTTCAACCAGCTTCGGCAGTCGGGCAAGCGTTTCGATCGACTGGTCGCTAAGCGTCTGCGAGGGAAGCTGCAAGTAGCCGAGCCGACCGCAACTGGCAAGCAAGGGGACTAGCGTATTGACGTCTTCCTTCTCTCCAATGACAACTAAGTCGACGTGCGCGTGGATATGATCGCCGAACAGCTTGCGAAGGATCCAAGGTCCCGGCAGATTAGGCGGTTCGCCCCAGGCCGAAAGCTTTTGATAGTCGTACATGGCGTACCCACCAGTTTTCTCGATCGCCGTCACCGCTTCCGTCTCGCGCTGGGTCCGGTAAACATCCCGGGCAATCCACCCCATCGGCAATGACAGCAG
Source organism: Blastopirellula marina (assembly GCF_002967715.1). Lineage (NCBI taxonomy): Bacteria > Pseudomonadati > Planctomycetota > Planctomycetia > Pirellulales > Pirellulaceae > Blastopirellula > Blastopirellula marina. Next base: position 97,197 of record NZ_PUIA01000037.1, read on the forward strand.
AAGCACAAGCACCATCAGCCCGCGCAGGCCGAAACTTAGCCAGCGGCGTTTGGGTTTCTTCGTGCTCTCATTGGTGGAGTTCATACGCCTGATCGTACCGAATGTAACGATCGTCTGCCAAGATTTTGTGGTTTGCCTACCCCCTGCGCTTTTCGGGTGACCTAACCTTTCCCAGCCGTTTTGCTTACGCGTTTTGCTGGGAAAGTCATGCCGCCTGCCGCTCGGATCGCTGATATGCATACCTGCCCGATGAGTACCGGGCCGGTTCCGCATGTAGGTGGACCGGTGATGGTGGGTTGTCCGACGGTGCTGATCGGCGGAATGCCGGCTGCCCGTGTGGGAGATATGGTCACGTGCTGTGGCCCGCCGGATGTGATTTCGATGGGTTCACCCTCCGTATTCATTGGCGGCATGCCTGCTGCCCGGATGGGAGACATGTGTGCCCACGGGGGGACCATCACGATCGGTTTCCCTCTGGTAAACATCGGCGAAATGGGCGGGGCTCCGACGATCCCTTCGATCCCCAGTTTGCCGTCGCTGTCAGGCCTTTCGATCAGCCTGCCTGAGATTCATATCCCGGTGCCCTGCATCTCGCTGGAACTGCCACACCTGACGATTCCCAAGCTGAAGAAGCTGCACCTGCCGTCGCTGGTCAGTTCGTTTGGCCAGGGATTGTTTGAAGGTTTGGTGAACAAGCAAAACCTGGAGATGTTCGCGGCACGCACTGCCTTGGTCGCGCTGGGGGCGAATCCGGAACTGGTCGGTGCCGCGATGGCCATGTACGGCGCGTACAGCTTGTACAAGACGTGCGATCAGATGGGCAACGGTAACCCGGCGGCTGGTCTGGCCAAGTTGGGTTCGGCCCTGGCTAGCGGCAATGCGAATGACTACGCCCACCTGGCGGGCAGCCTGGCTTCAATCGCCGTGATGGGGAAGGCCAACGACGCCGTCGACGACGCAGCCCTGACCGGGGCACGCAACGCCAATGCGATCTCTAAAGTCGACGACGCGCTAGACGACGCATCGAAGTCCGGAAACGCCGGCAAGGCAGCCAAAGCAACCAACGCCGCCGGCAAGATCGCCAAGGCAGGCGACAAGATCGACCGGGCCAGTGCGGCCGCCGGTCAAGCACAAGATAACGCAGACGAACACCACACAGGCATCTTGGGAATTTAAGCGATGCTCGATATTGAAAGCCAAATGCTGGACGCCTTGGATATCCTTTACGGCTGCTTGGAAGAGCCGGTCGAAGGACTCAACGACGAGGTTCGCGAGACATGCCTCCAAGAGGTCGACGATCTGGGGCAGCGCACGTTCCAGCATATGATCATGCCGGATCCAAAGCTGCGTGACGATCTGGTCATTCGGCACGTGCTCGACCGTCAGGCATTTCCCTTACCGATCGCCATTGCCGTCGAGCGGTATTTAGAGCTTTACGAGAAGGCACCCCTTCCCGCGCATGCTCGACCGATTATTGATACGATTCCTACCCAGTCGAACTTGCCGTTGACTCGCGTGCGGAACATCAACTGGCAGACGTTTACCTACGAAGCAAGCGTTGCCGGGCGATTTCTGACCTGGGCAAACATGCTGATCAATGCCGATCTGGCCAATGCTTCGGTGACTGAGCGGGCATTTTGTCAGCGGATGCAACCGTGTTACGAACAAGACACGTCGTCGCTGCAATACAAGCTCTACTCGCGTTGGAACTTGGCCGATACGATCCCCGAGTACAACCTGGAAATGGGGCTCTCGGAAAGCGTGTTTCTGGCACTGCACCCCAATCACCCAGCGACCGACTTCCTGATTCACTTTCAGTTCATGCTGACGACATGGATCGAAGTCAACGCGCAGCGGAAGAACTTGAGCTTGAAGGAAGCGGTACTCACCTATTGCACCGATATACCGGCAGATGTTTATGCGGAACTAATGCCACCCCTTTCGCAGATTGTCATCATCGATAAGAAGCATCAAACGCTTTATCACTTCGGCAGCGACTTGTCGTCTGTCCAGCGAATGATGCGGTTCTGGCAGCCTGAATTGGTTTAGGATTTGACATCGCCGTGTCGAAAGAGATTGCCAAATAGATTGCCGGATTGGTAGAACAAACGAGACTTACCCACTCCGTTTTGCGACCAAGGGAGAATGATTATGTTGTCTACGTTTCGCGTGCCAGCGTTTCTGTTCTTGTGTACTGGGCTTTTGATTCCGGCAATCATGCCTGCAACGGTAGATGCTCAAGACTTTCCGCGACGCGAAGAACGCGAGCGAGACGAGTTCCGTCGAGAGCAGGAGCGAGTAAACCAATCGCGGCCACGCATCGATGAGAGAATGAGAGAGTTGGAGCAACAACGTCATGAGCAGATGGAACGCGAACATCATCGCATGATGCTCGAGGGACATCGCCTCGACTTTGAAATGCATAAATTGCATTTGGAACGCATTTCGGCCCAGGCACATATCGCCAACGATGCCGTTCTGAGCGCAGCGTTTGCCTTGGAACGTCTGCCAGAATTGATTCCCAACGTTAAGGAGCGGCGAGAAGTCCTCGAAGACTTTCTCGAGGCTTCTCAGAATATTGCCGTCCAGCGATTGATCCGCATGAAGCTTCTGGAACTGCCTGCGGAAGGCCGAGATCGAGAGGAAGCCCTGGAGATTCTTGGGGGGTTGATACCTTAGTCCCCTGCCTAGGCGTCTTCCTCTTTCGAGTCATTTGCTGGTGCGCGGTAAATGAATGCCTCGCGAACCAATGCTCCTTTCGTTTTGCGAACCACGACGCGATTATTCTCGTCGCGGATCGTCATGCCGCTAAGGGGTGGATCGGTGAGATGTTCGAGAATCCAGTCGTTCAAGTTCAGAACCGGCTTTTCGCTGATGGGCTTGAGCGTCAGGCCGGTCACATGTTGCAGGTGGTGCAACGATGCAAATCCCCCGGCAATCCAGCCGTCGCCAGAGCGACGAACGTATGTGGGCAGTTGGTCGAACTCGTCGTGGATCTCGCCGATGATCTCTTCGATAATATCCTCGAGGGTCACCATGCCGATGATTTGATCATTCTCGCGCACCAGGGCGATATGCTGTCGTTCGCGCATCAACTGCTCGAGACACTCGGCAACCGAGGCGTTCGCGGCGAATGAAATGATCGGTCGGGTCAGGGTGCTCAGCTTCCGCTGCGAACCCTCATGAGTATTTTCGGCAATGATGTCTTTCAGATTAACGTACCCGGTAATTTGTTGTGCGCTGCCTGCTTGCTGTGTGACCGGGTACCGCGTGTGCATCGTCTGATGGGCTAACTGCAAAGCGTGTTCCATCGTTTCGTCTGCAGGCAACATGCCCATATACTGGGCCGGCAGCATAATATCGGATAACGGTGTGGCTGAAAGCCGAGACGCACTGACGATGATGCCTTCTTCACGGCGTCCGATCAGTTTGCTGATACGTGCCAAGGATGCTGCTCCGTGAAGTTCTTGAATGGCAGCTTCGGAAGTGTCGTCACCATCTGCTTGGCGTTTACCGAAGAGCGAGACGATGCCAGTTACCGACTTCTCGAAGAACCAAACGGCTGGCCAGACCGCGTACGAGAACCATTCCATCGGCGGTGAAAGCTTCAGGCAGATCCACTCCTTGTTCTTCAGTGCAAAGACTTTGGGAACCAGTTCCCCAAACAGGATGGTGATCATCGTTAACGGTGCGACCACCAAGGCAATGGCCAACAGTGCGGCAACTGTTTCCGAGAAGCCAGCTTCGATCAGCATCGGCTCGACTTTCTCGGCGGCCCCTGCCCCGCCGGTAGCCGCGGCAACAGCAGCAACCAACGTGATGCCTAACTGTACGACGGCCAGGCTGGCCTCCATGTTGTCTTTCATGCGCAGCGCGGAGGTCGCCCCATGCCGGTTTTCGTCTTTCAACGCATGCAGCCGACCAAGGCCAATCGATGCTAGGGCAATTTCATAAGCGGCGAAGACACTGTTGAACGCGATCATCAAAGCGATCACGAGCAATTCGAACGTTCCCATGGGTTCCTCCTTAAGAGAATCGCACCATGCGTTGGGTGAAAGAAATCAAATATTGTGGGCACTCGCTCTTGCCTTCTTGTTCCGTATTGAAAACCGCGGAATCTAACATGATTCTTGCCGGTAGGAATGCCAAAAGGACGTTCCACAACGAAGAGGTACGGGCGTTTACAGGTTCCGGATGGCAACGCCCAATCAGTAAGAATTCTAACAATGTAGGATAAAACGCTGCACAAGACCGTTTAAGGCGTCTAGTAGTGCACAAAAGATGTCCGATTTTGCATATAAAAATGCATTGTTTTTATATATATTAACCTTAGTAATGAGATGTTTGTCAGACGCAGCACCCCAAAGATTTGCGAGAAGGCGAGATCAGGCGTTTTCGCAGATTTCCAAACAAACCTAGCGACATTAGCATCACTTATCCTCATCTTATCCTTACCTCTCAACCCACTCACGTCTCCGCTCGCTGAGCGGGAATGATTTTCCATTCATTCTAACTGCATACTTTTCCACACTCTTCAGGAGGCATCGGATGTCTATCCGTATGAATTGTCGGCGCGGGTTCACTCTCGTCGAACTGCTGGTTGTCATTGCCATTATTGGAGTATTGATCGCTCTACTGTTGCCTGCGGTACAGCAGGCCCGCGAAGCGGCTCGTCGGATGCAGTGCAGCAACAATTTGAAACAGTTTGGTATCGCACTTCACAATTACCACGATACCTTTGGTAAGTTCCCGCCTGGTTATTTGCTCCAAGACCTCAATGGAAGCAATTTGGACTACAACGGCACAGGATCGTCGTGGGGTTGGGGTGCTCAGTTACTTCCTTTCATAGAACAAAACGCTCTTGCTGACTCTTTAGGCGTGGGATCCCAGTCGCTGACCAATGCGCTCAGCAACGCTACCTTAGTCACGTTGATGAAGCAGCCAGTTCAGGCATTTCTTTGTCCTTCCGATACGGCTCCCAATCCGAATACGGGGCATCAACTGAAAAAGTCTTCTGGCGACGAACCGGTTGCGACAAGTAACTATGTCGGAAACAACACGAGCCATAAGTGGCACTCCGGCGGCCGGCTTACCGGTTACGGGCCTGGCGAAGGAGGCGGTTGGTCGGGTCCTGGAGCGGCTAATGCGCCGACCGGAATCTTCTGGCGGAACTCGCGAATTGGCATGCGCGACATCACCGATGGTACCTCGAACACCATTGCGATCGGAGAACGCAGTTGGCGTCTGAATAATCCAGCAGGAACGCAGTTCGTCTGTGATGCAGCAATCGCCATCGGTACGGCCCACAACAACGAACAGTTGACGATTCGCCACGTACTGGCTGGCGGTGCAGTTCGCATCAATTTCACCAACAACGAGTGCAAATACGGTTTCTCCAGCCGTCACCCTGGCGGAGCGATGTTCGTGCTGTGCGATGGTTCGGTGCGTTTCATTCCCGAAACGATTGACCATACACCTACGGCATCGGGTTCCAGTGGTTCCTTCAACAACAGTACCTTTGAGAAGCTTCTATCACGCGACGATGGTCAGCCTATTGGGTCTTACTAATTCGCCCTCGTTCGGTTTCTCAGCAGATTGTCAACCCGCGCCCAGCCAGCCAGCCAGACATGGTCCTGCTGGCGGCGTGAGGTCGTCTTTGGTATTTCATCTTCAAGGAAATAGTAATGAAGTGCGCGCTAGGTGTGCCGCTACTCGCAATGCTTACCATGTTGCTCGGCTGTGGTGGCTACGATGGTCCCCCTGTGGGGAGCGTATCCGGAGTCGTAACGATCCAGGGAAAACCGGCTTCGGACGTGGTTGTCGAATTCACTCCGTTAGAAGGAGGGCGCGGCTCTACGGGAACAACCGACGACAGTGGACGGTACGAGCTTATTTACAGCTCAAACAAAATGGGAGCCCAAATCGGTAAACACTCTGTCACGATCAGCGGTAATCAGGTACTCGACGATAGCAATACCAACTTGATGAAACCCAAAACCTCGGTTCCCAAGGAAGTCGCCGAGACGAAACGTGAAGTCGAGGTCAACTCAGGCAGCAACACGATTGATCTTGAATATCCATAACATCGACTAGTGGCGCGTTCGACGCGACGCGAGACTTTTACCTGTCTTCGAACAACCAGCAAAGAAAATCATTGCTGGTTGTTTTTTTCTGAATCCGTGGATCTTTCGCGAACCTTGCAGGTAATTGCGTGTCTTCTCCTGGCGGTTGCCTGATCCCTGCTTTTCGCCATTTTTCTTACGGCATAGAAAGATACGGTGAAGGAAAAACCTAACTGTATTCCCACATCTTCAAGGTCACCCGATGCCTCCTACGATACGATGTCAGGACCTCGTTAAGACTTATCCTGGCAAGCCACCGGTGGAAGCTGTACGGGGGCTCGACTTGGAAGTCCACCCTGGCGAATGCTTCGGACTGCTTGGGCCCAATGGGGCCGGCAAGACAACCACAATCGAGATTCTTGAAGGACTATTAACCCCAACCAGTGGCGAGGTTGAAGTTCTGGGTCGGCGTTGGGGGGGAAGCGAGGAAGGAGAGATCCGCCAGCGGATTGGAATCTCGCTGCAAGAGACTCGCCTGAGCGATAAGCTGACCGTAAAAGAAACGATCGTGCTCTTTCGCAGCTTCTATAATCAAGGGATCGCTCCGGACGAGGCGTTGGGGCTGGTCTCGCTGAACGAGAAATCGAATGCCCGGATTAGTAGTCTTTCCGGGGGTCAGAAGCAGCGACTTGCGGTGGCTTGTGCGTTGGTGGGGGATCCGTTGCTCGTCTTTCTCGACGAGCCCACGACTGGGCTCGATCCCCAATCGCGACGGCAACTCTGGGACGTCGTTCGCGATTTGCGTGATGGGGGCCGTACGGTCATGCTCACCACGCACTACATGGACGAGGCCGAGCGGCTGTGCGATCGCGTGGCAGTCGTCGATCAGGGGAAAGTGATTGCCCTGGGGTCACCGCGCGATTTAATTACTCGCCTGGGAGGCGACCAGGTGATCGAGTTCCGGTTGAAAGAGAATGGCCCGCAGCTTACGGCGGAATCATTCGAGACGCTTCCTGGTGTGCAATCGACTTTCTTCGACGCGGGCACAATCGTGCTACATGTCGAAGAGATCCATGCCGCGCTGCCGGCGGTCATGGATAAACTTCGAGCAGATCAAGTCGAACTAGCCCAACTGACGACGCGTCAAGCAAGTCTGGAAGATGTCTTCGTCACGCTTACCGGACGTCACTTGCGGGATGGAGGAGAATAATCATGGCCTGGTCGATCCGCCCGATGACACAACTGGTTATTGCCCGACTGAAAGAGTTCTACCGCGAACCAGAAGCCGTTTTCTGGGTGTATGGCTTTCCGATCCTGATGACGGTCGCTTTGGGAGTCGCGTTTCGCGAACAGCCCGAGCAAACGTTTCGCATCGAGGTGATCGGCCCCAGCGCAGAAGTCGCGCGGACGGCACTCCAAGAGGATACGCGTTTTCACTTGGGCGATAGTGACGAAGCTGCCGCGAAAGAGCGTCTACGCACCGGTCGAACCGACCTGGTAGTCACGGCCGGCGGTACGAAGCAGTTCGACTACTTGTTTGTCCCCACGAGGCCAGAAAGCCAACTCGCGCGGAACGAAGTCGACCTGGTCCTGCAAAAGGCTTCAGGGCGAGTCGACTCGGCCGAGGTAACCTCCGTCGAACTTGACGTGCCTGGTGGTCGGTATATCGACTTCCTGGTACCAGGCCTGTTGGGCATGGGTTTGATGGGGGGCGGTTTGTGGGGGCTTGGCTTCGTGGTAGTGGATATGCGGCTGCGGAAACTGCTGAAGCGGTTTCTTGCCACTCCGATGCGCAAGACCGACTTCCTGGCGTCGCTCATGATCAGTCGCTTGATCTTCATGGTGCCAGAGGTCCTGCTCCTGCTTGTGTTTGCCTGGCTGGTGTTCGGAGTGCAGATCGCCGGGAATCCGCTGACCGTGGTGTTCTTTATTCTGCTGGGGGCCGTTAGTTTTGCCGGCCTGGGGCTGTTGATTGCCTGTCGAGCGAAAACCCTAGAGACGGTCTCTGGTTTGATGAACCTGGTGATGCTGCCGATGTGGGTCCTTTCGGGCATCTTCTTCAGCCGCGAACGCTTTCCGGAGTTCCTGCAACCGGCCATTCGGCTGTTACCTTTGACCGCGCTAAACGATGCCTTGCGAGGCGTGATGTTGGAAGGGACGGGGTTGTTTTCGTTAGCACACGAAACAATCGTGCTGGTTCTTTGGGGAGCCCTTTCGTTCGTGGTCGCGCTAAGATACTTCCGCTGGCATTAACAGTAAGTGGACGATTTGTGGCCTATTTCCCGAGGAAATCGCTGGTAAACGTTACGCGAGGGTGAATTTTCGAGTGTTTCGAACAAACGCGGTCAAACGTTACTTTTTCCCATTGACTCCACTTCTCGGGGGTCGATACATTCAGACTTGAATCTAAGCATGGCTGTCAGTCTGCCTGCAATGATCGACCTGTTAGATGTGTTTTCTGAGAGACGTAATGGCGGATAGGGCCTTTTTGCCCGAGTTCGTCCGTTTGTTCGGATGCCCTACTGGCATCGCTCGAACCACCTACTAGTTGACGATTTTGGCGACAGAAAGACGCGGTGGGCCCGACACCACTGCATAGATGATGTGAATGACGCACCAAGCCCATGGGCGAAGGTGCGACGCCTGATCGAGCGAATCGGTCACTACCGATTTTATGTCTTTCTTTTGCTAGTAGGTTTTAGATCCGTGAAGAAGAAATTGTACGTAGGGAATCTCCCTTACAGTTACACCGGTACTGACTTGGAAAACCTTTTCGGTGAGTACGGTCCCGTCGCTTACGTTAGCGTCATCTCCGATCGTGAAACGGGCCGTTCGCGCGGTTTCGGTTTCGTCGAAATGGACAACGACCAGGACGCAACGGCTGCTATCGATGCCCTGAACGGCTTCGACGTTGATGGCCGCAAGCTGGTTGTGAACGAAGCTCGCGAACGCGAAGGTCGTCCAGGTGGCGGCGGCGGTGGCGGCGGTGGCGGTCATCGTGGTGGCGGCGGCGGCGGTGGCCGTGGCGGCGATCGCGGTGGATACCGTGGCGGTCGCTAAGCTTTAAAAGCTTAACAGCACAAAACAACGAAGCGGCCCGAGAGAGTTTCTCTTGGGCTGCTTTTTTATTGGGAAGTGGGTAACTTAACCGGCACGTCGATTCGTGGGTCGGTCCATAGAATAGGTTTTCCTGGACCGTAATTACTTTTGATTATGAACGTCACGTGGGGGTAATCACGTCGCAGCGATGTGAGTTCATCGCCGGATACCAAAGTGTTGGATAACCAAATGGTCTGGATGGTTGGAAGTTCAGCGATCTGGCGAATGTGTCTTGCCTGGTAACCGAGGCCATTTACGGAGATCGATGTTACTTTAAGTGACTTTAGACGTACGATATGCTCAGCATGAAACGGTTCATGGGGATCGCCCTGCTCTTTGCGTAACATGTCCGCAATTCCAAGATCAGGAAGCCCAAGGTGCTTCAAGTTTTGATTGCGTTCCAGGATGGGAATCGCACCTAGTGGCAACCAGTGATTGATCGTGACCTCGTTCAGGTATGGACACTTCTCAAGTTGGGCGAACTCTTCTTGCCAGTTGTCACTAGGGTCAATCGTGACAGCATCGATATGAAACATACTGCGAAGGAAGAATTTGTTTCCTGCCAACTTTCGCAGCCAGACGGGGCCGTGATACGCGAAATCTCTTTCAATGCCATTCTCTTCTAATGAGAGAAGTAGGACGGGTGCTTCCAAACGCTGGACGTGAGCATGATAGGCAAAGGGCGCCAGGAAGAGAGCCAGTACCGCAGTGATCAAAAACGCATCGAATAGACGAAAACGCCACCTGCCATCCCCAGAGCGAATTCGCCACTCGATCACGGCACCGACGATTCCCAGAAAGAGCAAGCCGACGGCAAGATCTACCGCCAATGCCCACCCTCGAAAAATTCGCTTGTCTGCGAAGAATGGCCAGGTTTCCGCGTAGATCCAGCCAATTCCTTTATAGCTATCCGTAAGAAAGCCGTATTGCGGTGGTACTCCCTCGCGAATCACGCCGCGAGCCATGTAAGGTATGGGCCAACCGTGCTCATAAAGGTCTACGTCAAGGAAGAAAAAATCTGGAAAGCGGGGAGTGAGATCGGATGTCGATTTCCGAAGATCCTGAAGCGATTCCTGCCAGGCCGAGATTTCGTTCCCAGAATCCCAGACTTCCTCGCCCGGTACCATGATCAGAACCAAAGGCACTGCGGCCAGCAGCATTGTGCACCAGGTCGCCCCGTGCAGATGCTTGAGCAGCGAAAGTCGTTGCCAAAGATACTTCATCTTCTGCGTTTATCCTGGCGAAAGAAACATCCGGATATCAGGCAACTCATGGAAGTCGACTTGAGGGAACTCTTCCCGCAGCTCTTCGATCTGCTTCTCCGTGGCGCTGGTTGATTGGAACTGAATGTGACGTATCGTCGGCAATGCGGCAAGAAGAGCGAGGTGTTTCTTTTGTACAAAAACACCACTGACTGTGACCCGCTTAAGACGCAATGCTTTCAACTGCGAGAAATCATCCGGCTGCAAGGCTCGGTCTTTCGTCCCGGGAACCAACAGCGGCGTATCCAACTCATACATGCCAAGGTGAATCTCTTCCAACCGCGGGCAATCTTGAAGCAGTGGGATGGCATCGACGGGCAACCCAAAACGCGTGGTGAGAGTCTTTAGATAAGGGTATTCTCGGAGGCGGTTGAAGTTGTCGCGCCAGCCATCATCCACGGTGACAGTGGCCCTATCGACATGGTGTAACAGCGGGAGGAAATACTGGTTGCCAGTGAGTTTTCTCAGCCAGTTTGGGCCCTGGTAACTTTGACCATACGTGATGCCGCCATCTGGCGATCGGAACGCCGGGGCCGCGATTGGCTTTCCATCGAACGCTTCTCGTAGGCGAAGTGTGTCGTGATAGAGAAAGGTTCCCAGTCCAATTCCGATCAGAGTCACGATCGCCAGCATATCTGTCAGTTTAAATCGCAACAGCCCGCCGTTGCTCTCGATGCGCCATTGCACAAGGCCTCCCGCCGTTATCAGGACAAGGGTTGCTACCAGCACATCAAGCAGAAGTGACCAGGGCCGCAGCAGCCAGCCGTCGGTCGACAGCGGCCAATTATCGTAGTTGCTCCACGATACATTGTGATGAAGCGAACCGCCCCACGAAGCGAAGGAACTCTTCTTGCCGAGCCAAGGCTTACTCTTCGAACGCCGATAATCATAAACGAGAGCCCGCACAAGAAACGGACGAGGCCAACCATGGGAAAACGCGGCCGTATGCGTATACATATAAAAGCCGGGAGAATCGGGCTCCTTCTCCGCTGCTCTCTGCCGTTTGGCCCTCGCATCGATACAAAGCTGGTAACACGTCTGCTCCCAGTCGGTTACCGGAAAAATAGAACCCTCGGCTTGGTACTCCCCAGGGACAACGATCAAAAGTAAAGCCAGCAGCGTGAATGATAGGACCGTCCAGGTTGCCCAGTGCAATCGCTTGAGCATCGCCAGGGTGGTCATCATGCGCCGCATGTTGTGTTAAGCCTCAACGGTTAGTAACCACGTTGCAAAGTTCTCGAACTTCTTCAGTGTGTTGCCGTTTTGATGATGCGTATTGTTCCCCTTCGAGAGCCACGAGAAGCCGGGGCCGATCAGCGCTTCGGGGCTACGCATATGCAGGGCGATGCACAGCGCACGGAAGTTCATTTCGCGGTTGGTGTGCATCTTCAGCCCGGTCGATGTGTACCGAAACAGACTGCGATCGATTCGCATCCGTAGGACCGGATCCGAGCAGACGATCTCTAGGAAGACACTTACTTCGAAGTGGGCCTTGCGTTCCGGCTTCTTGCTGTGCCCTTCGCGGTTCCCTTCGATGACCGAAACGATCTCGACCTTCTCTTCCACTTCCTGCACGATGTCCAACAAGCGAATGTGCTGCCATGGGATGTGCCCTTCCCAATCGACCGACCGAAAGACAAGGTGCTCTTCCGTAAACGCCATGCCGCGGATCGTTACCCGCGGTATGGCTGGGACAAGGATTAAATGGTCGTCGTGAACGACGCGGCACGGCATGCCAGCCAGGATGAGTGCCTTGGATATATCGCGAGCCGCATCGTACTCGACATGATTGGCCAGAATGCCGGGACTGTTGTGCAGCGCTTGCAGCATTTCTGCTTTAGCCAGGCCAAGGTACGGCCCCATGATCTCGGAAGCTTTATCGAGATCCAAGCGGCAATCGGCTTCGCGCAAAATCGCATACGTGTCCGGCATGTTCTTCCCTGGGAGAGAGACTCTGTGCACTTCGTTGTACCAAGGGCCTCCCAAACGGGCAAAGCTTTCTCCGGTATGTAGAAATCGATAGGGACCAGGAACTAGAATAAAGATACTATCCCCTTCTGTTTACGAGGTTTTCCTATGAAACTGTCACGCGTCTTTTGTCTCTCTTTGCTCCTCCTTTTCCCGCTAACTGTTGGCCTGCAAGCTGCCGATGAAAAGCCGGCCACGCAGTCGGAAGAGACTTTCGAGCTTCCCGATGGGAAGGAAATGGATTTCCTGCTGTACCTGCCCAAGGGTTATGAACAACAGCAGAAGTGGCCGCTTGTTCTGTTTCTGCATGGTGCCGGCGAACGAGGGGACGATTTATCTCTCGTCAAGAAGCATGGCCCACCGAAGCTGATCGAGAACGGGAAGGATTTTCCCTTCATCGTTGTCTCGCCTCAGTGCCCTAAGGGAACATGGTGGGTGACTGAAGACGTGGTCGCCCTGATGAAGCACATCATGCAAATCCACAACGTCGACAAGAACCGTGTGTACATTACCGGTCTGAGCATGGGTGGCCGTGGAACCTGGCAAGTCGCCGGAGCGATGGCCGACGAAGTCGCCGCAATCGCACCGATCTGTGGGCCATCCGATGTCACGGTGGTCGAGAAGATCGCTCACCTGCCGATCTGGGTGTTTCATGGCGGCAAAGACTCGGCTGTGAATATCTCGAACTCGGAAGAGATGGTTAAGCTACTGAAGGAGAAGGGAAACGAAGCCAAGTTCACCATCTATCCGGAAGCCGGCCACGATAGCTGGACGGAAACTTACGACAACGAAGAGCTATACAAATGGCTGTTGTCGCACGAGCTAAAGACTGACAAAGAGTAGTCCCTCGCTGTCGATCAGAACGACCGAAGCGCTATTCAAAGTGCTTCGGTCGTTTTTCTTTACGAGGAAGTATTTCTCGCGAACGCCGCATTCGGACCACCGACGACCATCCTGGCACCTGGGACGATGCGAAACTTCAGGGTAGCGAAGGTTGCCTTCTCTCCATCCAGGCTACAAGGAATTTCAGGCGATGCCTCGAATTCCACTTCTTCTGCGTTGTAGGTAACAATCCGTTGTTCAGCGTCCTCGTTGGTCAGAACGAAATTAATGCCCGACTCGAACATCTCGATAGTGGACAGAGCGGGTAATACCGTCACGTGGATTTTGCCGTCGTTGAGTTGGGCATTCGGAGCGATGACGAAGCCACCACCAGCACAACGTCCATTGGCCACACAAAAAGCGTAGGCCTCTTCTTCAATCACATGTTGCTGGTCGAGTGTCAGGCGAATGCGAAAGACCGGCGGATCAGAAAGTACCGAGAACGCCGACATCCAGTAGGCGAGTGCTCCGTATGTTTCTTTCATCTCGGTTTGAATTTCTTCGGCGACAACACCGCCGATACCGGCGGTGACTGCATTCATCAGAAGCCTGGGCTCGTCGATGGACGTTTCGAGGATGTCCATCGCTTTTGCCTGGCCGCTGACTGCCAGATTCCATGCGGCTTCGATATTACCTAGGGGAATATCGAGCGATCTTGCCAGATCGTTGCCGGTTCCGGTCGGAACAATGCCGAACTGAAGATCACTCGGCCGAGAAAGAATGCTCAATGAGCGTGAGATAGTACCATCGCCACCAACAAGAATGACTCTCTCAGGCCTTTCCCTTTCGACGATCTCGATCAACTCCTCGTCGGTTTGGAGTTGATCGATCGCAATCCAACAAAACCCATCGCGCTCTGCAAGTTGTTTCACTTGAGGGCCGATCGCTTGGGCTCTGCCCGCCCGACCGTTGAAGAGCGTACAGATTTTCATGCAGTCCTTTGCCTCCTGTCGACTATTCGTCCAGCAGCATGATTTCCACTTTGCGGAACTGACATGGATGGCTTTCCGATTGCAGCGAAATCGTTCCGCCGGTAAGCATGACATCGCCGCCATTCTTTTCGATCAACATCTTTGTGTGATCTGGTTCGGAAATGGAACCGTTGGTCGGATCGAGTTGCGACTTTTCATATTCCAACACAACTTTGCCGTCCATGATGTGCTTGATCGTTCCGTTGCCGTGAACTTCGATCTCGCAGGTCACCCACTCATCGCCACGGTAAGTTTCCGACGAGCTGTTAATGCAGTGAGGCTTGAACAACTTGCCGTCCATCACCACGTGGGTGCCCGGGGTGCACAGGTTCGCGGTGGGGCGACTGCCCATTTCCCTGCCGCCCAGCAGTTGCACTTCGATGGATGCGGGGAAGTTTTGATCTTTGCCCATCTCCTGCGGCGATTCTCCATGAATCATCACGCCGCTGTTGCGGAATGCCCAGCCTGGACCACCTTTGCACTGGTCGCCAATGAAACGGTATTCCACCCGCAGGCGATAGTTGCTGAACGGCTTTTCGTAGAACAGGTGGCCGAACGTTTCGTTGAAGCCATCTGGGTAGCCATCGGCATACGAAACGGTCAGCAGACCATCTTCCACGCGAAACGTGTTGCCAGGGTTTTCGCCGGCTTCGTGATAACGAACTTTAGGAATCCAACCGGTCAGGTCCTTCCCGTTGAACAGCTGAATCCATTCTCCTTTAGGTTCGTCCGTCTTCTTGTCTTCCGCTTGAAGCGAGACGACACATGTGAGAACCAACAACAACGAAAGAGACAGACTGCGGTGCATAGTCATGGGGGACCTCATTGGTAAAGTCGGACCGCCGGCAGGCGGAGTGAATTTCAGGGAACAATCGACTTGAGGGGTCGACCGAGATTCCCCTCAGTTTAATCCACGCCCAGTCGCGTCTAAAGTCGCCGCCAGCAATCCCCACAAAAAACTACCCACCAATAAATGGTGGGTAGTTTTGGAATTTTATGCTGGCACTTGGACTAGTAGCCGATGATCGGCATTCCAACCGTCCGTGGGACGGGTGCTGGCGTGCTGTACCAGTACGTCTTGGGGTAGTAGTTCACCGTCGTTGGGACTGCGGAATAGGTCGTCGCGGGAACCACTTGCGAGGTTGGTGCGTAGTAGGTGGTTGTCGCCGGAGGCGAGTAGTAGGCCGTGGTGACTTCCGGCGTGTAATACGACGTGGTCGGAGTATAGTACGAGGTCGTTGGTGCGAAAGAACTCGTTGTGGGTGCGTAATAGCTAGTGGTCGGCGTGTAGTACGTCGTAGTAGGAGCGTAGTTCGTCGTGACTACAGGGCGGTTTACAACAGTCGTTGCCGCACCTGGGACAACCACCGGTTGGAGATCTGAACGCAAACCAAACAGTCCTCGACGAACTGGAATGTAGCCGACCGCCGTCGGTGGGGCTACGGTCGTGTAGACTTGCGCCTCAACCGTTTTAACAGCAAATAGTGGTGCCATCGCAACGGCACCGACAATCAACAATTGTTTGAACATGTCGATCCCCCTTGGGTATGGATAAGTTGTTTTTGTTTTCGTGGCAAAGAACAAGGCATCAAGCATTGTTCCCTGACTAATGGAAGAGACAAGGCAAACCCAGTGCCAATATCTCGACAGATAAGGATTCTGCACCAGTGTAGGACACGGTTGGTCGCATACCCGTCAGGTTGATCGCTGGAATTCAATGGTTTGCAATCCAAGGACAAATTTTCCTCGATATCAGATCAGATTGAAACAATTGTTATCAAAATGATCGCAAATCTTCCTATGACGCTCTTCGGAATTGCCGGAGGAATCGTCATAACTTATCGCTGGATATGATCTTTAGGGGAACCAGGTCGGATTGCGTTCTATTGGCATGCTCCCTGCACTTGTGATGAGTACACACAGTTACGCAATTTGTCCGACGACCGGAACCCAATGCCATGACGTCCTTGGCATTGGAGCATCCCCCCTGCTGAATCAGCAAAGCGAAAACGCACGCTTCGCTTCGTTGGAGTCTGGTCGAGGTCGAGAATAACCCCAAGGAGTTCTATTATGTTTACGCGCTCCGTCTGGCTGGCAGGTCTGTTGATCTGCTTGATCGGACTCCCCAGCTTGGGACAGGCTCAGGATAAGGGTCGAGGCAACTCGCGCGGATCTGACAAGGGTAAAAGCGCCCAGAGCAATCGATCGCGTCCTACCCCTAGTGTGAATCGCAGTCGCACCCCGTCCGCACAGCCTTCCTCACGAAGCCGTGGTCCATCCCCCAGCAGCCCTAGTGTTCAAAAACCAACGCGAACAGCTCCTACGCCGTCCTCGTCGCGTAGTACCCCTTCGATTCTCAATCGATCTCCCCAACCCAGTTCGTCCCCTATCCGCTCGCCAAGTCGAGAATCGAATAATTCGCCATCGACGCGCGATCGCGGGTCATCTTCGCTCGATTCATTGCGCAACCGATTACAATCGTCGCAGCAGCCTGGTGTCGAACGATCGCGTCCGACTCTATCGCCAAGCCCATCGAATAACGCCAATCGACCCGATTTCAACCGAGATCGTGGCAGTAGTACGCGTCCAGATAGCTCGCAGCCTGGCCGTGATATCCGTGATATGTTCAATCGGGCAAATCGTCCAAGCGTAGACCAGGAGCGTAGCCCCTCGACGACGCCTAATGCTCCGCGCCCAGGCTCGAATCGTCCAGACGCTTCGCAGCCAAGTCGTGACCTTCGAGATATGTTCAACCGCACCAATCGGCCCGATCTCGATCGCGAAAATCGATCTACGCCCCCTTCGGGTAATCGTGGCCCCAACACTAGTCCCAATCGTACGCCAGGATCCGATATCCGCGATCGTTTTCGACCCGGTGATTCCAGCGACATTCGCGATCGTTTGCGAGAACTGAACCGCGGCGATGCGAACACGCGACCTACGTTGCCGGATCGTGGTAACCAAGATCGATCCAATTCAGCCGATCGCGACGGGCGACCCAACATCGATCGAGGCTCGCTCCCTTGGAACCGTCCCGATTCCAACCGACCGGATGGAGATCGCCACGATGCCAACCTACCTGGGCCCGGTCCAGGCGACCGTGATCAGGCAGATCGTAATCGTCCTGGTCGTGGTTCCAATACAGGGGACGATCAGGGGCCAAATCGCCCCAGTCGAGATATCGCCAACCGCGACTCGAACCGTCGTGACGTCCGACCTGATTTCGATTGGCAAGATCGAGCCAACCGCGATCCTAACTTCCGAAAGCAATTGGAAGACGTTCGTCGCCGAGGTTCGCTCGATGACGGCGCGATTCGCGATCGACTAGCCAATGTCGAAGACCGTTTCCGTGACGGTAACCGAGGTGATCGGGATGGAAATCGAGATGGTCGCCGTGGTGACTGGGATAGAGATCGCGACTGGGACGGCCGCTGGGATGATCGCCATCGACGTCACGTACCTGACGATTGGTATCGTCACGCGTACAACGCACGTTATCACCATCACGGTCGATTCGACTACGGTTGGAACACCCGCTGGTACCCCAACAACCGGTACCTCAGCGGTTGGTACTTCCACACCTATCGTCCACGACCTGGCTACTGGTGGACGTGGTGTTCGCCATATCGACTGAGCAACTGGTATTTCTGGGGTAGCTATCCTTCGTATCCGGTTTACTATGACTATGGATCGACGATCGTCTACGACACGCAGTACATCTACGTGGAAAATGAGCCGATCGCCACGCGAGAACAATACGCCCTGGAAGCAATTGCTCTGGCGAATGAGGGCCGCAAGATTCTGCAGAGTCGTCCTCCAGTTCAAGGGAATGGGAACCCAGACGATTGGCTGCCGCTGGGAGTCTTCGTCTTGACCGATACCCAATCAGGCGAAGGCGACATCTATCTGCAGATGGCAGTCGATAAGCAGGGCCTTTTGGCAGGTACCTACTACAATGCTTCAACCGGGACCTCACTTCCCGTTTGGGGTAAGGTAGATCCGCAATCGCAACGCGCCGCATGGCTGATCGGAGAGAGCTCCAGCACTGTGATGGAAACTGGGATTTATAACCTGTCCCAGGAAGCCGCTTCGGTTCTCGTTCATTACGGAACCCAGCGCGACGAAACTTGGATGTTGGTACGCCTGCCTGAAGATGAAGTAACCAACCCTGGAAGCTAACACCAAGGTTTCATCGTCACCCGAAAGCTCTTGATGCCGATGCTTCAGGAGCTTTTTTTGTACTTTTGACGGGCATTTCTCGACCGCTGCAGCATTCTGGCGGGGGGAAAGTTTGGAGAAAAAGGGCGGACTCCCGCATTTTTTCCTTAGAAGCGCAAGAAAGATTCTGCGAGAATTAACAAGATAAGACGTGGTTTCATCCGTCATCTTTTATCCTATCTTTGCGTTTGCATTAGCGGTGCGGCTATGTCCACTAAAGCAACCTGACAAGCGTTTCGCGAAAAAATTCGACCCAGAAAGAGTAACTTACCGTACGAAGTGGAAACACGACCTATATTTACGATGGGTCAGAAAACTCCAGTGGGAAGACCTTTGAAAATTGCGGTCGAAGCGCAGCCAATCATGGAAGCTGCCTGTTTTGTGTAGTCTTGCTAGTCAAAACACGAATACGGTGGCTTTTATTTGAGGTGCTTCGATTGGAATCCGATGAAGGTACTGGAAGTAGAATCTGATTCAACATTCGTTAAGGTTTTAGTGACACTGGCAGGTAGTCGCCGCGATTTTAAAATCGCCGTTTCGGCCTTTCCAGTTCACTGCTATTAACGTTCCATAGAAGTTCCCACCAAGATTCTCGCTGGAAATTGTCGCGCTCGCAGCGTGCGACACTTCACGGGGCAGCGAGTACCATCTCTTGGCGGAGAACGGAATCAAGGGCAGCAAAAATGACTAGGGGTAAAACAGGCATGACCGTTTTCCTGGGTAGACAGTTTGCATCCCATGACTTCAGAACCGATTGTTCATTTTGTTGATGATGATCCCGCCGCGCGCGAATCCCTCCTGCAGCTTGCAAGATCGGTAGGGCTGACTGCCTATACCTACGGCTCTGGCGAAGAGTTTCTCGATCAAGTACCCGCGCAGCCAGGGTGTGTCGTGCTCGATATCCGCTTGCCGGGTGTCTCTGGGCTGGAAGTACATCGTCGCGTTAATCAGGCCAATCTGCCGCTGATTGTGATCTACTTGTCTGCGCATGCCGATGTGCCGACTACCGTTCAGGCCATGAAGCTCGGCGCATTCGAGTTGTTTCAGAAACCGTGCAATACCACACGGTTGATCGAAGCCATTCGTCAGGCATTGGATAAGAATCAGCAGACCTTCGAAAAGCACATCAAGCGCCAAGAGGCTGACCAGCTTTTGCAAGGGCTTTCGGCTGAGGAAACGAAGGTTCTGGAACTGATGTTCCTGGGGCGGACGAACCAGGAAATCGCCGACCGTTTGCAATTAAGTCTGCGTACGGTACAGTTCCGCCGGTCGAGCATCTTCCGCAAGACGAACGTTAATTCCAAGGCTCGGCTGTTCGACATGCTATTCGATGCCGGCTGGAGCCCAACACCGGTTCCTCAGATCCAAGAAGCCGGTCGTCGCGACGGATAGACTCAATCCAGGCATAAAGCTCCCCGGCTCTCTATAATGTGAGAGGGCCAAGTATTGTTGACGGGGAGCCTGTCGTGGATGCGCAAAACCCATATTGTTCGCCTCAAGTCGATAGTCCCGGCGAGGTGTACCTCCACCGAGATATCTTTCGGGGAACGACGCTGGCTTGGTTTGTCGATCGGTACGAGTTCTTCGTGCCTGAGATCGAAGCGGTCGTTCCCCAGGCGATTTCCTTTTACGAGACCATCGGTGCCAAGCTGATTGCTCGAGAGCCACTTACTTTCTGGCGTGGCAATTGGTGGTCGACGCTCTTAGGCCCCGAACACAGGGCCCGTCAGCGGATTGTCGTAAGCACGGACGCCAGCGAGCATCGGGTAAGCCTCGAGTACCATATCAACATGATTCTGCCGACGCGACTTTATTACAACAGCCAGCGAGAAGCGCTACGCCTGGCCGCCGACCTCGGCGCGGTTCATCCTGATACGCTACGCCGTGGTTAGGCTTCTATTATTCGTTGAGATGAAGCTACAAAAAAAGCGAAGCCAAACGGCTTCGCTTTTGTGTTTTGAATTCGATTGCCACTGAGTGGACTAAGTGTTCCACTGAGGCCAGGTACCCCAACGCTGGAGTTCCATGAATAGCAGGATGGCACCTGTCGTCAGTGCGACAAATGACAGGATCAGCATCATGGTGTAGACGTTCAGGCTGGACTTGCGTCCCGACTTATCCGAGCTTTGTGGAGACATAGTCACCCTTCTTAATCAGGCCGCGGCGGTATTCACGAAGGATTTCACCAACCGCACGATCCGGAGCGGTTTGTTTGATGATGATCCGGCCGAGGTAAGTATCCCCGTTGAACACGTCGAGCGTGTTGCCTGGACGGATGCCGTCGTCAGCACCGACCGAGATCTCGACCATGTTGTTGTCATTGACAGCTGTGACAACGGCTTCCAGTTTCGGAGGAATGCCATCGACAGGCGTGTATTGATCCATTCCATGGGCGGTGAGAACACGCTGCATACGAGCAGTCGTGCTGACCAGTTGCTGTTCGCGTTCTTTCAGGCGGTCTTGTTCGACCTTGTACTGCTGAAGCTTGTCGGTCAGCAGGACGACCTCCTGGAAGTTGGTGTCACGATCCGATTGGGCGATCTTAATGTCGCCACGCAATTGAGCGACTTCCTGCTTGAGGTTCTTCGAGTTGGTTTCAGCCAACTCCAGGATGACCTTCATGTCGGCTTCCGACTTGACCAGGCGTTCGTTCTCTTGCGACAAACGCTGCAGTTCGGCTTCTTGCAGCTTGGTGCGAGCCTGCAGGGCAGCCAAGGCGTAAACGCGAGCGGCACGCTCTTGTTCGATCTTGGTATTCAGCGTTTCAATTTCGCTCTGTAGAGCAGTCGCATTGGCCTTCTGTTCGTTGATGGTTTTCTCCATCCCCTGGACAGAAGCGCCGTCCCCTTTCACCACGGTTCGCCAATTTTTGTGCGTGGCATACACCATCATCGCCACGGTCATGAAGACCAAGCTCATGATGAGGATCAGGACGGTAAAGATCTTTCCGATCAATGTCATGGATATGACTCCTTCAATGGCTTTCGCCAAGGCCTTGCCTGGGTCGGTTTCTCGTCGCTCGCGGCTGCGTGAAAGAACTTCACGCGAGTCTGGCAAGCCGCGTCCATGCAGATTGACGGATCCAACAACCGAAAAGCAGCCCCTTCAAGACTTTGCTCAAAGAGTGCCGGGTGTTTGGTTAGGGACAAGATGTGTGAGTATTTACGGCCAGTATAATTCTGGGGTTTGAACAGTGTCAACAAAACGGACAAATTAGTTTAGGGGTTCTGGGAAATGTGGCTGCATAACCGGAACTCGTTTCGCAGTGTGCCCAGTCCCTGATCTAATATAAACGACAATAATGCTTTACGACGGATTCAGACCAAGAAAATTGCCGGAGTTCAGGTAGTTGTACGTCGGATGGGGGAGCGCGATATGGTTTCTACGGGCAACCGATCACCATGTTTGATCGTCAAAACCCCTCTCTCGCCTAGATTGTTCTGCCTTACAGAGGGGGCTGGGCTTTCCAGCGGCGGATAAGCCACCCTGCAACGCCCCCTACAATCGTTAGAACCAGACAGCCGGCAGCAAACCAATCTCCATAGCGGGTGTAATAGGTGAGTGGTCGGTTGGTCGGGTAGAGCTCGGCGACAAGGTACGTTGTCTTCCGCACGGGAGAGTATTGGGATAGGTGCCCAGAAGGAGCGATCACGGCCGAGATACCGGTGTTCGCCGCGACCAGCATCGGTCGGCGGTTCTCAATGGCCCGAAACCGAGCACAGGTCAAATGCAGATCGAGGATGCTCGATCCCCAGAACCAGCCGTCGTTGGTCAACGTGACCAACGCATCAACATCGTGCCCCTGCTCGTGAAGCTGGCGAACTTGTCCCGCAACAAGCTGCGGAACGGTATTCTCGAAACAGATGCAGGGAACGAGCGAAACGCCTTCGACATCTACCGCGACTGGCCCTTTCCCGGGTGTGAGCCCTCCACCGATGGGAAGCCAATCGTAGACAAAAGGAGCGTAATCGCCGAAGGGAACGTATTCGCCAAACATCACCGGGTGGACCTTGTCGTACCGATTGATGATGGTTCCCTCGTGCCCTACGTGGATGGCCGTATTGTAGTGATCCAGCCGCTGATTGCCGTATCGCAGTGCAGAGGTTCCCAGCAGCAGCGGTGCCTGCCAGCGATTGACGGCCAGGTCTTTCAGAAAACCGTTGAAGCCGTTGGCTCGATCGGTGATCCGCTTCTTGTGTTCTTGGACATCGATGGGCAGATCCGCCGGCGGGGCATAGTCGGCACCTAGCTCGAAGACCATGTGATCCCCCATCGTCGTCTCCGGCCAGACGATCAAGTCGAGATCGGGATGGGCTTTCGCCAAGTGATCGGTGAGAGCCGTGTACTGCTCGAACGTGCGGGAAGATTGCGTCGGGTCGCCGAAGACGGTATCGATTGATCCTTGAACCAGGCCGATGCGGACGCTTCGGGCGTTTTCGTCGTGGTGATCCCCTCGGTAGCCCCATTCTTGCATACCGTTCATATCCCAGAGGAAGTACCCAAAGCCGTAATACCCAATTGCGATCACGAACGCAACGAAAGCGAGAACAATGCGACGAAGGACTTTGGGATCAGGCGGGTGCGAAGGCTCATTCCAAATTGTTGGTATTGATGAAACGAGGAACGCCGCCACAAGCATCATCACGAAGCTTACACCGTAGGCTCCCACGAATTCAGCAATTTGAACCATGGGCAAGAGGTGAACCTGGGTATGTCCCAGCAGGGCCAACGAGAACCCAGTCACGAAGTAGGCTCGGAAGTACTCAAGAGCCGTCCAAACGATCGGAGCCACGATCGGTAGCGGCACGCGTACGCGGTGAACAATCACGCGGCTAATCGCGACAAACAGCGGGGTATAGCACGCCAAATAACCACAAAGCACCGGCCAGCCGAACAGTCGCGTGGCCCAGTGTGCGTTGCCCACGCCGTAAAGCACCGTCAGCCAGAACAATAGCCCCGACAGATAAAGGATCCAGTACGATCGCTTGGGAAGTACTGGCGTGCGGATCAGTAGTAACCAACCGATCGGTGCGATCCAGGCCAGTGGAAAGAGATTCAGCGGAGGAAACGCGGCTGCTAATAGTAGGCTGCTAGCGATGGAAATCGCCAAAATCTTTTGCCAGCTAAGCGAAGATGGCGCAGCAGTTTTGGTCGTGGAAGTCGTGGAGGAAGATTCAGGAGCGTTCACTAGGATACTCGCAGCAAATCGGGCAACGGAGAGCCTCTAATCTACGAGGTTTCGCCAGCAGGTCCTAGGTCGACTTACAAGCTACGGGCTCCCTTCTTCCAGATCGGGATTCCCTTTCAAAGCACCCACGAAGATCTGCATCATGCGACCCTGATTCCAGCAGTCCCATCCTTCGACAAACTTGTTGTCGTCGTCGGCTCGCAGCCATGTCATGCCGCGAAGGGTGACACGGGAACGGGTCGGAGGAAAACCAAAGCCGTTTCCGGTATGGGTACCTGTCAAAAACCAGCGAACGACGACATCTGGCGATTGTTCGATCACGGCTTCGATGTCGATGCGCAAGTCCGGCATGGCGGCCAGAACGTTATCGCGGAACTCCTTGAACGTCTCCATGCTGAAGTAACGGATGTCAGACTCGGCGTATCCTACAGCGTTCTTCGCAGACAACTCAAAGATGGCGTTATCGTCGCGCTGATTCCATACCAGCTCAAACCAATCCCTGGCCCTTTCGGTCAATTGGCTCACGTGTCGTCTCGGCTTCAGAGTGCTCCGTCAACTATTGAGTACCTGCATGCCAGGTACTCGGATACCACGGAGAAGTGTAACCCACATACGGCCATCAACCAACTGCCCACAAGCAGGGGCTAAACCATGACGGCGGACACAAATTGTCCAGCTTCGTACTGGGTGTTAGCCTCGAAGCAGGCGAGTGCATTGGCTTGGGATAGTGTGGCCAGGTCTGCTGATCCTTTCCAGTTGAGCGGCGCAATCGTCGCTCCGCCGCCATCTTTGCGGCTGGCGTATGCAGGGAAGAAGACCGGACGATTGCCGGGATTCACAAAATCACGCGTCAGCAAGAAGCCAGAAACGAATGGGGAAACATGGCTTCGACCCATTAACTCATTCAGCGCCGTCCGGACAAACAAGTGGAAACAAACCAGGCTACTGGCCGGATTGCCTGGTAGACCGAAGACGAGAGTCGGGTTGTCGGAACCTCCCTGTTTACCAAACCAGAGTGGCTTCCCCGGCTTAAGGTGCACCTTATGGAAGACCTTCTCGACCCCCTGCTCTTCCAGCAGCACGGGACCAAAATCTTTCACACCGACAGACATTCCGCCAGAGATCAGCAGAACATCCGCTTGAAGACCTTCTTTGATCGCTTCAGAAAGTTCGTCCCGATTGTCACGAACGATGCCCAACTGTTTGACCTCTGCCCCGCACTCGATCGCCATAGCTTCGAGCATGGGACCATTGGTATTGCGGATTTGACCGGGACCGGGCTCGATGCTGGGGCCAACCAGTTCATCTCCGGTCGAGATGATGGCGACCGTGGGACGGCGATGAACGAGTGCTTTGGCTCCGGCCAGGTCGGCCAGAATACCGACTTCCACTGGACGAATGACCGAACCTGCGGGAATCACGACCTGCCCCTTGGTTAACAGGCCTCCCTGCTTCAGCACGTGACTCCCGTGCTTTACTCGCTGCAGGATCTGCACACGATCGACATTCTCGGAGTCGATTTGCGTGTCTTCGACCATGATGACCGAATCGGCACCCGGCGGCAGCGGTGCACCGGTCATGATGCGTGCTGCCTGGCCCGATTCCAGGACTTCGTTGGCCGTATTTCCAGCCGTAATCTCTTCCACGATTTCAAGATTGACGTTACCGCAGTCCGTGTCGGCGGCAATTACGGCAAAGCCATCCATCATGGCTTTGTCGAACGCCGGGGACTCGACCGGACTGATCAAGTCTTCGGCGAGAGCCATTCCCATAGCCTCTATCGCAGGGCACTCTTTCGTAGGTAGACGAAACGCGTGGCGAGAAACTTCTTCGAGTGCCTCGGTGACGGATAGCATGGGTGAACTCCTTTAGGGACTCGTGGCGGGTTGAATCTCCAGAAAGCGCTTCAGCATGTCCGTCCCGGTTTCGCTGAGAAAGCTTTCCGGGTGGAATTGCAGACCCAATAAGGGCAGCGACTTGTGGCGAATCGACATGATTTCCTTCTCACCGTTGGGCATCACGCTCCAAGCGGCAACCTCAAAATCATCTGGCAAGGTATCCGGCTTAATCACCAGGCTATGATAGCGCGTGGCAATGAAAGGATTGGGCATCCCTTCAAACAGCCCCTTCCCGTCGTGATAGATCTCGTCGGTCTTGCCGTGCATGAGCCGCTGGGCACGTACGATCGTTCCGCCAAAGGCCTGCCCCATCGATTGATGTCCCAAGCAAACCCCGAGGATCGGCAGCTTTTCGGCGAAGTACTTGATCGCTTCGACAGAAATGCCCGCTTCGTTAGGGGTACACGGACCCGGAGAAACGATCAGGTGCGTCGGAGCGAGTTTTTCAATGGTCGCACAGTCGATCTGATCATTTCGATAGACCTGAAGATCCAGGGTCGGATCAATCTCCCCTAGCCGCTGTACGAGGTTATAAGTGAACGAATCGTAGTTGTCGATCAACAGAATCATGCGTGTTATCAGCGGGGCTGGTCGTGCTTTTCGGGGATAGATGTATTCTTCCTTAATCCGCCGTAGGGGACAATATCGGACACAAAAGAGTTCACACCTTCGACGATCCGCAGGGGATTACGATTCAGAGGAATCGCTCTGAGAATCTGGGTTAGAGCCCGTTGGCTTGCCGCCGTCTTTATTTTTCTGGGCCCGGGCCATGGCCAGAATGTCCGCCGTACTCGGCTTGTTAGGGGGATTTTCCCCGGTGGGTGCTTTAGATTGGGCTGGCTTGGTTTGCTTCTCATCTCGCAGCAGCGCCAGCTTTTCGGCCGTCGAGAGCTCTTGTTCCCCTTGAGGAGAAGGAGCTTCTTTTTTCGTCTCGGCCGACTTGTTACCGCGGGCCATAGCCAGAATATCAGCAGTGCTCGGTTTCTTCTTTTCCGTCGTATCGCTCGTCGAAGCGGCTTTCTTTTCCCCGCGAAGCAGGGCTAGCTTCTCGGCTGTGGAAATCGCCTGATCTGTCTGCTCTTCTTCGGCAGGCTTCTTTTTGCCACGAGCGGCGGCCAGGATATCTGCCGTACTTTGCTTCTTGGGATTCGTCTCGGCGGGCTTCTTTCCGCGAGCCATAGCCAGAATGTCGGCCGTGCTGGCCCCAGAGACGGACTTGTTTGGGGTCTTGGCCGAGGGCTTCTCAGGCGTTGCGTCGTTGGCCGCGACCTTCTTGCCCGGTGCCTTTTCCGAAACGGTTTCCGGTGGGCGATCGACGATCTTGAGGTAGTCGATATCGATGTCGTACCACGAGATGTCAGTCGTACCGAGGAATTCCACCAGCGCTCGACCGCTCATGTTGACGGTCCGGACGATGCCTGTTCGTCCTTCGAATCGCTTCAATTCCGGAACCATGTGAGCGATGGTAACGTACTTGTCCGTGTACTCCTGTTTGAGCTTTTCGATATGCTGAAAGACCATACGCGGCTCAGAATGCAGCTACCTGGAAATAGGAATCCGGCGAACTCGGTCACCCTTTCCATCATAGAGAATGCCCATGGCCGCGGGAAGTGAACCGCGGCTATCGCGAGATCGTATTGTCGCCGAGCGATTCGCGGATTTTCTGAGCGGATGCCGTGTATTGGGCACTCTTCTGAGCATTGCCCAGTTCGCGATACATCTCGGCCAGGTTGTCTAGCGGCACGATCAGTTTCTTCTGCAAGGCCGCGTTCTGGCCGGTAGCCGCTTCGATCAAGGATTTCCCTTGCTCGGTCAAGGCAATTCCTTGCTCGCGATTTCCGACCGACCAGAATGAGACACCCATACTCACAAGCGACTCGCCCCGGCGGTCGAGCATGATACTTTGCAGGGATGGATCGGTAAGGTGATTCATGGCCATTTCGTACCAACCAACTGCCGCGGCATGATCTTGTTTCTGGACCGCACAAATGGCTCCGGCTCGAAAATAAAGATTCCCGAGCAGGAGATGATCAGCAATCCCGACCTCGCGGCCGGCTAAACCACCCTTGAGAAATGCTTTCGCTTGTTCAGCTAGTTTCAAAGCTGAGTCATGCTGGTCGCGCGCGTGCTCAATGAAGACGGCCTGCGACAAGGCCTGACCCGTTTCCCATTCGAGAGCTCGGTGGAAGAAAGGATCGTCCGTCTTGCTGAGTAGCTCACGATATTGCCCGATGATTTGATCGATCGCATCGCCTGGATCGAAGGGAGCATTGTAAAAGCTGCGGGCCATCAACGATTTGGTGAGCCAGGCCATGCGAAGCTCGCCGGTGGCCTGTTCGTTGGTGACCATGTCGTCTATGTAAACCTTGGATCGTAGAAGCCACTGATTGATGGTCTGTTCTTTCTTTTCCCAATCACCGGTGGCGATATCGATTGCCAGGGCCATATGCGCGTCGACGAGCACCTGCTTGGCGGCACGTCGAACGTCTTGATTGGTGTCGTTGACCAGCGGGGAGGCGATCTCGATCGCTTTGACGTGGTGTTGGACCGCTTCACGATTCTTCTGCGGTCCTGCCATCTGCAGTAAATCGCCCCACTGGCAGTGGGCCTTCGCTCGAACGTGATTGGCGACGGTCACATCTTCTGCGATTTGTTGCGTGTTCTGGATACCGCTGGCCAGGTTGCCTTGAACGACGATTAGAAGAGTCCGGTGCAGTCGATGTTCGGCGGAAGAGCCAACGCCTGAAGTCGCTTTTCTGGCGGCTTCAAAAGCTTCCGTATCACGCCCCAGTCGATGCAAGATCAACGAGGTTTGGTACCACGCTTCTGCGGAATAGGGTTCTTGGGCGATCGCCAATTGGTAGTCGTTCAAGCGGTCACGGAAATCGAGAGGTGAACGATTGCTTGCCCGGATCATGAACGATTCCGCGGAGGGAGTTTGAACGATGATTCGATCGACCTCCAGGGGACTACCTTCGGCGGCCTGGGGAATCAGAATGCCACGCTCTGGGTAGATCTTGCCCAGGTGACGTCCCGATGGATCGCGTACGGCGGCAGGTTCGATTTTTGTCAGATCAAACTTCTGTTCGACCAGTTCAAGCGACATTGACTTGGCAGGAATGAGAAACACAGAGACGATCTGATCCTTCTCGACCGCGATTTCAACTTTCGCGAAATCCCCTTGTTGTTCGTATAGCCGAACATGTTTGTCTTGATCGATCCGACGCGTCTGAGCAGGTTTGCCCCACTGACTTTCGATCTCCGTCAGGGAAGTCTGACCTGGGAGAATCTGCCAGACCGAAAACGTCTTGGCTTCGGCTTCCTTCGTTGCTTGAGTCAGCGGAACAACGGGTGGCAGCTTTGTATTCACTGCGGGACTTGGTGTCTCGGCGGGGGGGCCGGCTGACGGTGTCTGAGTGAATCGAGAGAGTGGGGCATCAGCCATCGGCGAGGCCGGGGGCTGGGCTTTCGTGGCCGGATTGAGCGGAACCTCCGGTTCGGAAAAACGTGAAGTCCCTTGAAGGGCCGCGGGATTGTCGATCTTCTCTTGGTGAATTCCATAGACGCGAAGTGGGCCATTCGCTGCCGGCTGGGCAACTTGAGCCCCTTCCGGTGCGCGGACCGATACACTGGTGTCTTGGTTAGGGGTTGGCGGCTCTTCAGCGGAAGCCTGTCGAACGGCAGACGTCTCGAGCGGCTCTCCATCCGCAGTTAACGAAAGGGAGAACGGACGCGAGATGATTGGTTGGACAGGTTCCGTATGTTGTACCGGGGCAATCTTCGCTTCGGAGACTGGCTGGTCAGATTCGTCCAGCGTCAAGCGAATTGGTTCGGCGATAGCCCAACCACAAGCCATGAGGACTATTACGCCCGAACAGAACAGATTTTGAAGGGATGAAATACGCATGGTTTCCTCGTCCAGCCTACCCTGCTCTTTGCTTTCTTACCGTGCAGAGACAGTTCCAGGCGGGCGAGAGTATAGCGATGCGGGGAATCCATCCAAGATCAATTCATGCTAGCACGCATGGTATGTGCTGATTATTTCGTCGCCACCGATTCTTCCCGACGAAGAATATCGAGCAAGAGGTTCTGAGGACGCGTGACCGTTCGATGTCGATTCCAAGCTGCGGCAATGGTACGGAAGGGCTGGATCTTGCGTATAGGAAGGTAAACGCACGAGTCGTCAGCCGGATCGATCGCCATTTCAGGAAGCAGTGAAATCCCTACGCCCAAACGAATTAGTTCCTGGATTGTCGAGATCTGGGCACTCTCGCAAACCACGTGCGGCTGAAACTCTTGCTGACGGCAAAAACCGAGAATCTGTTCCCCCAGGCAGTGCACTTCGTGCAGCAGGACAAAGGGTTCCTGACGCACCTGGCTGAAAGAGAGAGAGGGCTTATCGGCCAGCGGATGCGATGGGGGCAGTGCGACCATCAACGCTTCGCGAAACAAGGGCTCCACCTGAATTCGCGTATCTTCGATCGGCAAAGCCAGTATGGCGACGTCGAGAGTCCCCTTCAGCAGTCGGTCGAGCAGGTGGTCGGTATAGTCTTCGACCAACGTCAACATGACCTGCGGCATCTGCTGGCGAAAATGTTGAATAATCTGCGGTAGCTGAAAGGGAGCAATCGTTGGTAAGGCTCCCACTCTCAAGCTGATCGATTCCGGGCCTTCCGGCTTCTTGAACCATCCTTCGGCCGAGTCGACTTCCTTGAGGATTCGCCGAGCACGAGGTAACAACTCCTTACCCGAGTCGGTCAAAACGACCGTTCTGCCCAGCCGGTCCAACAGCCTCGTTCCGAGTTCGCGTTCCAGTTTGGCAATCTGCTGGCTGAGCGACGGCTGAGTGACATGGCACTGCTCGGCAGCACGCGTGAAGTTCTCGAGTTCCGCGACCGCAACAAAGTAACGCAGTTGATGAATTTCCATAGGTAGCACTTATCGCCAAAATAGGAATAACGAATTTCCGTTATACCTCGATGCCCGC
This sequence comes from Blastopirellula marina, assembly GCF_002967715.1. Lineage (NCBI taxonomy): Bacteria > Pseudomonadati > Planctomycetota > Planctomycetia > Pirellulales > Pirellulaceae > Blastopirellula > Blastopirellula marina. The sequence goes on from NZ_PUIA01000037.1 coordinate 127,732, forward strand.
TATTCTGGAAGCTATTACCAAGGACACGTCGGTCGGTTCTGTCGATGTGTGGGAACGGTGACCATGTGCCGATCGACGTGTTCTTTTTCTTTCCCACAGAGATCTCCAAGCGGCGACGCCTGAAGCGTTACTTCTGATCGAGCATCCAGACGGGATGTTCTTTGCCGATCAGTTTGGGGTTTTGCAGCAGTGTCAGAGCCCGATCGCGGAGGCACTTGGTGGGACCGTCGGACTGGCACTCTTCGACTTTGGAGATCACGTCTAACGTGTTCAGAGCTTCCAGGAAGTTTCGTTCTTCAAACTGACGATAGGCTGCTTCGTAGTTTTGCCGCAACTGATTCCAGCTACCCGAAGCCCTGGCAGAAAGTTCGTGGACGCGAATGGGTTCCGGAATATTGACAACTTTGATCGTTCCGAGGAAACGCGTCGGCATGTTGGTGGTGACGCCTAACCGCGTTGATTCGGTGATCAAAATCTCAGGCGGGTAATAGATTGTCCCTGATTCGTCCCGTTCCTGCTTCGGGCAGAACTGCTTGGTAGCCCCTTGAATGCGGCTGGCGATATTCACGGTTGGACCAAGTGGGCCCCACATGTACTTGTAGTCGGTTCCCTTCTTCCCAACCACGCAGTCGCCGGTATTGATCCCAATGGTCAGGCCAAACGGCAGAAGCTCGTCCGGGATGCGATCGGACCATAGCTGGTTCAGTTGATCGAGCTTCCGAATCATGTCGATCGCTGCCTGGCAAGCGAGGTTGGGGTGTTCAGGTTGGTAGTCTGGGGCACCCCACATCGCGACCAACTCGTCGCCGACGTATTCCAGCAGCACGCCATCGTGACGGATAACGCTTTCGGATAGTTCACCCAGGACTTCTCGCAACCACTGCAAAGTTTGAACCGATCCCAATGCGGAGCTGATCGTGCTGAAACCCCGGATATCGCAGAAGAGCACCGTGATGTTTTCTTCGCGTGTCTCGAGCAGCGTTTCGTCGTAGAGAATGCGGTCGGCAATACCAGGCGGGAAGAACTGAGCGAGACATACTTGTTGTTTGGCAGCCTCTTGTTCTTTCTTGAGTCGCTCGAGCCCTACTGTGAGGCAATCGCGAATGACTTCGACAAACTTGACCTCGCAATCGGCCATTGTGTCGTCGCCCAGAAGACCGGGACGCTTTGACGCGTAGAGAGCCCCGACGACGCTATCGTGGGAAAGGACCGGAGTCACTACGACACGCTCCTTCGGGCGCTCTTCCCCGTCGACTACGGGTGTTGACCATGTTTGGCGATTGGACCAGATGTATTCCAGGGCCTGGCTGTCGTAGATAGGACCTTCAATCTCTCCGGAGTCGGTCGATGGCCAGGTTGCTTCGCATTGCCACTGGTTGGCCAATTGATCGAGGCCCAGATACGAGCACGAATCGAAGTTGCCAAGTTTACAGACATTCTCAGCGGCTGATGAAAAGAAGTCAGGAGAGCTGGCTGCTTTCTCGAGAACGTCACTCACGGCACCCAAGATGCGTTCGACATCAGCACTGGATGGACCGCTAGGGGTTGCATAGCCATCTGCCATCCGGCTTTGTCGCATCATCATGGCCACGTCGGCAACACTTTGCGAGATATTCGTGGGGCTGTGCTCGGGAAGATGATGTTCGGCCGGGGCACCGAAACCAGACAATTGAATGGCTAAGTTATCCCCGATCATCAAACGAACGGGGTTTTGAATTAGCTCACTGGTGACAAACGTGCGAACTTGTTGGTGGGCGATACGACCTTCCGAAGCAGGCGACATGGGCACTTCGTGATTGCCAATGTTCCCCACGCGGAGATAGTTGCCGGCAGCGTCCGGCGAAATGTCGAGGGACCGACGGGAAACTTCCCGTTGATGGAACGACGTAATGATCAGTTTTCGGTGGTCGGTAAACGTGATCGTGCGAAACGGGCCTGGGTCCCCTTTGGCAACATCTTGCCGGCCAAGAATGATCCGCTGCTTCAGATTCAGCTCAAGGACTTCCCTCCCCAGTTGATCATCAAAGATCGGTTGCTGATGACCATCAACGAAGATGCTCAGCGAGACTCCGGCAGAGCCTTGCGGTTCGTGTGGTCGGGGGTAAGGGTTGTGCATTGCTGGCAGACGCAACTCTTTAAAGTGTCAATCAATGGATCCGCCATTAATTATTATTCTTCGGCAAGGGTTCCTTCCAAAGCCTTAAACTTTCGAATTATCGACGAATATCTTGCCCAATTTTCTCAAGAATAACTGAAAGATTCCCAGATTTCCAATTGAGAAATAGGGTTATACCAGTTCGTGAACTCCTGGCCGAACAGGCCCCCCGATAGCGATTTTGTTGGAGCCGACCCCTGAAGACGATAGAATGAGGTCCAGCTTTCCATCGCACCGAAGACGCCACCTTAAAGCAGCATGTGCCATGGATTTACTACGGTACCTATTTGGTTCGTCCAAGCGAGATCAGTTCGCCGAACGCTTAATGCATTGCGTTAAGCAAGCCGGTGAGAACCGTGAGATCCGCTACGAAAAGCAGGCTTATCAGTTTAGTTTCTACGACCAAGGGGAGTTGGCTGGCGTTGCCAACCTGGGCAACATCTTTCGTGAATACGATCGACTTCCGGAAGCGGAGCAAGATGCGTATTTGGGCCAAATTACCCGAGCCATACTCTCGCATCATAAGTCGATTCCCGAAGAGTTCGAGGACGCTCGTCCCGACATATTGCCGATCGTTCGTAGTCGAGCGTATTTGGAAATAGGCAATCTGGAACGTCGGCTTCGCAGCGAGCATCCGGTAGAAGTCAACTCGGTGATGGTGGGCGACCATCTACTCGCGATGCCAATTTTCGACCTGCCGGAAGCGATGCGAACGATTGATGCGGCCAGGATGGAGCAGTGGGAACGCTCGATTTATGAGTTGATGGAAGTCGCCTTGGAGAACCTGGATGAAATGGCCGCCACGGTGACCACGATCGACGACCGGATTTTTCTTTTCCGAAATAGAGATCATTACGATGCCTCGCGACTTTTGCTGATCGATCGCATTCGCCAGCTTGAGCTGCGAGGCCGACCCGTCGCGATGGTACCTACCCGCGATTGTTTGATTGTCGCGGGGGATGAAGATGAGGTTGGGCTGAAATTGATGCGTGAGTTGGTTGAGCAGTTCATCCACGACCCACGTCCTGTCAGCCTGACGCCCTGTCGTTTGACAGCCGATAGCTGGGAGACATGGTTGCCCCCAGCGGAGCATCCCCAGCACAACGCATTTTTCGAGTTGCATCTGCAAGGCCAGGCGGCGGAATATCGCGAGCAACACGAAGCGATTGAAGTGGGGTTCGCTCAAACCGGAAGAGAAGGTTTTGTAGCGAATTACTATCTGCACCGTGATTTGAAGACCCGACAGCTCCACTCGTATTGTGTCTGGCCAGAGTGTCCTTATGCACTTCTGCCCAAGAGTGATGTTGTGGTTTTCATGGATAGTAGTCACATGAAACCATTGGCAAGTGGAACATGGGAAGTGGTTCAGGCGGTACTTGGGTCTCAGATGGAAGATCTGAAAACCTATCCGCCTCGTTACCGGGTGCTCGGATTTCCGAGTGAAGAAGCACTGCGGCAAATCGGTTCAATTCCTCGTTTTCGCCTATGAATTAAGGAGTTTACGACAAGTAAGATATCGCGGCCAGAATGCTCGACTATGCGCTAAAGACGAACTACGATGGATCTACCGCTGAACGCTAGGCTTCGTTGATTTTGATGCATCTGGATTCACTACCGAAAAGCCATCTACCCAATAGCCAAACTCATGAATTCACATTGTGATCTCGGAAATTTGTCGGCTGGCGAACTTCGAGAACTCTATCATGTCACACAGGAGGATCTCGAGTTAATAGTCCAATACGGGCAGATCGTCATGCCGCACCTGGACACGTTCATCGGCGAGTTTTACGAGTGGCTTAGGACGCAACCGGAATTCGAACTCTATTTTTCAGACAATGCCACACTGCATCGGGTGCAGTCGCAACAGAAACGCTACTGGGAAGATTTCTTCTCCGCCGACATTAGCGAAGTGTACGTTCATAAGCGGAAGTCGGTTGGGGCCAATCACGCGCGAATTGGCTTGCCACTGCCGACCTATGTTTCTTCGATGTACCGTTCGTTGCGGATTTGGACCGACGTCCTTTACGACCACAGCCTGGAGGCTGAACGCTATGCTCGTTCGCTTAAGGCTATTACCAAGCTGATCATGTTGGATACGGCCATTGTGGTCGATACCTTCATGCGACAAACCAATTGCATTATTGCCGAGCAGCATGATTCGTTGATGCAGATGTCGACCCCGGTGACGGAGGTGTGGAATGACATCCTAATGTTGCCGATCGTCGGAATCATCGATTCCAAGCGCGCGCAAGACATCATGACAGCCGTACTGCACAAGATAGCCGACACCCACTCGCGTTGCCTCATTCTTGATATTAGTGGTGTGGCAGTTGTCGATACGGCCGTGGCAAATCACTTGATCAAAATCACCAAGGCGACTCGCTTGATGGGCTGCACTTGTACCATCTCAGGCGTTTCGCCGGCAATTGCCCAAACCATTGTGGAACTGGGTATCAACGTAGGAGATATACGCACAACCGCAACACTAAAGGACGCCTTGCGAGATGCGTTCAATGATTTGAAATTGGTTTTGCATGAAGATGGGGCTTCTTCATGATTCACGATTCAGGGGAAGTACCGCGTGTTCCCATGCAACTTGCCAGTGGTTGCCTGGTGGCGTCGATTCAAATCGACTTGAACGATGAGGTATTGTTCCGCTTCAAGCGAGATCTGTTAGAAGAGATTCGCCTGACCCAGACACGGGCTGTTTTGCTTGACGTATCAGGCGTCGACATTATGGATCGTGTCGAGTTCGAGGCAATCTGCGAAATCATGCGAATGTCTCGTCTAATGGGAGCACGTGCCATGCTCGTCGGCGTGAAGCCCGAGATTGCCTGCTCGCTGATGGATTTCGATCTTGATTTTCGCCAGATGGAAACGGCTCTGACGCTCGATCAGGCATTTCAGCAATTGAAACTAAATGGGGAAAGTAACGGAGGTCGCCACGAGTCAATGCGATGAACCTGCCGGAGATGCGGATATGGATCAGTACCGAAGCAAACTTAGCTCGTTCAATCATGGCATCTCGAAAGATGGCCGAATCGGCCGGACTTCAGGCAAACCAGGTCGCATTGGTCGCGACGGCCGTCTCGGAGCTTGCTCGCAACATCATCAAGTATGCCCATCATGGCGAAGTGATCCTTCGCTATGTCACCCACGGACCAAAACAGGGAGTCGAGGTAGTCGCCTGGGATCACGGTCCCGGGATTGAATGTGTTGAATCGGCAATGCGCGATCATCACAGCACCGGCGGAACACTGGGACTTGGACTTCCCGGCGTCAAGCGTCTCATGGACGAATTCGAACTACAATCCGAAGTCGGCAAGGGAACCAGGATTACGGTGAGGAAATGGAAGTAATGACGCCTCGCAAATTGGAAGCCGGTAGCTTCGTCCGAACAGCTAACGGCCACTTCGTTGGCGGCGATCTAGCGATCGTACGGTCGCACGAAGAATTTCTCTTTCTCGCCCTCGTGGACGTTCTAGGGCATGGGCCTCAGGCCTATTCCACAGCCCTGGAGTTGGAAGAGGTTATCCTTGGTTGGAATGACAAGTTTGACATTCTGGCCCTCATGAAAGCTCTGCATGAACATCAAAAGCAAGGTCGAGGCGCGGTCATCAGCCTCTGCACGATCGAGTCGATGACAGGGGATGTGCGTTATGTCGGCATTGGCAATGCTACCTGTCGCACGATGGGCGAGCATCCACACCATTTGCTGACGCGAGAAGGGGTAGTCGGTCATACGCTTAGAACGCCTTCGGTGGAACGACTGAATCTCGACCAGCACGACATCCTTCTGCTTTATAGCGATGGGGTATCGAGCCATTTTGAGATCGAGGAGCCATGTCAACTCTTCTTCGACCCGTTAGATAACGTTGCCCGGCGGGTGGTTGAAACGTTTGGCCGCAGCCATGACGATGCTTCGTGTATTGCGGTGAGGTATACATGAGGACGCACCTGGGCGACGTTCGTATTTTCGATCAATCGGCGGTCGTGGAAGTCCGCACGAAAGTGCTCAGCTTGACAGCCGCATTCGGTTTCGGGTCGGCCATGTCGACGCGCATGGCCACGATTCTTTCGGATCTGGTACGAGAACTTCTTAAGAACTCGGAACCTGGTGCGATGTTTGTCGATCTCGAAGATTCGCAAGGACATCTCACTCTCGGATTAAGATTTCTCACATCAGATACGGTGCAAATCTCGCCAGCCTTGCGAGAGGTGTTTGATGATGTCCGACAGTTGTCCAATGGAGAGTCTGTCAGAGAGATTTCGCTTCGGAAAACGATTCGCAACATGCCGGGCTCACTCACTCCGGAGTTCCTGGATTTTCAGCGAGATCGTATCAGTCTCAAATCACGCGCAGCTTTGCTTGAGGAACTGCGCGAGAAGAATCAGCAACTTGAACGGTACAACGCCCACCTCGAGGATCTGGTTCGCGAACGCACGAACGAATTGGAACTTACCAACCAGCGAATGCAACGTGACTTGGATGCCGGTGCAGAGTACGTTGCGCGATTGATACCCGAGCCCGTCACAGGGCAGATTTCAATCGATTGGCGGTATGTTCCCTCCGAAGAATTAGGTGGGGACGCTATGGGTTACCATTGGATCGATCCCGACCATATGGCGATCTATTTGCTCGATGTTACCGGGCATGGTATCGATTCGGCTCTTTTGGCCGTCAGCATAATTAACGTGGTTCGCGGGGCTTCGCTACCTGGAGCGGACTTTCGAAATCCGAGCGAAGTCCTCAAGCGGCTCAACCAGTCGTTCACGATGGATCTGCATGGCAACAAGCTTTACACCATGTGGTACGGTGTTTTTCATCGGCCCAGCCGAACCTTGACTTGGGGTGGCGGCGGACATCCCGATGCCCTGCTGTACGTCAAAGACTCGCGAGAGCCTGTCCGGCTTGCATCCGGAGGCCCCCTCATGGGCATGATCGACTGGCCTTATTTCGAGACCGATTCGATTATCATCGATTCCCCCTCAAGCTTGTTCCTTTACAGTGATGGTGTCTTCGAGATCCATAAAGAAGATGGGAAAGAATGGACGTTCGACGAATTCGTCGACTACATGAATATTCCGGTGCCCAAAGGGGATACAAAGATGGACGATCTTTACCGTTACGTCCGAGAGCTTTGTGGCTGCGAGCAACTGGGAGACGACTTTTCCATTCTCGAAATACGATTCGACCTGCCTGATCACCTGCCGGGAGAAGTGCACGGAGAGGGAGCGGCTATCTAATTAAGTGATCGATGTAAGCACCTTCGACCAGATCAGCCTGATCAATCGAGAGCTTTTGCATCAACTGGAGAGCGATCGCTTCTCCCTCGGTCTCGGTTTGAGAAGGATCGAGTACCACTTCCAATTCCAGGTAGCTTCCCAGGTCTTCTACCTCGTCGAGGTGAATGCGCGTCTGCCCGATCAGATATAGTGTCCTGGTCTTTTTGACAATGCCCACCGGTTCCAGCGCCAAAGTCAGCAGTTGGGAAAGCTGCTCGGGGTGAACAATGGGAACGCGAGAATAGTTCGAAGTCTTGGGCCCGGCGGATTCCGAACGACAATAAAAAATCAACTCGGCGTGCTCGCCGTTGATCTGCCGAAGTTTTAAACGCCCTTCGGGTACGCGATAGAACTGATCAATCTGCTCCAGAACGATCGGACCCGAATCCGCGATCGGAACGATTCGATCTTCGAGTTCCGATCGCTGGGAAAGTCGGGCCTTGATTTCAATATTGCGAGCCACGATCAGTCCTCGCGGTTAGACCATTTCGTCGGCAATAAAGCCTTCGAACGTTTGGCGACGGCGAATGATACGTGCTTTGCCGTCCTCGATCATCACTTCCGCAGCCAGCGGCTTCGAGTTGTAGTTGGAACTCATGCAGTAGCCATACGCCCCTGCACATTCAATAACCAGCAAGTCGCCAACCGCCGCAGGTGGAAGTTTGCGAGCACTGACAAAGCCACCTTCTTCTTGCGTGAAGATGTCCCCCGATTCGCACAGCGGGCCACCCACGATCACGTCGTGTTCTTCCCCGATGTGTTGTCCATCCTTGCGAGCTACCGAAATGGGATGATAGGCACCGTACATGATCGGTCGCGCGAGATTATTGAAGCCTGCGTCCGCAACGTAAAAAAGATTGTCCCCCATCTGCTTCACGGCGCGAATCTCGGTGATCAGATAGCCTGCTTCAGCTGATAGGTATCGGCCTGGCTCGATTTCGAGTGAGATGCTGTGGTCGAACGCCTTTTCCAGCTTCTTTCGGGTGGCGTCCCAAAGTTCGAAGTACTTTTCGAGATCGACATAAGTTTGCTGGCTGTTATAAGGAACCGGTAAGCCCCCTCCGGCGCTGATCGTCTTGATGCTTCGGCCGACTTCCAAGGCTGCTTTTTCCATCGAGTCGCAAACCTGCGAGAGGTGGTGCAAATCGGTGCCGCTACCGATGTGCATATGCAGGCCAGTAATCTGGAGTCCGTTCGCATCGGCCAGAAGCAGACAGTCATTCAGTTGCTCGTGCCAGATACCGTGCTTCGATTGCTGGCCGCCGGTGTTGGTCTTCTGGCTGTGCCCATGCCCAAATCCGGGATTAATCCGCAGCGTGATCTCTCGGCCTGGGGCAAGTTCGCCCAGCTGACGAATCATATCAGGAGAACCGCAATTGACGTGCAGACCATGTTCGACACAGAGCTCTAAAGCTTCGCGATCAAAGATGTCGGCCGTGTAGACGATCGGCGGCGGGTCGCCATGAACTTCGTAGCCTGCCGCAAGAGCTCGACGAATTTCCCAGGCACTGACCGCATCGACAACCACGTTGTTTTCGCGAACGAGCTTCAAAATGGCCAAGTTCGAGCAGGCTTTTTGAGCGTATCGGACGACGTCAAATGCAGCGAGATCTTGGATGCGCTGTACGATCGTCGCAGCGTCATAGACGTAGGTGGGAGTACCGAATTGAGTAGCCAACTGCTGAACGGAAACGCCGGCGATTTCCTGCCGAGAGGTCGAGAACGTGGGGACTTGTGGCATAGCGTGCACCAAAACTAAAAAGGGCGTGAATCTTAAGCTTTATTGTAGTGAGACACGGGGTTTCGCCCACCGGGCGCAAAAAAAGAGACCTTTCCGAAAAAAGGTCTCTCTTCCATGGGTCAAATTGTTCGAGCCTTGCTTAGAAAGCAGGGGCATCTTCAAAGTTTGCATCAGCTTCTGCGTTAGCAGCGTTCTGGGCTGCGACACCGGCACCGATTGCCTTGATCACGCCTTCTTCCAGCATCATACGTAACCGCATGTAACGCTGTTCCATGTCGACCGTTACCAGGAACTTGTCTGCTCCACCGGAAAGGGCTTCGATAGCGGCATCAACGCCTGGGACTGGCTTAGGAGCATTCTTCTGGATCCCCTTGAGGATGGGGAGAATCGCGACGTGCATTTGCACAACGCCCACCTTGGTATCGCTACCGGCGATCGAAGCGTCAATCGCCTTCTTCAAACGTGCCATCGCATCGTTGCCGCCGGACAGGTAGACGCTCTTTTCACCAATGCCAAGGATCACCTCAGGATTTTCGCCCAAGATGTCTTTTGCTTCGGGTGGGGCATCGTCCAGAGGAATTTGCATCACGTGCAAGCGAATTGCCTGATAAGTTTCGGCATCCCACTTGACTGGTGGAACTTCCCCATCGGCAGCGGCGAGCTTCAACAATTCCTTCACGCCATCTTCGACGCGTTGTCCGTCGGCGACATGGGCACCGGCCAGAAACGTTCCCTTGCCTCCGGTCATATCCAACATCAATCCGCTATCGATCGAGCCTGTGCGAGCCGTTTCAATCAGGGTATCGATGGCCAGATCGAGAATTTTTTTGGCCGATGCAAGTTCGTCACCTTCGAGATCGCCTTCTGTTTCCAACTGATGAATGACCTGCTCGCGGACGCTGTTCATCTGTTTATCCATCCGAGCAATATCGGCTTCGGATAGCTTTTGGGTTCCCTGGAAGTTAATAGCGGCTTCGCTGCTGGTGAAGCCGGAGAATTCGGTGCTCAGGTCCGAATTCAAGGCCATCATCTTCGCGAATTCACTTCCTTCGGCACCCGTGTAGGCAATGTCCAGGTAAGTGCCTTGCTTGGTGGCGTCGACATTCCAACCGATGATGATGTCTTCCAACTCGGTGAAAACACGTTCTATCTCGGCGACTTGATCGGCGATCTGCTGCTTACGCACCGCGAACTCTTCGTCCGTCTCATCAGCCTCTTGTTCCAGCGACAGGTCGATGCCCGTCTTCATCTGTTCCACAATGACGTTGCGGTAGATTTCAGGAATGTTTCCTGGAAAGAACTGCAGGGCCAGGTCGTACTGCTCTGGCAGGTCTTTCAGGAAAACGGTTGGGTCACCCACAGGATTGGCGAGCTTTTCCTGATCCATTGCCAAGATCGCCCAGTTGCCGGCATCTTTCACAAAGATCGGCATCTGGTTGGGGGTAAACATTTTGATGCCTTCGCCGACGTCTTGCGGTGGACCGATTTGCTCGGTGGCTGTGGTCAGCAACTTGTCGAAGTCAGACACCGGAAGGTATGCAGTCGGAGCGAATTCTTGACCGTTGGTCATGACCACCACACCCACGGGGCGCGTCTTATCGATCCCTTCGGTGAACGGAGTCGACAGCAGGGCAGCCATTCGACCGGCATCCGTCTGCCCGGCAGCATCGGCCAGATACTGAACGTCGGCCAGGATCTTCTTCACAGGGGCAACCGAGACCACGGCAACGGGCTTGAATTCGGCGTCCTGAGCGTGAAGTGCGACCAGCGGCATAGCGGCAAGCAACAAGCCTGCGATAGCCAGTCGACCACTTTGAATGAAATTGTTCACTGCGTCTGTCTCCTGAGAGGTGATCTTTTTTGGGAACTCTGCTACCGACCGAGCTGGCTGGGTGAGAATTCGTTGATTGGCCCATCCTTGGTGGGACTTTCCAAATGTACCGCAGACCGGGTGCGCGAGAAAGCCAAGGCAACTGCCTGGGGTGATGGGCGCATACCGAGTCCGTAGAGCCTACTCGGCGAATTCAATCACAGTTTCGCAACTGGTCAAAAAGTTTAGATCGCGCGACAGATCCCCAGGCGAAATAAGCGACTACTCGTCGATCAATTTCGACCGATGCAATTCATACCATTCCAGGGTAGAGTCGCTCAACAGAGCGAGCGCAATGAACTAACCTGGGGGATCTAGGCGAGAGTGCAGAGACCTCTCGCGGTACGAGCTTTAACGCTCTCGGAAGACAATTCGACCTTTGGTCATGTCGTAGGGGGAAAGTTCCACGCGGACACGATCACCAGGAACAATACGAATAAAGTGCTTACGCATTTTCCCAGCCACATGGGCCATAACCGTCGGGCCGACGTCCAGTTGGACGCGGAACCGCGTATTGGCAAGTGCTTGCGTCACTGTGCCTTCGACTTCGAGGGCCTCTTCTTTCTTGGACATAATACTCCTTGGGGTAAACTATGTATTCTTAAGTACGGGAGGGACAATGACAATCGTCCCAGCATTAGTATATCGGGATGTACCTCAAAATCAAACGCAGAATGAGCTTCTAGGGAAAAGCCGTAGCAGCGGCAAGAAAGGGGCTCGGGGTAGGCTGATTTCTGGCATGCACGAGCCTCCTTCGTGCAATACCCAAATTACCAAATAGCCCTAGTATGCAAGCTGTTTTTACAAGCGGTAGGCCGTAGTCAACACTTTAGGTGGTGTTGTCCGCAGTGGTTTCTGCAGGAGCATAGTCGAACATTCGGTAGGTCTTCGACTTCTTGGCCCCGCCGCGTTCAAGCGAAGCTCGGGAAAGGTGGTTACTTTCCAGCACCCACGAGAATTCCACCTCTTGGACCCCCCACTTCTTGATGTCTGGAACCAAGCGTTCCAGGATCACCAGCCCAATGCCCCAGCGCTGGTACTCGGGAACCACGTTCGTCGAGATCAGACGCATGTTCTTGATCGCCTTTTTATTCCATAAAAGGCGCATGAAACCGAACGGAAACAGCTTCCCGTCGATTTGCTTGATGCGTGGATTGTAGTCGAGCATGCCAAACATCGAGCCAATGACCTTGCCGTCCACTTCGCAAACGGAAGTCAGCTCTGGTACCAGCAAGTGCTTTAGGTCGTCGGCCATCTTGTCGACTTCGGCCGTGTCGATCGGTACGAAGCCCCATGTCCCAACCAAAGAGCGGTTGTAGTTATCAAGGAACGTATGCACGTCTTCTTTGAAACGCTTTCGATCCATTCGCCGAAGCTTCAAGTTGAAGCGACTCTTGGCCTCGTCCACGATGAATTTCAGCTTGGGATCTAACCCTTCCAGCATGTTGATATGGCCCCAAAACGCATACATGTCTTGGGTTTTCTCGTAGCCATAGTCGGTGATAAGCTTTTCATAATAGGGGGGGTTATACGTCATCATGAACGCAGGCGGCGTATCAAAACCCTCGATCAGGGTGCCTACCTCGTGGTTAAGCGAAGGGTTAGCTGGCCCCCTCATCTTTTGGATGCCTTGCTCGGCGAACCATGCTTTGACCGCGTCGAAAAGCGCGCCGCTCACTTCCGTGTCATCGATCGACTCGAAGAACCCCCAGAATCCGCGCTTCTCGTCGTATCGTTCGTTGTGCCCCACATTCAGGATCGCAGCGATGCGCCCGACAACCTGTCCAGCGCGTCGTGCTAAAAAACATTGAACCTTGTTTCGCGCATAAAAGGGGTGAGGGACAAAATTGACCAGTTCTTTCAGATTTTGCCGAAGCGGTGGTATCCAATTCGGATCGTCCCGATATAAATCCCATGGAAACTCGACGAACTCGTTTTGCTGACGCTTCGTAGTGACTGGCTCAGTGGTGATCGAGGACATTCGTCTCCGCTCTAGTCGAAAGTGATGGACGAAATTGAACTATATCGAGCCTCGAATCGGCTCGAGAATCCATTGCCGCGTTTGGGTGAAGTGCACCAATTAGGCAGCCACAACCATGCTCAACAATACCGAGATGGCAAATCCATCGCAAACCCGGCCCCGATACTTCATGCCCAAAACGCCATGTAACTGCATAATGGGACGAAACCTGTGAATTTTTTGTAAAACGGCTGTTGGTGCATGACAAATTTGCAATAATCTGAAGTTCATATGAGCAAATTGATATGAATTATCCATGTTTTAAACTTAGGCGAGTTTAAGACGGTGAACTAGTTCACCCTAAAGAATCCATTTGAAAGAGGCTGGTCGCGCTTGCGTGGCTGGTTCGGCCCCACAGGCACTGCCCCGTCTGTGGGGTTTTTTTATGCGCCGGCCAAAGCCTCGCCGGCATCAATTGGCGTGACTCTGGCTCCATCCGAGAGGGAAGCCGCAGGCGATACAAGGACCCGATCGCCTGACTTGATACCTTGTGTGACTTCGACATCCAGATCGTTCATCAGCCCTAACTTCAAGTTTCGACGTTCCAGTTTGCCCCCCGCAGCGACATACGCCTGCCAGGTACCCGAAACGTCACGAAAGATGGAGGAGCGGGGAATCACCAATGCCTGGGGCTTCTCTTCGGTGTAGATACGAACCTGGACACGATAGTCGACTCCTAAACCGTGCTGCTCAAGCACCGACGCGACTTGACCTGAATCGAATCGAAGTATGACGAGCACTCGCTGTTGTTCCACCCCAAGTGAACTCACTTTGGTGAAACCGGCCGGATAGACTCGCTCCACTTTCATGGGGATGCCCTGCCCTGCTTCTTTGCCCAGAGAAGGTCCATAGATCTCGGCTCGATCCCCGGGCTTAATCCGAGTGGCATCCTGACTCAGGATTTCAGCTTCGACTTCCAATTGCGAAAGTTGGCCGATCTCGAGCAAGGTCGTGCCTGCGGCAACTTGCTGTTCGCTGGTCAGCTGTTTGGTCAGCACAATACCATCGACCGGGCTGGTCATGGTCGATCGTTGCATGCGTAATTCGGCCGTTCGCAAACGAGCCTCTGCTTCGACCTTCTGCTGCTGGAGCACAGCGACGGACAGATCCTTCCGGTCAATGTACTGGGAAACCATGCTCGGAAGCAGCTTCGTAGCCGCGTCAATCGACAAGATGGCTTGGTAGGTTAACGCGTCGGTTTGAAAGTCGGTGTCGCTCTCGACCTTTTCCAGTTGCGCTCGATCAAGATCATCTTCTGTCTTGGCTCCTTTTCCGATGAGTTGTTGAACACGCTGTAAGTAGGTCGTTGCATATTCGAAGCGAGACCGACTTGCCGTCATTCGCGTTTTCGCGGCCTCTACCGTGTTTACCATGGAATCGACAAAGAATTCGGCCTGCTGCTTGGTCGTCTGTTCGACCGACTTGTCGCCTGTTTCACGAATTGATGCGGCCAACCGCTCGACGGCGGCCTTAGACTCGTCGTACTCCGCTTCGACATCTTCTTGGACGATTCTGGCGACGACCTCTCCCTTGGTGACATGGTCACCTTCTTCTAGCGTGATTTCCCCCAGGCGGGCATCGAAAGGCATCGAGATCACGTACGTTCGAGGCAGACGTGTCTTGCCCTGTTCATCGACGTATTCTTGAATCGGTTCCATGGAAGCCGTGATGACATCCACCTGTGGTCCGCCAGATTGCATGACGTAGAAAATACCTCCTACGACAAGAATGACGCCAACGACGATGGCAATCGATTTGATCATGGTAAATATCTTTCCGCTCGCGCAGGTAGAAGCAAGCTCAGTAGTCTACTCTCGAACTTTTAATGATTCTAACCAGTTCATACCGTGGATTTGCCATTGCACGACCGCGTGTGCCATAAGCGTGAAGAACAATGCGGTAATAAACGCGCTTACATAGATCCATGGTGCCGTCACGATCGGGAACCGCACCAGGTCCTGATCAATCATCTTGGTCATCAACTTGATGAGCACGTATCCGACCGGAAGTCCCAACACAGCGCCCAGCATATTAATCAGCAGACTCTCACGCAGAAACAACAGGCCAATTTCCCAGCGTGTGTATCCCATGGCCCCCATCGTGGCGACCTCACGCTGGCGTTCCGAGAGGTTCACCAGCGAAGCATTCAACACGTTGCCGAAGAAGATGGTGCCTGCGAAAACAACGATCATGCCGATCGCCACGTTCTGGTTCTGAATGATGGTCTCGCGCATGTTCTTGATCAATTCCAAGCGAGAATTGATCGCTTCCATGGCCGGCATCTGTTTGAGCGTGTGATAGAGTTCCCGCTGGGCTTTGTCCGTTTGATTGACTTTCAATTGGGCACCACTCATGGCGAACGACTCGCCGCGAATTCGGCAGAGATACTCGAGATCTGCGTACACGTTTAACCCGAATTGGCTTTCGCTGACAACCGCCAGGGGAACATGGACTGGATCGCGACGACCCGACTTCGGTCGAATCTCGACCAGGTCTCCCACGTTCAAACGAAGGTGATCGGCCAGACGGCGTTCCATAACCAGCCCGACACTGGGAATATTGATTCGACGTTTGTCCTTGTCGGTCGGAACGGTCAATTGAGCGTTGTTGATGATTCCTTGAATGGCTCCTTGCCGCTCATGTGGTCCATTCACAAAGTCGCAGGCCACGCTAAAGAGTGGTTCCACCCGATCGACCCCAGGCAAATGAGACAGGTCATACCAGGCCTCGCGGTCGAGCGCATCTTTGAACGTTAGATCGATGTCACTGCGATTACGCAGTTCGAATTCGTCGCGGATGAAGTATTCAGTGGCTTCCATCATCATCAATCCACTGATCAAAATGCCTGCCCCGACAGTCCCGGCGAACAGGGCAACTGCCGTGCGCGTGCGATGACGCACCATCGATCGTAGTGTCACACGCCAGCCAGGAGAAAGCTCGTTCCATAGCAGCGTGAAGTGTTCCAAGAAGATCCGACCACCCTTCGCCGGTGGTTCGGGACGCATCGCTTCGGCCGGCCGTAATAGCAACATCTGCCGGGCACCATAAAGGCTGCCAAGCATCGCGCAGACGATACTTACACTCCAGCCAATGACATGCGTTCGCAGATAGAAGTCGTTTCGCAGATCGGGAAATTGAAAGAACTGTTGGTACTGCGACAACATGCCCAGTGTGACGAGCGTTCCGAGCCCACTGGCCAGAATTCCAGCGACCATGCCGACCGCGGTCCCGAATTTCAAGAAGTGTAAGAAGATCGTCCCATCGGTGTAGCCCAACGCCTTGAGGGTTCCGACTGTCGTACGCTGCTGTTTGGCCAGGCGGGTCATCAGGACGTTTAGAATCAAAGCCGCAACAACCAGGAACATGCTCGGAAGAAAGCTCGACATGCTACTCAGTTGAGAGATCTCGTTGCTGACGAAGTAGTTCGAGGTAAAGTCCTTGAGCAGCGTGGCCGAGATGAATCCCGACGACTCCAACTTCCGTTCCGCTAAATCGAGAACCGCATTCTCTCCCTTGCCAATATCAGGCGTAAATTGCCCGATCACCTGGTTGGCGGCTCCCTCGAAATCAAAGAGTTCTTCCATCTGTTTGCGCGGCAGATAGAACACGCCAAAGTTTTCGGGATCGGGCGTCAGGCTGCCGGGACCGATCAGATAAGTGAATTCCGAACTGATCGCTGTGCCGACAATCAGAAACTCTTCACGACGATTGTTGAGCAGTAGGTGCAGTTTCTGACCTGGATGAAGGCGATTCGCCTCGGCGAACTTGTCGTTCACGATCACCTCTGGCTCGTCACGATCGGAGAAGTAGTCGCCGCGAATCAGCACGATATCGTTGGTCACCGCTTGCCGGCGATCGGGCATTGAGATCACCGTTCCGTTGAGTGGTCGCATCCTTTGATCGAGATCGACCGTCACCGGAAATTGAATTCGATCCTGCCAACTTCGGATGCCAGGCAAATCGTTCAAAATCTCCAACTCAGCAAGGGGAGCTTTCTTTAGGTCGATCCAGAAACTGGCCATGCGGCACTGGCGATAGTAGCGATCTTTTGCGGCCCGCATGTTGTAAAAAGTCGACTGCATGCCGATCAGCAGAGCCGATCCGAGCATCATGATGCTGATAATGGCGATCAACAATCCGCGGGCCGCAAACAGGTCTCGCAGCAACTTGCGGTTAAGAGTTTTCACCAGACGACCTCCGAGGGAGGCAGTGGTTGCTGATTTTCTTCAACGCTCACGATCTCGCCGCTACGAAGATGAATCACCCGATGGGCGACATCGGCCAGGGCCGTGTTGTGCGTAATGATCAGGATGGTCGTGCCCAGATCTCGGTTAAACTGCAGCAGCAGTTCTAAAGCACGTATGCCTGTTTCAAAGTCGAGCGCACCGGTCGGCTCGTCGCAGAGCAGCAGTTTGGGATTCTTGACCACCGCCCGAGCGATCGCGACACGCTGCTGTTCGCCACCGGAAAGTTGCGACGGAAAGTGGTTGGCCCGCTCGGCAAGGCCGACCTTTTCGAGCATCTCCCTGGCATCAAGCGGGTTCTCGGCCAACTCGGCCGCCGACAAGACATTCTCGAGTGCCGTTAGATTCGGGACCAGGTTGTAAAACTGAAAGACAAAGCCGACATGCTTACGGCGGTAACGCGTGAGCACCCCCGAAGAGACCTTGGCCAAATCGATACCTTCGAACATCACGCTGCCGTGATTGGGTTGATCGAGACCGCCGATCAGATTCAGGATGGTCGATTTGCCAGACCCGCTGGGGCCTACCATCGCGAGGACTTCGCCGTCGTAAATATCGAACGAGAGATCTTTCAGAACTTCGACCTTCACCTCTCCCATAGTGAAGGTGCGCTGGACGTCGCGAACCGATAAAACGGCCGGCTTTGATGGAAATTGCTCGTCCTGGCTTTGATTGCTCACGGTACCGTGGGGATGTGGGGATCTGAAAAGCTGCACTAAAGTTCACGATCGGGGTGTTCAAACAAGAAAGTGAAGCCTTCCGTTCGAGAATTCCATGTTAGTCGAATGGTCGGTCCGAGGCACGATCCATGGCTAAGTGAACGGGAATTCATGCCGATTGGGGAGTGCTATTGAGCTTCTGCCGTAACCACTTACTTCTCGGTAGCCGATGTGCTGCGCTCTTCATGAAACCTAGCGTGAACTTCGGCAGAAATCGGCATCAAATTACCACACCCCCCGGTGGTGAAGGATAGGTTTCCCCTAGCGGCTTCTAGGAGCGAGGCCGTGTGCATGTCCAGTGAAAAACCAGTCGTTTTAAACTCTCTCTTCTTACGGGAATTATTCGATGCCGCACCCCGAATGCGAATCGCACGACGTATCGATCGCTCTAGCTTGGAAGCTGCCACCTACGATCCTTCAACACCTTCAAGATCATATCGATACAAAACAAGTGGGATTTACCGACGGCGGATTGTCTTTGCCGGACGACGCTCGGATATTCCAAGAGGATGGCCACGCATGGGTTCCTGGGGCATTCGACAGCATGATGCAATATGCCCCGGCCGAGATCGTCGGTGAACCCGACGAGGCGATCATTCAATTGATTTTGGATGACGTCATGATGGGCATGCCTGGAAAACGAGACGCTCTTTACGAACGGGTCCGCAGTACGAAGGTAGCCGGGACGCTCCCCGAACTGGTCCAGGCAATCGGCGATGCCACGATGCTTGGTTCCGACGGCGTGTATGAACTGGGCAAGTGGCTGGTATCCCAGTCACGCGATCGCGAGCCGGTAAAGCTTGGCCTGGGGCTTTTGAGCCTAGTCCCCGAGAAGCCGATCGAAGATCTTTTGCTGGTCGTCGGCCGGCACGACGAGTTCACGCGCGGGTGCATCTTCGCAATGCAGCATTGGGAGACGCCACGTCGTGAAGCATTGATCGCCAAACTGCTTCCGCATGTCTCGGGTTGGGGCCTGGTGCCTCTGGTCGAGCAAGTCAAAGAAACCTACGACCGTGGTATTCAAGATTGGATGCTTCGCGAAGGTGGGCGTCGAGCTGGCATCCTGATTCAGTACGTAGCGATGACATTGGCCACGACCGGTAACTTGCGAGACGCCCTCTTGTCGGATGAGGTCGAACCCGATGTCCTGGAATCAGGAGGATGCGTGCTTACGGCGTTGATTGATATCGAACGCTCACTACGCACCAAACCGCAAGCTCATTTGGAGAGCATACATGACTACGCCGACGCTCCTGTGACCGTGCAGCGATACTTATTCCACATGCAGAAGCACTCCAAAACCGTTAGGGACTTGAGTGTGATAGCCTCGATCCGTGCCTTTCTGGACGACGGCGACGCCGATTGGATGCTGCGCGAAGACTTAGGGTGGAGTGAGTCACTCGTTCAGCAGATGCGTGACAACGCCAACGAGATCCTGGCGCGGTCTACCTGGCATGATGTGGTTTACACCGCACTCGCAAGCGAGGACAACGATGCCTATCTGTATGCTGTCAGCGGTGCCAACTTGCTGAAAATGACCGACGCTCACATCGACGTAAAGCGGATTCAGGAAATCAACATCCGTCGAGCTTCGAAAATGATCGGCTCAAATGAACAAGTGGTGGATGAAGTGCAAATGTATTTCGCCCGCGTTCCCGACTTGGTGAGAATTGCCAATACTCCGCGAACCGGACCGCCGCAGCGAAGTCGAGCAGGCTACCAGTATTCCGTTCCTTTCCGTCAGGATGATCTGCTGGCCTATCCCGATCAAACCGAGGCCATGGTCGAGTTTCTGCTGGGTCAATCCAAGCATCGCATGCGAAAGCAGGCACTCGAGATATTCGATATCTGGGGAAAAGAGAATTGGACCGAAGCGGCTTATCAGCGGCTGGAGTTGGCCTTAGACGTTGAGGCGGACGATGAGCTCCGCATGCTTATGCAAAACCTCATCAACGGCCTGACAATTGACGACTAGCCGGGGAAGGAAGGTTAGCGTCGAGGCTCGGCATTGTGCAGTTTGCGAACAAAGAAGTCGCATGTTCGACGCATTCCGTAGCGACCGCTGCCGCTGCCATGACCTCCACCAGGTACGACCAACAGGTCGAAGTCTTTATCAGCTTCGACCAGTGCGTTGACAACCTGCATGGTACTGGCCGGATCGACGTTCGTGTCCATTTCGCCAACGATCAAGAAGAGATCGCCTTGTAGCTTGTGGGCGTGGGTGACGTTCGAGTTCTGCGCATACGACTCATCAACTGGCCAGCCCATCCATTGTTCGTTCCACCAGATCTTGTCCATGCGATTGTCGTGACAACCACAATCGGCAACGGCTGCGTCGTAAAAGTCTGGGTGCCACAACAATGCCGCCAGCGCGCTTTGTCCGCCAGCCGATCCTCCATAGATCCCGACTCGATCGATATCCATGCTGGGGAACTTCTCGGCCGCTGCTTTCATCCAGGCAATCCGATCAGGAAAGCCGGAATCCGAGAGGTTCTTCCAGCAAACATCGTGAAACGCCTTGCCGCGATGGTTGGTGCCCATGCCGTCGATCTGCACGACAATGAAGCCGAGTTCGGCCAGTTCACGTTTCTGATCGAGCGTCGAGTATCGCTTCGGCACGAAAGCGCTGTGAGGCCCGGCATAGATGTTCTCGATTACAGGATACTTTTTGGTCGGGTCGAAGTTCGTGGGAAAGTAGATCACGCCATAGATATCCGTCTTGCCATCGCGTCCCTTGGCGGCAAAGCGTTCGGTCATCTTCCAACCGGTTTCCAGCAGTTGGCTGGCATCGGCTTTCTCTAACTCACAAACGAGGGAACCATCTTTTACCTGGCGAAGTGTATGGACCGGGGGAAGATCGACACGACTATACTCGTCGATCAAGTAACGCCCGTCCGGCGAATAATTGATCTGATGCGAGCCATCTCCTTCGGTCAAAATTGTCAAGTCGCTGCCATCGAAGTTGACCCGGCAATGATGCAAGTAATAAGGATCTTGTCCTGGGACAATTCCCGCAGCCGTAAACCAGATCTGTCGTATGTCGCGGTCAATGCGTTCGATTTCACGAACAACCCATTCTCCCTGCGTAATGGGATTTCGGACTTCCCCTTGGGCGGCATCAACCAGGTACAGATGATTCCAGCCGGAACGCTGCGACATCCATACAAGTTCGTTCTCGTGTGGCTCAGGGTTGTAATGGATCTTATTCGTATAGTCGACGAACGTATCACTTGTTTCCTCAACAACCGTCCGCACCGTTCCGCTACGATGGATGCCCACAACGCGGACTACCTGGTGCCCTCGCTGGTTGTAGAGAAAACGAAACTCGCTGCTGTCGCTCTGCCAAGACTCTTCCGAGATGGCGAAAGGATTGGCGAACAGGCTGCGATCGAGCGGAAGTTCGATGGACTTCTCTACGTCGAACAGCCGCGGCCATTGCTGGCGGATCTTGTCTCCTGGTTTGTCGTACCGAAAGGTATGCAACTTAGGCTGAAGTTGATCTTCAGGAGAAGACTCGACGATCGTAACTTCCCTCCCCTGCCCCGGCTTCACTTCCATCACAATCAATCGCTTCGAGTCAGGCGACCAGTAGAAGCGATCGTCAAGATATTTGTCGGCGGTTCCATCGGTCGTCAGACGAATCGGTTCGCCTGAATTGTCCTGGCGGATCAGCAAATTGTGATTCTCGATCGATGCGGTCCACTGGCCGTCAGGAGACGTACGGCTCGATCTCGGACCACGGTCGCCTCGGCGTCGTCGTGGAAGTTCGCGAGCATTCTTTCCATCGACCTTTAAGACGCTAACCGGATCGGCGGCTTCAAATACTGCCAAAGCCTGGCCTTGGCTATTGAGTACGAGCCACACGTGCCCCACATAGGTGCGCCGCTCGTGCTCCTTCTCAGCGGCGATATCATTGTAGAAGACGGGGCGGCCGTCGCGATCCATCCAGAATAGTTTCACCGTGTCGGTCGTTTCGTTGACGACCTTCAGCGTGATTTCACCTCCCTTGTCGGTCGAAGGATATGGTCGTTGGAAAGCCGGCATGCTGGAGAGCAGAGCCTTCTCCGGCTGATCTAGCCGCGTGAGCAACTGATCGTTGCGATCGACCTGAAAGGTCTCGCCAGCGACTTCAAAAATGATCCGCTGCAAATCTTCCGAGAACTGAATCCGTTCAAAAGGTAGCCGTGTCGGTAACACATCCTTTTTCAGTTGCTCGCCTAACTGCTGAGCAAGTTTTCCATGATCAAAAGCAGGCTCGCGCATGCCTTTCGTGGCGTCCACAAAAACGAACTCGTGTTGCCCCTGCCCCGTTCGCACGCGATACCAGAGCTGATCGCCCTCCGGCAGCCAGTTCGGGGTGACATCGTCGCGAAAGACCTTGCCAGCGGTCATTCGCCCCAACTGTTGCATCCGCTGATAATCGGCCGCCGTTCCCTGAGCAAAGATCGGCTCAATCAGTCCGAATGACAAGATAGCGAATACGAGGGTACGAATCGCAGGCAACATAGCAAACCAGAAGAAAGAGGAAACAGGTGGGGCGATTGGGGGTAACTTCATCATAGATTCAATCCGACTGGCAGCAACCTGAATTGATTGCCTGCTGGTGCCCCAATTCCCCGGCTCAGCACATTTTGTATTCGGCACTAGAATTTGCGCATAAAACCGGGCATGCTTTATCAAGCTTCTAGTGCCCCAGCGGGCCCCAATGAAGTAGTTATCGCACGATTTTGGCAAGTCTCATGGAGAGCAATCGATGTCTATCGATGAAGATCAAGACTTTGCATCGGACGAAGCATCAACGGTTGATAGTCCTCGTTCGCAATTTACTTTGCTCGACATCATGGTCGGTGTGACGATCGCTGCGGTGACCTGTGGAGTTTGGCTTCAGTATGCCCAGCCGCAAATCCAGATGATCCAAATCGTGCTCATGGTTCCGACGTTGATCGTCTTCGTGCTGGGAGGAACCACCCTATTCTCGTTTGGTCGCCGCTACGTATTGAAGCAGCCCATCGATTTCCAGCCGGGACATTGGCTGCTTTGCTTGATGGGGGTGACCTTTGTCGTTCAGTCGACGACGCACGTCCTACGGTTGGCGATTATTCCTTCCCATGAGGTTGTGATATCGGATGATCAGCAAGCCGTCATGCTCTTCTTCCTGGGGCAGCATGTTATCTCTCTAGTTTGTTTTCTTATCGCGGGATTCGTGATTCCTGTGAGGCCTGCGTGGCGATTGATGCTTGCACCTTTGGTACTACAGAATCTTTTGACGATATGGCTCTTCGCGGGAATGCTTCTAGGAAATCAGTGGCGTATGTTCGGCGCGCTCTATCCCTATGTCAACTTGGCGATCCACGTGATGGGAATCTTCACGCTGTTATTGTTAGCCACGTGGGATTACGCGAGCACCCGCGACCGCCGCGATTGGCTGCACTGGCTGGGGATTGTCATCATGCTGATTTGGGATGTGCCGACACTCATTCTGCAGTTGAGAACGTGGCTCTAATGAGACCACCGATTCGAACGAATTAGTCTTCCACAAGCTCAGCCGCCATGCGAGCCGTGCTATTAGGATGATCGTTCAGTAACGTCGAGCTCGACTCGATCGTCTTCTGTGCCAAGGCGTTGTACTGTTCGGCCTGGTCTGGGATTAGCTTGGCCAGCTTTTTCAAATTGCCGACCGAAACGGCATTGCCGCTGGGAAGTGCGCCATCGGTGTACAGCTTGCCGCGGACGATCAGGTTCGAGTTGTCATCCGGCGTGAAGTAATACCCGCCGAACGTTTCGTCTCCATAGTGCTTCTGCTGCGTGGCTTGCAGTTTGACGGCCTCGTCCAGCCAACGCTGCTCACCGGTAGCTATGTGCAAAGCGAGAAGGCCGTCGATCAGCATGGCATAGTCGTCGACGTAGGCGGGAGGATGATTCTCCTTCGTTTCCCACGTGCGACGCAAACGACCATCGTTGGCGGCTGCCAACTTCAGTAAATGATCGGCGGATCGGGATGCCGCTTCGGTGTAGCGAGGCTCCTCCAAGATTCGCCCGGCGTCGGCCAAGCCGCGGATCATTTGCCCGTTCCAACTGGTGATCACCTTCTTGTCGAGAAACGGCTTGGTTCGCTGGTTACGAATTGCCAAGAGGGCCGCTTTCAAATCGACCAACTTCTCCTCTTCCGGGGCACCATGGAACTGCGGCACGTAATACTTCTTTTCGAAGTTGGGCGTGCCGGTCATACCGAAGGCCTGTTCGGCCAGACGCTGTTGATCGGCTGAAAGCTTCTGCTGAAGTTCTTCCGGCGTGAACCGATAGTAGGCCCCTTCTTCTCCGTCCGAGTCCGCATCGATGGCGCTATAGAACTCCCCATCGGGTCCCGTCATCTCGCTAAGGACGAAGTCTGCAATTCCGCGAGCCACGACAGCAAACTCCGGCTTGTCCAACGACTTCGAGGCCTGGGCGTAAATGGAAAGAAGCTGGCCGTTGTCGTACAGCATCTTCTCGAAATGCGGGATCTTCCAATGCCGGTCGGTGCTATAGCGATGGAAGCCACCACCGACCTGGTCGTAGATTCCGCCACTGGCCATCTTCTCAAGGGTCAGCTCCAGCATGTTTCCGGAAGTGGCGTTGCCAGAGTCATTTCGCTTCAGCAGATAGTAGAGATACGATGGCTGTGGAAACTTGGGAATGCGGTCGTTCCCTTCCTCGAACTCGAATCCGCCAAAGCGTGGATCGAATTCCTTTTCCAGCGAACGATCGAACGTCCGAAAGATGCTATCGCGATCGGCCAGTTCTGGCGGCAACAGGGGACGGCCGAGTACCTGCCTTAAGGCCCGCGTGATGTTGTCTCCCACTTCTTCCAGTTGCGGCTTTTGCTCGCTCCAGGCAATCGCCACACGTTTGGCCAGGGTCAAGAAGCCTGGCTGCACGCCGATCGCCTGACCGTCGGCCAACGGTACTTCGCGATCTTCAGCCGGGAGATAGGTCGTGCCGATGAAGGGCTTGGCGTCCGGCGTCAGAAAGACATTCAAAGGCCAGCCGCTATTGTTGGCCATGATCTGCGTGGCGAGCATGTATACGGAGTCGACGTCAGGGCGTTCTTCGCGGTCGACCTTGATGCAGACGAAGTGCTTGTTAAGGAACTCGGCGATCTTGGGATTAGAAAAGCTCTCTTCTTCCATCACATGGCACCAGTGGCAACTGGCGTAGCCAATGGAGAGAAAGATGGGCTTGTTCTCGGCCTTAGCTCTGGCCAGGGCCTCTTCCCCCCAAGGATACCAATCAATGGGGTTATCGGCGTGCATTTGTAAATAGGCCGAAGTCTCCAGTCGCAGGCGATTCTGCTTGGGGGTATCTTCTGCCCAGGCGAATTGCGCCGCGATTATTACTAAGAATGGGGCCAGGGTAGCGAAATATTTCATAAGTAGATGGCCTTCAGGTGGGATGCCGTAGGTGAGCAGTGTCCCTTGAAGATAGGCGATCGGCGTAAAGAAAGCGAGCGAGAAAGGAGAACCGATGAAGGACCCGGCGTGTCCTGACTGTAACGTGGTGATGGAACGGGGATTTATCCCCGACTTACGACGGACCGGCTACGATGAAACCTACTGGATGAACGGGCATTTCACGACCATAACGTCACTTGGTTGGGGACGTGGCACCGGGGGCGTATCGATGAAAGTCGTGACGTACCGCTGCCCAGATTGTGGACTGCTTCGCGAGTACGCCCAACCTGAGAAGCGAGAATAACTTTCAGGAAACGATTAAGACCATGCCGTATATCATGCTGGTCCACTGGATCGCCGACTTTCTCTGTCAAACCCGGTGGATGGCCGAGAATAAGAGCAAGAATCTCTTGGCCTTGTCTGCCCATGTTGGCATCTATACGGCGGTGCTCGGTGTGGCGTGCATTCCGGTGCTGGGCCTGGTACCAGGCATCCAGTTCGCCTTGATCAACGGCGTGCTGCACTTCGTGGTCGACTTCTGCACCAGCCGAGTCACGACCTACTTCTACCAGAAACAGAACATGCACGCGTTCTTCGCGACGGTTGGATTTGACCAGTATTTACACTTCCTGTGTTTGTGGTACGTCAAAGCTTGGGTTTCATAATAGGGAAAGGGCAAGGACATTCGGCCAACAAAAAAGCCCAGGGCATAAAGCCCTGGGCGAGAATCTTGTATCCGATCCGCGATACGCATGACCAACGACTAATACGCATCCGCCGAAACCACTTCACCACCATTGCGGGTTGCCAACGCCTTATAGACGTTCAGGTCGATCGTCTCGGTGATCAAATGGGCCGAGCCGTCGGCGAAGACGAAATTGGTGCCGGCCGGGTGGCGGCTGCCGAAGTCGTCGAGGTGATGTTCACCGTGATCGTCGTCCCCGTCATGATCGTGATCGTGGTCTTCTCCGTATTGGCTATTGGGGGCGTGGTCGGCGATACCCAGGATGCGGGCAATCGCTTCTTCGCCGCCACTGACCGAACCAACCCACGTGCTGTACAGCGGTTCGTCCGTTCCGCCGATGGAAGTGGCTCGTTCGCCGACCATCAGCGTGTGGCTGGTGCCATCGGTCACGTCGCGCATGGCCCGCTTGGCATTGTGACCGAGCATACCGTCGCCGTCACAGCGTTGCCCCGCTGGTAGACCTTCGCAGTCGTGCAGTTCGACCGTTCCGAAGCAGCCGACGTAGTTCGCCGAAGCCAAATGAGTCAGTGGGTTCTCACTTTCGTCGTGCAGCTCGAACACTTCTGGAGCGCTATCGCTGGGGCAGGCATATGCCGTAAGGATCGTTTCACGAGCCTGTTGGTTGCTGCTGTGGGTGATGCTGAGGCGATAATTGATCAAGCTGTCGGCGACGTTACCTTGTTCGATCTGGGGCAGAATCAGCGAAGCCCAGCCCCAGCCTGGTTCTCCTTCAGCCAGGGGCGTTTTTGTATCTGCGGCGGTGGCGATGTAGCCACTGGGGAAGCTGCCGAAGGTGTCGTGATAGTTGTGCATGGCCAGGCCGACCTGCTTCAGGTTATTGAAACAAGAGGTTCGGCGAGCCGCTTCGCGAGCCTGTTGCACCGCTGGCAACAGCAGAGCGATCAGCACTCCGATGATGGCAATAACAACCAACAGTTCAACAAGAGTAAAACCTTTGCGTAGGGTCATTTCTTCAATTCTCTATGGATATGGCAGCCCCAGACATACAAGGTGCGTCTAGGGGACTTCTGTAGATATGTAAGCGTAACGATGCCTGCTTCGTGGAATGCGCGGAGCATGAGCGAATAAAAGTTGATGGGAGGGATAACCGCGGCGATTGTGCCACAGACCCTAGACCAGTCCCCTCGTGACTGATGAGGGAATCGGAATCATCGTCGGCGCAAAAGCGATGCGCCGTGCTGGAGAGTTACGCTACCGGGGGTGCCCTCGGAGAATTTGGACCCAGGTGCTTCGCCGTGATCAGACGAGTCGAGTGGGGAACGATCTCGTTGAGAGCAACGCGATCGACCGTGGCTACCTGGGTTGCTTGAGCCATTTGACCCAGGGCCAAGTGCTGGCAAAGCAGACAGCCATCGATAACGGCACCATGCGAGTGCTGGCCGGCGTGCCACCCTGGTACTTCGTGCGAGACAGGCTCAGCATGGTTATGCTTCGCATGATCGTGACCGTAGTGATGATGTCCGTGGTCGTGCCCATGATCCTCAGCCGTTACGACCGAGAGATGGGAATGGCCAGGCAGATGCGCGTGCTCGCAACCGGACCAGGCATGGATTACCTGACCGAATAGCTGCACCACCAAGTAGGTGGTAATCAGAGCGTAACTACCAACTCGCCGCATAGAATTCCCAGAGGGGCCTCAAAGACCACTGACGTATCCTCTATTCTAGCCAGAACGCCGCAATTTGCTCAACGCATTCATCAACACTTCATGGCGAATTCGCGGAAACTACCGACCCCAACCGAGGGGTGAAAATGCTTGACAGCCGTGCTGTTTGCGGTACTCTGCCAGCTTTTCCTCACAGAGTTCACCCCCTTCGAAAGCCCTAAGCGATGCAAACCGTTCTTTGGACACTTTGTCGCAGTTGGACCGCCGCTCTTCTTTTGGCTGCGGCCATGCCCGCGTTGGCCCAGGAAACCGGGCGCAAAGTCCCCGTTATCGAACAGGTCGACCAGGCGGTGGCGAAGCTGGTGGACCAGAACGTCGTTGCCGGGGCCGTAACGTTGGTGTCGGAAGACGGCAAGCTGGTTCATTTGAGTGCCGTCGGGAAGGCCGATATCGAATCGAACAAGCCCATGACGCGAGACGCCATGTTTGCGATCGCATCGATGACCAAGCCGATCACGGCGACCGCGCTGATGATTCTGGTAGAAGAGGGCAAAGTGAATCTCGACGATCCGGTTTCCAAATACATCCCTGAGTTCGCGGACGTGAAATTCGATGGAAAGAAGTTGGAGAAGCCAATCACGCTACGTCAGGTCCTAACGCATACCTCGGGCTTGGGTGGCGATCAACGCGTGGTGCAGACGCTCGAAAACCAGGGCAAGATCCTGGCCGAACGCCCGCTGCACAGCCTGCCGGGAACCAAGTGGGAGTACAGCCCCGGATTGAACGTCATCGGCCGCGTGATTGAAGTGGCCTCTGGCAAGCCCTACGGCGAGTTCCTGCAAGAGAAGATCTTCACGCCACTGAAAATGAATGACACGACGTTCGCCCCGACGGATGACCAGAAGAAGCGTATCGCGACGCTGTACGCTTTGGACAAAGATAGCGGCGAACTGAAGCCAGGCACCAGTTGGATTGGGAACGTAGAGACCGACCCGTACCCTAACCCGAGCGCTGGACTTTACTCGACCGCCGGCGACCTGTTTCGCTTTTATCAAATGATGCTTAACGGGGGCTTTCTTGGTGACACGAAGCTCCTTTCTCGCGATTCGGTCAAGGAACTGACCAAGGCCCAAACGCCTGACGAGATTGTCACCGGCTTCACGCCAGGCAATCGTTGGGGGCTTGGCTATTGTGTGGTTCGCGAACCGCAAGGAGTTACCGCAGCACTGAGCCCTGGCAGTTTCGGTCACGGCGGAGCGTTCGGCACGCAAAGCTGGGGCGATCCGGAAACTGGCCGCGTCTACTTGCTGTTGGTTCAGCGATCGAATCTCGGCAACAGCGACGGAAGTGACCTACGGAAAAACTTCCAGAACGCCGCCAACGCCGCGCTGAATAAGTGATAGAAGAATGTCGATCGCTACATCACAGGTTTACCGCTTGTTAATCATCTGCGCGTTGCTGGCAATGCTGCCAGCGATGCAAGTGCAGGCGCAAGCTCAGCCTGATCCGCCACTGGTCGACTCGATTCGCCCATGGCACGACGTCGATGGAAAACTTCTGACAAAATCGCGATTGGCGTATCTCGATGGCGATCGCGCAGCGCTGTGGACGGAAAGTGGGCAAATGTTGCACATTCCCCAGGCACAATTTTCCGCTGCAGATCAGAAGTGGATTGCTGAGCATCCCCTGCAAATCCTGCGTGGTAAGGTCATTTTCGTGGCCGACGGGGACACCGTTGGCCTACTGGATGCCAACAAGATACAGGTTCGCATTCGCTTAGACGGAATCGACGCTCCGGAGAGCGGTCAGGCCTTCGGCACCAAGAGCCGACAAGCTCTGAACGATGCGGTTTACGGCAAAGAGGTCCTCGTCGTCTATGAGAAGTCTGACCAGTACGGAAGGATCCTTGGCAACATCTATCTGGCGGATCGCTGGTTGAATTACGATCAACTGATCGGCGGAATGGCTTGGCATTACCGGCATTTCAATGGCGATGCCTACCTGGCTCAAAGTCAGAAGAGGGCCGAAGTGGAGAAGGTTGGACTTTGGCGCGATGTAAATCCCATGCCTCCCTGGCGATATCGTTTGAACGAAAAACGCCAGAATGAAATGGAAGAGGCAAAGCGCACAGCCGATCCGATGCTGCCCACCGGGTATTGGTTGAATACCTCCAGTGGAGTGCGGCATAACAGCAAGTGCGAGCATTACGGCAAAACGACCCGCGGAAAATACTGCGACGCCGATGAAGGGAAGCCATGCGGCCAGTGCGGTGGGTGATCTAAGTCACCACCGCTGTTGGCTTTTCGCTACATGCTCGACTAAGCGGAGGCCTTGGTTTTGACCTGTTGCTTGTTCCAGAAACGCGTCCAGAGTCCAATGCGTCGTACCATTGGTAGGATCGTAGCCGCCAGTTGATCGGCTTTAAGTACTTCTTCGTGATGCAGGAACAATGCACGGGCTAGAGTCGGAATCTGCCCTTCTTTCTTAGCTTTGGTCATCTTGCGATGCCATGCGCTCAGCAGCTCGTGCTTGTATTCCTGGGGGTTCCAGAGATCGATATCGGTCAAACGGCCCACTTCAACAGAGCGTTTGGCGATGGTTGTTCCTAGGAACATAACCCCTTGAAGCCCTTCAGGTTGTGTTCGGTGAACAGCTTCAATAGGAGTGGTTGGAAGAAGCTGTACGTTGGGGAGCGAGTCGGCTTCCAGGGCATCTGAAATGCCCCGTAAAAGATACGTTCCGCCAGCCATCTGGTCGCCTAGCGAGACGACAACAACGGCTTTCTGACCCATGGTTTGGGTTCCTGATGCAGAGAATAAGTTGATCGTGCGTTTATGTATTAACGCTTAATATGGCCCGACTCGGCAATAGTGATTGGGGAAGATTGTTGCGATCTTCACCAAGCTTTGAAGCCAACACTACATATCGGCTTCAATGACTCTCATTGCAGGCCAGGGCACTACTGCTGTTGGAGAGCAAACAGTGTGCCTCTCTCACCACATCACATAGGCTAGCTCTGTCGTGCTCGGTGCTATTAATTGAAATCGATCTGTCAGAAGTGGAACGTGATCTCGAAGGTGCATAAATAAAGAAAATCAGAGAAATTATGTTTCAACAGCAGGAATGGCCATTAGTATAGGGGGATGGACGGCAAGCGTTGTCATGAAATATGAGCTCTGTGCCGCCATGTTAGTTTGGCTTGTCTTATTAATTGGAGTTTACCATGCGACAAATAAAGGGATTTACCCTTGTCGAGCTATTGGTCGTGATTGCCATTATTGGTGTTTTGATTGCCCTGCTCTTGCCTGCGGTACAACAGGCCCGTGAAGCAGCACGACGGATGCAGTGCTCGAACAACTTAAAACAGATCGGCATTGCGGTGCATAACTATCATGACGTGTTTGGCAAGTTTCCCAGCGCCATGATGCTGGATCGTGCTCGCCTGGCTGTCAGCAGTTGCCCCGAGGGCCAATGCGGGACTTGGACGTGGACGGCGTTCATATTGCCGCAGGTCGAGCAAGATAACCTCTACGAACTTCTTCAAGTAGGATCGCTGCCCGGCGAAGTTTCCCTCGGAGATGCCACGCGACTGGCAGCCGCGAAGACCGGTTTCGACGGATATCGTTGTCCATCCTCAAGCGGACCAGATCAGAATACCGAGCGAAAAGTTCCATCCGGCAGTGGCGATAGTAGCGCCGACTGTACAGGAAGTGGCTGCGACGCGATTGCCCTGGCCAACTACGTGGGTGCGAACGATAGTAACACGCTCGACCGGGATACCTGGAACGGTTTCATGGCCAAGGATACCAACGGACGGGTATTTACCTTCTCCGACATGATCGACGGGACCAGCAATACGATTGCCATTGGTGAGCGTACCTGGAAGCTTGCCGACCGAACTTTGCGGGCGGGAACTCAGCTTGTTGCCAATGGAGACACTGCAAACCATAGCCGCCAGGGCCATTCCTATGTCACCGCTGGTGGTCGCTGGCCGATCAATTGCACGAACTCGCAGGACTGCGATCGCGGTTTTAGTAGCAATCATCCCGGCGGGGCCCAGTTCTTGTTCGTGGATGGTTCGGTTCATTTCCTGCCAGAAACGATTGACCACGATACCGATACCGCCGTCGATAGCGTTTACGAGTACCTCATCTGCAAAGACGATGGCAACCCGATTGGTGAATACTAAGTCAGAGCCGATCGGTGTTTTTCATTTGTGATGGAACGTGAGGTAATCATGGTTGTTCGTTTGTCTTTAATGCTGATTTTGTTTTGCTGCTTAATCGGATGCGGTGGCTCCGGTCCTCAGCTGGGGACTGTCGAAGGTTCTGTTACTCTCGATGGCAAGCCGTTGCCGGGGGCCATCGTATCGTTTCGTCCCGTGGAAGGTGGGCGTACCGCCGAAGGTATGACGGACGAAAGTGGGCACTTTATAATCGAGTTTGCGGCTGGATCCAAAGGAGCACTGGTCGGGGATCATGAAATCCGCGTAACAACATTTCGAGAGAAAGTGATCGGCGATAACGGCCGGGTAGAAGATCCTGGAATGCCTGAGAAGGTCCCCAGGAAATACAACGACCAGTCGGAACTCATACGGACCGTCGAGCCTGGTAAGAATCATTTCGATCTGGAACTGGCGAGTTCCTAACCCCAAGATTGCAATCCGCCAGTGGGCAGGCTAACCTCAAAGGTCGATCCTGCCCTTTTTCACTTCTTGCAATCTCATTTAAATCACCCACCATGACTTACTTACGACTATTCTCCGTGCTTGCTCTTCTTACGCTAGTTTCCACTTCGTTTGCTGCCGAACCGGTTGCGGTCGACTTGTGGCCCGAGGGCAAAGTACCGGGCCTGGCGGCTGGCGAGAAGGAAGAGATCGTGGACGAAATGGACGATCGAATCGGAAACCGCGTTACGAAAGTGACCAAACCGAAGATCACCGTGTACAAACCGGATGCAGAAATTGATACGGGTGCGTCTGTAGTTATCTGCCCAGGTGGCGGCTACCACATCCTGGCCTACGACCTGGAAGGGGTCGAGGTTGCCCAGTGGCTCAACAAGATTGGCGTGACCGGCATCGTTCTTCATTACCGCGTTCCGCGTGCTAAAGAAGGAGAGGTCTATGCGAACCCGCTTAGTGATGCCCAGCGAGCGATCCGCGTAACGCGAGCCAATGCCGAGGCATGGAAGATCGATCCCAGCAAGGTTGGCATTCTAGGTTTCTCCGCTGGTGGAAACCTGGCTGCCGTGGCATCCAACGCCGAAGACACCACCTATGATCCAATCGACGACGCCGACAAACTGAGCGCTCGGCCAGACTTTACGCTGCTCATCTATCCGGCGTACTTGAACAAGAAGGACTCGGATACCGAGCTTACTCCGGAAACATCGGTCGATGAAAACACGCCACCGGCGTTTCTGGTACATACCAGCGACGACCGTATTTCTTCCACCGGCAGCGTGGCCTATTACTTGGGTCTGAAGCGATTGAACATCCCCGCCGAGATGCATGTCTTTACCTCGGGCGGACATGGCTATGGCCTGCGACCGACCGAGAAGCCGGTCACTCATTGGCCTGATCTGGCTACGGGATGGCTGAAGACGGAAGTGTTGAAGGCCAAACAGCCCGCTCAATAAGGCGAGCGTCTTACAGGCTTCGCAGAAACTGAATCAGGTCATCCATTTGCTGGTTGGTCAACTCGCCGGCCAGCTGGTGTCCGTGGACCTCGAACACGTCTCGTAGCGAGGTCGCCCTGCCGTCGTGAAAGAACGTATCGCGATGGCCGATTCCACGAAGCGATGGCGGGTTGAACTCGCGATTCAATTCTTTGTCATGCATGCCCACGTCGTAGACTTCCGGCGAAGTGTAAATCGGCGGAGCGTGGCACTTGATACAGTTGTTTTGCAAAAAGATCTGCCGGCCGTGCGCTACGGCGGCCTTATCACGGGTAGCTTGCAGTGTGTCGATTGGTGGTGGTAGCGTCAGGCTCTTCATATAGGCCGCCAATGCCGACGCCTGCTGGTCCGTCAGATCGCGACCATGCATTGTCGATTTGACCGAATTCTTAGCCTGCTGTTCGAGGGAGTCACTCACGGCCAGCCAGCCAAAGGGTGCCGTATCGGCCTTGCCTAGCAGAGACAGAATCCGCTTCGGCGCTCCATACGAGCGATCGCTCAAATTATCGCTACTCAGGCCGTTTGTGTGCCCATCGGTATGACAGCTATGACAAGACATCCAGCCTTCCATAGATAGGCGAGCGTTGTGGAACAGGCGTTCTCCCTGCTCGATCACCTGGGGGTCTCTCGTCGCACCCAGCGAGATACGCCCAAACGTTTCTGCCTTGTCGATATCAACCAGCGAGATCGAATCGCCAAACCCATTGGCTACGTACACAATGTCTTTCTCAGGCGAAACAACGACCGCAGTGGGATGTTCTTCCACGGAGATGCGAAACAGTCCAAACGCTTCGTACTTGCCGATACCGACCTGGCCGGTCCCTCCCATGGAAACGACCGCTTGAAGATCGTCGATCACGGCGATGTCGGTTGGATCTCCACCCCCCTTGCCTGGTTCACCAATCGGATGCATGAAGCCGTTGCCGTAGAAATCTCCCTCGGGGTCCAGCACATGCCCCAGCGGCACCCAGCGCAGCTCGTTGCTCATCACCAGGCCCCAGTGGATGTCGTTCTCGTTGGTGACTGCCAGGCTGTTGAGAAGTTGATGGGCAAATAGCAGCTTCGTCCCATCGGGCGAAAGCGCCATCGCGCGGATGTTGTGGGCCGGAAACTCACGCGTATGCCGCACCGTGAACGTGTTGGCATCGACAATAGCGAGCCGGCCTCCAAAATTGTCGGCAGCCAGGATCGACTGACCATCGGGAACAAACAAGACAACGCGCGGGGCAAACGGCAGGATCAGTTCTCGCTGAAGTTTGAGTTGATCCCCTGTGATACTGAGCGAAACGAGCTTTCTCGCCCACAGGCAACTGACACAGATCTGTTGTCCGTCCGAGCTGACGTCCGACTTCACCGGCGAGTAAGGTAGCTCGACGCGCGAGAGAATGTCCAGCACGTCTCCATTTTGTTGCAGGAGAATGGCCTCGTTTGTCCTGCCATCCAGGGCCAGGATTCGCTGGTAAGGAAGTGGAAGCAGATCGATGATCGACTGGCCGATTTGCCATTCCGCCGAAATCTTTCCCTGGCGGCGATCCACGATCGAGACCGTGCCAGTCCCACGATTGGCCGTCAGAAGAAACTGCCCATCTTCGCTCAGAATAAGGTCTTCCGGACAGCGAAGAGCTGGTTGCGACGGATCCACGCGGTCAGCATTTCCGGCGTGGCTAACGGATGCCAGGAGCAGCGCGGCGGCGATTGCGGCGAAACGGATCATGAGCCAGTGGTTACGGTGGGAAGAAGTCGGGGGAATATCTGATTTTCCCATAGCAAACCAACTGGGACAAGACAAATCATGGAATCTTGTCGAAGCAAGCCCTGCGTGATTTGTGTTTTCAGCCTAAGTACAATGGGAGACACCTTACCCCAACACCGGAGATATCCCCTATGTCGACTCGCCGCATCGTATTTACCGCCCTGACATTCGCCTGTGTGGCAGTGGCTACGCAACTGGTCCATGCTCAACAGAAATCGAAAGTGATCGAGATTGGGAAGGTTGTCGACGAAGGCCCTAAGTTGGCCTTCTACATCGGCACCTATACTCGAGGTGACAGTAAGGGGATCTACCGCAGCGAACTTGACCCACAGACCGGTCAGATGAGTCTGCCCAAACTCGCCTACGAGATCGACAACCCGTCGTTTCTGGCGATCAGCAACGATCAGAAAAACTTGTACGCCGTTGGCGAGGTCGCTGATTTCGGTGATGGCAACTCGGGTGCCGTTTCGGCGTTTTCCTTTAACGAGGACGGCACGCTCAATCTGCTGAACCAGGAAGCCTCCCGTGGGAAGGGACCATGCCATGTCGAGATTGCCCCAAACAAGACTTTTCTGATGGTTTCCAACTACGGTGGTGGGTCGTTCTCGACGCTGCCTCTCGGCGAAGACGGCCAACTGGCACCTGCGGTTTCGTTCTTTCAGCATGAAGGTTCGAGTGTGAACGAAGGTCGCCAGAAAGGACCTCATGGCCACGCGATGTACATGGTTCCTGGTAGTCCGCTCGCACTGGCAGTCGACTTGGGATTGGATAAGGTCATGATCTATCGCACGAGTGGGTCTGCCGCTGGCGAACTGGCCTTGAATGACCCTGCCTATATCGAGGTGCAACCAGGCTCAGGTCCACGTCATCTGGCGACGAGTCGTAACGGGCAACGCGTGTATGTGCTGAACGAACTCGATTCGACCCTGGATGTCTTCGCTTTCAATCCCTCAACCGGCGAAAGCGAACACCTGCAGCGCGTGACCACGTTGCCGGCCGACTTCAAAGGGAATAACACGACGGCCGAGGTCTATATTCATCCCAATGGACAATGGTTGTATGCCTCGAATCGAGGTCACGACAGCATCGCCACATACCGAATCGATCCGGAAACCGGTCTTGTAACGCTGCAGGGGCATGCCAGTACGATGGGCAAGACACCGCGGCACTTTCGCATTGCCCCAGGCGGCCGGCATCTTCTGGCGGCCAATCAAGATACCAGCAATATCGTGATCTTCGATATCGATCAGAAGGTTGGCACGCTCAAGCCTCTGCCATCGCAAATCTCGGTGCCCAATCCTTGCTGTATCGAGTTTGTACAGAAATACTAAAGGTACACGGGTTAAGAGCTGATTAGATGGCACCACCGGTAATCGGTGGTTGCCATCTTTCTTTTTAGGGACGAATCGAGGCAAAGGAATTTCGTTGCGTACTTTGGCCATTGGCGATGTACATGGGTGTTTGACCGCGCTCGATAAGATGCTGGCCGTGATCGAACTTGCGCCGGAGGATCGCCTGGTATTTCTAGGAGACTACGTCGACCGCGGCCCCGATTCTTACGGCGTGATCGAACGTATCCTTGAACTGCGTAAGCAGCACGACGTCGTGTGTTTGACCGGTAATCACGAAATCATGATGGGCTCGGCTCGGGAAGACGAAGGGATCTACCTGTCGTGGTTGGGCTACGGTGGTGAAGAGGCCTTAGAGTCGTACGTGCGTGATCCAGTCGACGAGCCAAGCCTGGCAAGAGTTCCCCAGCGGCACTGGCATTTCTTGGACGAGGAATGTTTACCCTACTTCGAGGATGACACGCATATCTTCGTGCATGCAAACGTTCGTCCTGATCTTCCGTTGGAAGCCCAGGATGAAATGACCCTCTATTGGGACAAATTCGCCAACCACGGTCCACACTGCTCAGGCAAGAAAGTCATCTGCGGCCATACTTCGCAGAAATCTGGCTGGCCGCTCAATGTGGGGCATTCGGTGGTAATCGATACGTGGGTCTATGGCGAAGGATGGCTGACCTGTTTGGATGTCCACAAAGGCTATTTCTGGCAGGCCAATCAGGTCGGTGACACCCGGACCGGAGTGCTAGCATAGGCCGATTGCCGCTCGAAATCCGTGATATCTCGTTGCATGTCAACAAGGACGCTACGATTTCACGAGGGCGGGAATGCTTGCCCTTGACCCCTTTTGGCAATCCTCCTATCGTTTTCCCTTACCGCGTACGGGTCAGCAGGCAGGAAGCCTTCTTAAATGCGTGGGAAAAGCACGAATTCATCAAGGAAGTCAGGGATGACGACAGCAAACAATGGCGTGGAAGCATCAGGTGTTTCGCAAGTTCCACTGCTGGACATTGGCCGTGGTAACGCACCGCTGAAAGAAGAATTCATGGCGGCCTTCGAGGCGGTTCTCGACTCAGGCCGGTTTCTGTTTGGCCCCGACGTTTTCCAACTGGAAGAAACCTGCGCGGCGGCATCCCATGCCAAGTTCGGCATTGGTTGTGCTTCCGGTAGCGATGCTTTGCTGCTCTCGCTGATGGCCCTGGATATCGGCCCAGGCGATGAAGTTCTGGTCCCCAGCTTCACCTTCTTCGCCACCGCCAGCTGCGTTTGGCGTTTAGGCGCGAAGCCAGTCTTCGTCGACATCGAACCCACTTCCTTCAACATCGATCCAACCCGACTGCAAGAACAAATCACCCCGAACACCAAGGCGATCATTCCGGTCCATCTGTTCGGCCAATGTGCCGACATGACCGAGATCAACAAGATCGCCCAGATGCACGGCATTCCCGTCATCGAAGACGCTGCCCAAGCCATTCTCGCCGAGCACAAAGGCCAGCGAGCCGGCAGCATGAGCCTGGCTGGCTGCATCAGCTTCTACCCGACCAAGAACCTCGGCGGCATGGGTGACGGCGGTATGCTGGTCACCAATGACGAAGAGTTCGCTGCCAAGCTGAAACTGCTTCGCGGTCACGGCATGGAGCCTCGCTATTACCACCAGGTTGTTGGTATCAACAGTCGCTTGGACACGCTTCAGGCCGCCGCCCTCAACGTCAAAATGAAGCATATGGCCGAGTGGACCGAACTGCGTCGACAGAATGCCATGCGATACCACGAATTGTTCAACCAATGCGGTCTGGATCTGGTTCTGAAGCTGCCGACCGAAACGGAAGGGAACTATCACGTCTGGAATCAGTACACCGTTCGAGTGCCGCGTGGCGGTCGTGATTCGCTCCGCAAGCATCTGGCCGACCTGAAGGTCGGTAGCGAGATCTATTACCCCGTGCCGCTCCACCAGCAGCAGTGCTTCGCCGCGATGAAAGAAGAGCTGGCACCTCTGCCGGAAACCGAAAAGGCCGCCGAAGAAGTGATGGCCCTGCCGATCTTCCCAGAACTGACCGCTGCCGAGCAGCGTCACGTGGTAAGCTCGATCGCGATGTACTACGGTATCGAAGCCAACTTCGAAGGCAAGGCCCGTCGCAAGTCGGCCTAGTCGATAACGAACCAATTTGAAACTTAGAAGCGACGCTCGAACGGGCGTCGTTTTTTTATGCTGATTGCTTGCCTTCTTGAAGCTCATCCAGGCTGTGATCAGGATTCCGACCACCAGGTAGAGCCACCAAAGACCGTACAAGATTCCAAGAAGGATAAACGTTCCTAGAGGAGAGGTGATGTGTTGGGAGGAGGTCCAAAAGAAGAAAGCGGAAATGGGGAGCAGAACAATCAGGTAAAACATCGACCGGAAAAGAATTCGCACATAGCGACGCCGGTAAGACCTTAACCGCGAGATTTGATCCTCCGAAAGACCCTCTAACGTCACCGGTGAAAGGAGCATCAAACCGAGCCAAACGCCCAGCACAACGAATTGCGTTGCAGCGAGTAGCGGTGCAACATAGGCATAGAACTGGATAACTTATTCGTACGGCAAGATGGCCACTCCCGTTAGTGCATGTAGGTGTGGCCGCGATTGTAAGCGTGTGATGACGAGATTGCCAGAAGCAAGTGACTATCGAAATGGTCGCCAGAGTGGCTTCTTGAGCAGCCCCGGTTGTTCGCCTTCTTGAGCGTCATCGCTCGAAGCGTCCGGACGAGACGCCGTTCGCGAGGCTGGCAGCGGTACCGTCGCTGGGGTCCAGCGGGCCGAGTCGTTGCCGCGGAGATCGACCTGAATGTCTTTCTTCTGCTGCAAGACTTCTCCCTGCTCGGTCGAGTAGCGGACGTGCAGTTGCAGCGATTCGTGTTTCGGCTTGCCTTCGGTCCAGGGAAGCTTCAGGTGGACCCCTTTGCCCAGCAGCGTTCGTTTGAGGTACTTGGCCGAGTCGGTCGTGTCGAAGTCCCAGCGGGCGACGAATGCTTCCTTGCCGGAATAGGCAGGATCGAGCAGAACCACCGACACTGGGCCTGGTGAATCGACGTACTGTCCCGCTTCGTTTTGTGGTTCGATCACCACCATGATGCCGTCGTCCCCTGGCTGGTTATCTTCGTTGTAGCCGCCGGTCAGCTTAGGATTGAGTTGCATTTGCGTGACAACACGATCGACGACTGCTTCAGCGCCCGGATCGAATTGCTGCAATAGCGGCCCATCCAGCAGTTCCGGGCCCGGAGCGACACTTTCCAATTCCGGCAGATTGCTCGACTCACCCAGTTCAATCACCGGGCTGGTCAGTGAATCGCTGTCAGGACGCGAGGTAATACGTGTCGCATTGGCAAATGGTGCCGGAAGCGATTCAGGTTGGGAAGTCGTCTTGGTGCCTTCCGGCAGACCGAGTTGCTTGCGAAGCGATTCGTTTTCGCGGCGGACCGAGGCGATCTGGGAATCTTTCTGATGCACGACGTCCTGCAGCGCGTAGACCTTGTCTTCCAGGTAACGCAGTTCCGACTCCAACAGCTGCACCGATGGATCGGTCGTGCGGCATCCGCTGGTTAAACCAAGCAGTACGAACGCAAGCATCGCGAATCGAATTGTCACAGGTCGTGATAGCACGCTGACGAAACTTTCCCAGGATTTTGGCCAGACTGAGGAAGGAAAAACTAAAGATCCGGCCACGCGTGCGGCATAGTTACGAAAAACCGGGCAGCGGGTCAAACCCAATCCGAATTGTTTTGATTTCGACTTGCTAGCAGAATTCCGTTGACTCGCATGCTTGCCTCGGTACGTTAGAGGGCTCGCCGGGAGTTTTCGCGTTCATTCGATGCCAGGACTGATCAACATGTCGACACGCAGCTTCGTTCTCTCTGTTCCATCGCTTGACCCGATTCGTGACGCGATTGCTTCGCAAGATGAGTCACTCGTGGAAGCGCTGGTGGAGATCAATCGCCTGGAACTGGAAAAAGAGTACGGCAAGAATCCAGACGAGGACGAACAGGAAGAAATCGAAGAACAGATGGAAGAGTGCCGTGAACATGTCGAAGGCATGGTCATGTGTGACTCACCGCCTGACAAAGAGCCAGGGGCCTGGAACTACCTGGTTACGGCGCTGATCGACCACTTCCAGATGAAGAAGTTCTGGAAGTATCCGATCAACCAGGATTGGAAGCATTACTACATCTGGGAACCCTATCGCGGCGAAATCTACGAGCGGATTTCCCCCGAAGCAAACAAGCTGCTGATGCATTTGGAAAAGGGACGTCCTTTCAAAGGTACGGGCATCGACTACGACGGCTGCGTGTTCGCTTGGCTGACATTGGAAGAAGTACAAACGCTGCATGACGCCTTGCAGCCGCTGGATACATCGCAGTTTTCCGAAGACTATTTCCAAGAGTTCCATCAGCAATTGGTCGAGACGCTGGCCGGCGTCGCGCAGCGAGAGCACGAATTGTTCTTGAAGGCACATTAGGAACCCTGTACCAGCGCATTTCCAAAGAACTGATCCATCATGTCTACCCCTGAATTTCAAAGAATCGCTAGCTATGCCAATGCGGCCGATGCCGATCATTTGAAAGCAGTGTTGCAGGGCCATGGCATCAGGGCGTTCGTGGAAGGTGGCGACCTGCAAACATCGCTCAGCTACATTGGCAGTGCGCTGGGGGGCGTGCATGTGACCGTTCACTCGGTCGATGCCGAAAAGGCGATCGAGATCAAGCAGGAGCTAAGCCAGGAAAGTCACGAGCCGACCGGTGGACCGTGGTTCTGTGGTGAGTGCGAAGAAATCGTCGACGCCGGGTTTCAGGTTTGTTGGAAATGCGGGCAAGATCGAAGCGAAGTTGAAGCTGCCATGCCTGCAACCGCGGATCTTGATGACGAAGAAGAAGAGGAATACCTTTCGGACGACAACGACCAGCCACTGCCAGACAGAGCCCACTTCGACGAATCGAACCCTTACGCTTCGCCCCAGGCAAAAGTCAAAAGTGCTGAGAAACCCCGGAAGCCTACGGAGATCAACGAAGAAGCCGAGGCC
This sequence comes from Blastopirellula marina, assembly GCF_002967715.1. Taxonomy (NCBI): domain Bacteria; kingdom Pseudomonadati; phylum Planctomycetota; class Planctomycetia; order Pirellulales; family Pirellulaceae; genus Blastopirellula; species Blastopirellula marina. Next base: position 169,398 of record NZ_PUIA01000037.1, read on the forward strand.
ATGCTCGTACGGGCCTGGCGGGCCGCCATCATAGGGCTGACGTTCATGCCGATACTGGCGAACATTTACTCGATGTACATGCTGTTCGCGGCACTGAAAGAGACGAATGAGTTTACGCCTGAGGGGAATTGGCGATTCAACGGAGCATTCTTTTTGAATATGCTCAGCGGTATTGCCTGGGGAGCTTTCTTTTACTTTCTTTATCGCCCTGTTGTTGTTTGAGGTTCCCATGGGAAGTTTTCTCACAAACGTTCACGTTCAAAGCAGTTCGATCGAGCAGGTCACCGAGGTTCTTCAGCAGTTGGAACTTCGTGGGGCCTGGGTTTCTGGGGCGAGTGGGAAGTGGGTTACCGTTTGGGATTCGATCGGAATGACCCGCGCTTGGGATGTGGCTCAGCACTTGTCGCAGCAGCTGGAAGCCCCGGCGATTGCCTTCATGGTGCACGATAGCGACATCTTCTTCTATTGGCTGTACGACAATGGCCGTCAGTTGAATCAGTACAACTCGGCCCCCGGCTACTTCGGCGAAGATGCTTCGATGGACGAGCAGAACTTTCAACCCGACTGTGATCTGCTGAAGCGATACTGCCGTGATGAAACGACGATTGAGCAGCTCGAATCGATTCTCAAGATGTGGACCGCCGAAGAAGCGATGGCCGGCATCATGCCTGATTATGCGTTTGCCGAAGATCGACTCCGTGAACTGGCCGGGCATCTGGAAATTGCGACAAACGTAGCCGATGTCGACTATGGCGATCTCGAGGACGAGAAGTTTCGAGAGCTCATCGGTGCCCAGTGGATTGGCAAAGGAGATCCAGCCGACTACCCGACCAGCTGCGGAATGGAAACCGATTGGATTCCCGACGATATCGACTACGCAGGAATAATAGGAGCGGAAGACAACGTCGATGCTGATATTCTCAAGTTCCCTTCCTGCCCCTTGCACAATGCTGCGACCGCAGGCGATATCAGGGAGATTGAGAAATTAGTCTCCGAGGGAGCCGATATCGACGAAACCAATCGCATCATGGTCGTCACCCCACTGGCGGTCGCAGCCATGTCGTCCACGCCTGAGGTAATCAGAAAGATGGTTGAATTGGGGGCGGATGTCGGAAAGCGAGGACCGGCCCCGGAAAGTGGTACACCACTGATGATGGCAGTAAGTGCCGGGCAATTGGAGAACGTGCGAACTCTCGTCGAGCTCGGGGCTGATATCAACGAGGTGGATCGAGCAGGCAATACCCTTTTGTTCGTCACGGTGCTGCACGCCAACAAGGCGATGATGGAACTTCTGCTGGAATTGGGTATCAATCGAGAAGCGAAGGACGCCAAAGGAAGAACCGCCCTACAGGTAATTCGAGACCAGATCGAAGGACTGGAACGCGTAATCAAGATGGCCGGCGAAAACAGTGGCGGGTTGGTCCAGATGACCGACAATCTGAAGGAATTGGAAACGCTGCTGGCCGAGTAGGGCATAGCAGGCCTTCACGAAAAAAGCCCACGCGAATCACGTGGGCTTTCTTCTGTTTCCGTTTGCCAAAGCCTTCTAGCTAGGCATGTGCTCGACAACCTTGTCGATCAAGCCATATTCGCAGGCCTCCGCTGCGCTCAGGAAGCGGTCGCGGTCGGTGTCGGCTTCGATCTGTTCGATCGGTTTGCCGGTGTGCTTCAGCAGGATTTCGTTCATGCGGTGTTTGATCCGCTTGAACTCGGTGGCGTGGATCAGGATGTCCGAAGCGGTACCCTGCATGCCGGCCAGTGGTTGGTGGATCATCACGCGGGCATTCGGCAGAGCGTATCGCTTGCCGGCGGCACCTGCGGTCAGCAGAACGGCACCCATCGAAGCGGCCTGACCGATGCAGTAGGTAGCGACGTCGCAGGTCACAAACTGCATGGTATCGTAAATGGCCATCCCAGCGCTGACGCTACCGCCAGGGCTGTTCACGTACAGGTTAATGTCGGCCTTGGGGTCTTCCGATTGCAGGAACAGCATCTGGGCGACGATCAAGTTCGCGACTTCGTCGTTCACGCCGGTTCCCAGGAAGATAATCCGGTCCTTCAGCAGTCTGCTGTAGATGTCGAAGACGCGTTCTTCGCGTCCGCTTTTTTCCACCACGTAAGGAATCAGAGGCATCGTATTGGCTCCAGTGTCTGGATGTGTGTTGGTTCGGAATGTCGATTGAAAATGGAAAGCGTGTGCCAGCTTCGCCCCTCACCCTAACCCTCTCCCCGAAGGAGCGAGGGGACAGGAGACGAGGCTGAGTTGGGCTTAGTCCTCTTCGCCGGCTTCTGCTGGCGGTTTGGTGAGGATCTCGTCGACGATCCGATATTCCTTCGCCTCGGTGGCGTTCATGTAGAAGTCGCGATTGACGTCTTTGGCGATCTTTTCTTCCGGTTGATCACAATGGGCGGCAAGGATCTTGTTCAGCTCTTCGCGCGTTTTGATGATTTCGTTGGCCTGGATTTCGATGTCGCTCACCTGGCCGCCGACACCACCGTGCGGTTGGTGAATCATGACCTTGGCATGCGGCAGGATGAATCGCTTGCCAGCGGCACCACCGGCCAGCAAAATCGCACCGCCACTGGCGGCCAAACCGACGCAGTAGGTCGCGACTGGGCACGACAGCATCTGCATGGTGTCGTAGATGGCCATCGTCGAGGTAACGCTGCCGCCTGGGCTGTTAATGTAGAAGTGAACTTGCTTTCGGCGGTTTTCGCTTTGCAGGTACAACAGCTTCATGACCAATTCGTTGGCATTGCCGTCGTAGATTTCGCCTTGCAGGAAAACGATCCGGTTTTCCAGCAGCAGGTCACCAAGGGTCATCTGGCGTTGCCGTTGGTATTCGGCATATGCCATGGCCATGGGCCCGACAGGGGCATTGGGGAATTGTGAATTCATGGTCGTCGATCCTTCCATTACAACGTGCCGTCAAGGACGCCGCGGCACAGGATTTGAGCACCTGCCTGCCCGGTCGCTTCCGGCGAAGCAAACTACGAGAAGTATCTTGTTATTGTCTCCAGTTACCGGGGGAAGACAACCGTAGAAGACACTTAGACGAGGGGGCGGCGAAGTTTTTGTACTTTCACCAATCGCTACCAGCCGGAAAATTTTAACTTGGCTAAAGAATTTGCCCCATCACAGCATGAAAAAAGCCCCGTTGGACGAACCAGCGGGGCTTTGAATGTCAGGATTCAAGACGCGAGTTATTCGGCGTCTTTGGCTTCTTCTTCGGCTGCCGGGGCTGCTTCTTCCCCTTCGCCGCAGATCAGCAGGTTGACGGCCGAGGTCTTGCTTTGCTGTAGGTCAGCGTCAACTTCGGTGACGGTGGCTTCACCTTGGATGAGCTCAATCACCTTGCGTTCGATGATCTGGTTACGCAGTACGTCCATCATGCCGCCTTTTTCCAGCTGAGCACGGATGCGACGTGGCGATTCGCCTCGCTGCATAGCGATTTGCATCACTTCCAGATCGTAATCTTGCTGGCTGTCTTCGACGTTTTCTTCCTCAGCGATACGCTCAAGGATGAAGTGCTCTTTCAGAGCCTTGCGGGTCGAAGCCATGCTGTTCTGACGCAGCTCGTTGCGGTGAGCCTGGATGTCTTCTTCCGCAAAACCAGCCGAACGAAGTTCCATCACGGCTCGTTCCAGTTCGCGAGCCGACTGACGCTTCAGCAGTGCTGGTGGCAGTTCCCAGTTGGCATCTTTGGTCAGCTCTTCGGTGATTTGCTGACGCAGACGCTGCTGCTGGTAGTAGTTCAACTGACGTTCCATGTCTTGTTTGACATAGTCACGGAGGTCCCCTTCGCTTTCAAAGCCACCGATCTGCTTCAGGAACGCTTCGTCCATTTCAGGCAGTTCGGTTCGCTTGACTTCGAGAACTTCGATTTCCATCTCGACCTGCTTGCCACGCATTGCTTCGTTGGCAGCTTCGTCACTGATGGTCAGGGTGACGGTCTTCTTATCGCCAGCTTTGGCTCCGGTCATTTCCTTGCCGAAGTCTTCCCACTTGGCGTCTTGGAAGCTGAGCGTGTCACGCAGACGGATCGATTCTTCTTCCGCGTACTCGATCTTCTTGCCGTCGTGCTTGAAGGTCAGGTTGCATACCAGGTGATCGTCGATTTCAGCGGCACCTTCGTGCGGAACCAGCGAAGCGTAACGACCCAGAACCTGCTTCAGGTGCTTGTCGATATCTTCCTTTTCGAAGCCGCGGGTCGGCTTTTCGAGCTTCAGGCCTTTCCACTTCGGCAGGTCGAATTCAGGGCGAACTTCGATATCGAATTCGAAGGTCAGTTCCCCATCTTCCGGCAGTTCGATGGCCGAGTAGTTGAAGTCTGGTTCGCTGATCGCCGAGAACGATTGTTCTTCGGTGGCCTGGGTCATGCTGTCCATGAGCAGCGTGCCTTTGACCTGATCCTTCACTTCCGAGCGGAAACGCTTTTCGACCAGCTTCTTGGGGGCGTTGCCCTTACGGAAACCAGGAACAGCGGCGTTAGGAACCATGTCTTCGATGGCAACATCGAAGTAGCGGTCGATGTCTTCACGGGAAACAGTCACCGTGACGTGGCGCTGGCACGAGCTAGGAGCGTCGACCTTAACGTCCAAGTTCAACTTCTTGGGGCCTTCCGCTTCAGCAACTGCACTTTCAGCGTTTTCGGTTTCAGGCGAACTCATTCAACGATTCCGCAAAATCTGGGGTGAAAAACAAGAAACCCGGCTATTAGCTCAGGTCGATCAAGCAAATGACGTCAATGCAGAATGGGTGGGCTTCTCCTCACCCACGCCGCGAGACTCGTCATTGCGTCTCGTGTGAAACGTGGCGATGCGGCAAAGCCTTTGCCAAGAGCCACATCCACCAAATGCTTTCATGCGCTACGCGTGCCATTAGAGGCACGTTCGAGCAGCATGAAAAAGGAAGAGCGGGTGAACGGATTCGAACCGTCGACAACAACGTTGGCAACGTTGTGCTCTACCAACTGAGCTACACCCGCACAGGGAACGTCGTTCCCTCATCTAGGAAAGCACCAGTGTACTGAAAAATCAGAGCTGGTCTACCCGGGGCAAACAAAAAACTGCCTGCCAGAGAGGAAAGTATGCGAGATGGAACGTTGGTTGTCAACTTGGGGGCAACGAAAGATGCTGTAAGCTCTTCAAAAACATATGCTTAGAGCGTTTCCAGGTTGCCTGCTATCTCTTCGCTTTGATGGTCGGGGAAGTGAGAAAGTAGCGTTCTCAGGGCTCTCTCGGCTTCTTGTAGATCTGCCGGGGCGAAGATCCCCTGATGCACCCAGTATTGGCTTCGTTTGCGTCCCCGCTGCCAGTAACCTCCCAGCGAAATATGGCGGTCGCCGACCACCTCGTAGCGGCGTACGGCCTCAGGCGTGTAGGTGACCACGCATTCGCGGACGGTCCGGTCGGGGTGACCTTCACTCCACTGGAGTCCATCCAGCACAATCAGGCGGCGATCCGTCACAGCATAAACCGACTGAGACAAAAGCCGCTGAATGACCCAGGGGGCACGTGCTGACCAGGCTCCGATCAGTCCAAAGACGAGGAACCCACAGGCGACAATAAAAAATGAGACGTCCCCAAATAACACGCCCAAGTAGATCAAGACGGCGACGGTGCCAATACCGAACGTGGCCACGAGAATTCCGAACGCGGTTTCGGCATGGGCTTCGCTCCGAATCTTCTGATAGTCGGCCGTCCCTATCCACAGGATGATCTCTCCTGGTTGTCGATGCGGGGCCACTCGGTTCCACAAAGGGTGTTCTTCATCGAGCGCCCGCAGCGTGAGAGGGATTTCGTGACGGTGCTGCTCGATAAGCCGTTGTTTGATCTCATCCACCAGGGGGGCGACATTCTGTAGCATCCCCAGGTGCAGCTTAATCAGCGATCTGTCCTGAAACCGAACGATGCCGAAAGTGGACTCTCTCCCCCGTCGGGTTGAAGGACGATGCGCGGTGTACGAGACGATGTCAGACCAGAGCCTATGAACTTCTGTTCGCGAGAAGACCGTGCGATAGGCAAACCCTTGCCCAGTGGTGCTATACCAACGCACACAGCCGAGCCACGTGTGCATTACCAGAAAGTAGAACCCTGTCAGCACGAGCCCCATGAGCAAAACCCCCAGCGTTAAAAACACGAAGGGATTTCCGATCTTCGCAGGGTGAAATGCGACCGCCATGATGAACCAGCCTGCCAGGCCGAGCGGAATCAACAGGCAGGCAAGCACCATCTGAGTGACCACTGCCTGCGCGGCCGAGGCTCGATCTAAGCAGCCTTCAAGTCGTTTCGGTGATCGAGCAAGCCGGGCTGCAAGCACGTCGCCAAGCTCATCGACGTTCTCCAGAGAGCGGCTTAAGAAACAGAGCGAATATCCACCCCGCAAATAGACGACAAGGCCTTCCCTTGGCGGTTGAGTTCGATGAATTGAGGTGATGTGATCTAGCGGAACACCGCGTGGGAAGCGACCGAGTTGTGTGAACCAGAGCGAGTCCCCTTCCAGGCGAAACCAGGTGATCGCTATCGAGAGGGAAATCAGCAGGTAAAGGAAACTACCTGTGCTGACGATCAGCGAAAACCCGGCGACGATCCACTGGGATCGGAATTCGAAGAAAAGGGACCAGGCAGCCAGTCCGATCGAAACTCCCAGCCATAGAACGGCCGGTAGATGCACCCGGAAAAAAGAACTCCATGAAATTCGTCCCTCGAGAACAGCCATCGAACTTTCCCCGAACAACCAAGTTTGCGATACGATCCACGAATTATCGAATCGCATGACACCGGATTGCAATAATCCTCTCGGTGTTCTCGCGGAAATCGTCAATCAGGTACCGCATGATCCGGTCACTGGAAAGGGGCACGCGCAAGAGGTGCGGTATCTGCGTCAACAAAAAAAGATGGCTGACACGAGAGCACGTGCAGCCATCTGATCGATTCGATGCCGGGGCCGTAGGACTAGTCCAAGACGTTCGGTTTCGGTCCTGGCGGCTTGGGTGCTGGCTTCGGGGCATTCGGGTCTGGCGGTGGTGGTTCCGGACCGAATTTCACTTTACCGCCCACCCATGTCGTGTACTGCCAGTTGGCGTCGACCGGGGTCCAGCCAGCCAGGTAACCCATTTCATCGGTTACGTGGCGAGTTTCCACATAAGCTTCATAGCTATCCGGCATCACGATGAACTTGAAGTAGAACTTCGAGGGGTCAACCGAGCTGAGCAATCGGCGGAAGCGAGAACGCGGACTCGTGATTTCATCGATTTTGAAGCCAGCGTCTTCCTTCGGCGTAAAGCGAAGCCGCGGGTCACGACCTGCCGCGTACATCTCCATCTTGAACCAGTCGTCCGACATCGGACGTTCGTTGAAGTCTTCGACAAACTTCTCTGCGTCGATTCCTTGCTTGGGGTCTTTCACGTATTTGCGAAGACCACGCTCGGCCTGATATTCGGACCGCTTCTTGGCCGAATCACGTACCGGTTCGTCGACAATCGGGTAAACCTGGTTTCCTGTAAGCAGGAAGCTTGCTTCCTTGATCCCTTCGGGTGCCGGTCGTGGATCCGGCAAGGTCACCACTTTCGCCGCCATCTGGCTGCGCTCGGGGGTATCGTCGAGCGTTGCTTCGAGCTTTGCGATCTCTTCCAGCGCGCTATTGAGGTCGCTGGAGAGCTTCTCGCGCTTCTCTTTGTTTTCGTCGGCCTTCTTGGCCATTTCGAGCGCGTCTTTCTGGGCGATGATCGCCTTTTGCAGTTCGCCTTGTTGCGACTTGAGAATCGCTTCCTTGGCGACCGATTCCGACTGGAGACGCTGGATCAGCATTTCCAGGTTTTGCTCATCAGGATTAAGATCCTTCAGGTCTTTCTCGACTTTGAGCTTATCTTTCTGGGCTTCTTCCAGGTCCTTGATCAGTTGCTCTAAGGCCAATGGGTCGATCTGCACGCTATTGGCAATCTGTTTGACCGACTCCTGCATACCGAGCTGCACGACCACGAGCACGATGATGAGAATACCTACCACGTTGAACATCGTGTCCAACAGCGAGTCGAGCCCTTCCTCTTCTTCGACGCCTCTACGTTTCGCCATGACTGGTTCGTCTTATCGTTAGGTAGCCGCCAGGGACTACGAGTTTTTCGCTTGTTTGGTGAAGTAACTCAGGTCGACTCGGCCGTTGCCAATGACAGGCAACTTACCGTTCTTCACGCCTTTGGCATTCGCGTAATTGCGTGCCGTGTTATAAGTCGAAAGGCCGTCATCACGAATCAAAAAGACGAGGGTGCCATCTTTCTGCCCCTTCACCTTATCCAACATCTTGGCAAAATCGGGATTCGTATTGAGTTCCGCCGTGCGGACGGGAATGGTCTTGCCGTCTTCGTGAATCACGATGCGGCCATCATCGCACTCGATGAACGAAGGCTTGAAGCCCACACCGCTACCGCCTGGCAGAATCGAGTTCTCGGCTTCTTTGGGGGGCAGTTTTCGTTCGGCGATCAGCTTTGTCAGCTGGGCGATCTTTTCGCGCCGCCCTTTTAGCTCTTCCTCCATCGTGCCGACCTCTTCGGTCAGCGCGGCCACGTTAACTTTCGGACCTTCGATCGAGATGTTCTGGAGCTTGGTCTGGGTTTCTTCCAGCTTGGCCAGCAATTCGGCCAGCTTCTTCTTGGCATCTTCGAGCTTCTTTTGTTCGCTCGAGTTCTCGCGTTTGATTTGCTCTTCGCGTTTCTTGAGCTGGTCGCGCAGCTTATCGAGTTCGGCCGTTTCGGCTTGGAGTTCCTTTTCTTTTTTCTGGTACTCCATGGCCGCGTCGACCGCGTCGTTATCGAGCGATTGGACAGCAATCGTCGCGATCACCATCGCCAATGTACCGATCACGCAAGCAAGAACGCTCAAGAAAGGGAAGAGCGAGATGTCTTCCCCTTCGGCTTGTCGACCTTTGGCCATTTAGCGTCTCCCGTTTCGCTTACTCTTGGCTTTGCTGCCGCCACCGAAACCAAACCATCCGCCGCCGGAACCGTTGGACTCGACTTGCTGCACGACAACCGTTTCGTTGCCCAACTTGTTGAGCACTTCCGTCAAGCCGCTGAGGCCTTGTTCGACGCCGCCGAGGTACTTTTCGAGACGTTCCGAGGTGTCGGTCATCGTTTCGTTGACCTTGATATGCGAATCAACCGAGGCACTGGCCAGCTGACCCAGCGTGCTTTGCAGCTGAGCGGCGACTTCCTGCATCTGGTTGAGCTGATCCTGCATAAGGGTCTGCTGCTCTTCCTGACGCTTTTGCATGTCGACCGTCTTGGCGTTGACCACTTCCAACAGCTTGTTGGTTGTCTCTTCCTGGCTGACCAGAATCTTGCCGTTGATCTCGTCCCAGCCCTTCGAGGTTTGTTCGGTGATCGTCTGACCGACCAGTTCCAGCTTCTTGACCCACGCTTCCAGCTCGCCTTGTTGGGCGGCCATCGCTTCCTCGACGGCTCGACGGAAGACCTTGGTATCGTAGGGTGAGGTCGGCTTGTCTTCGGCCTTTTCGCGACCGTCGTTCAAGCGGCGAATCAGGTTTTCGTTGCAGTATTCATCCACCCAGTTGAGCACCCCTTCTTCGCTTTTCTGCAGCGAGGACATGGGGAACTTGATGATCATGCTCATCACCAGAGCGACCAGGGTCGTATTGAACGCCGTACCCAGACCGCTGAACATACCTTGCAGCGATGCAGTCAGCTTGTCGAGGTCGCCACCACCCAAGGCACCGGAAAGTTCGGTCACCGCCAAGCTAATACCAAGCACCGTACCGATAAAACCCATGGTGGGGATGGCCCAGATCAGCACGCGCAGATAAGCGTAGCTGGACGAAACGTTGTTGTAGTCGATCTCCGACTGCGAGGCCATCATCGTGGCCGTTTCCGAAGCGTTCTGTCGCACGCGGAAGTGCTGCAGGCCGCGTAGTACGCGGTTGATCAAGAAGCTTTCGCCATCATGACCCGGCAGCCCCTGGATGTGCTCGACGAACTTGCTGAGCGTATCGACACGAATCTCTTGCGAGATATCGGTCGGCAGAACGTCCATCAGCAAGTAGTCCTTCTGACGCAGGATCTTGCGGTGCTTCATCCACAAGATGGTCACCGCCCAGAAGAACAGGAACGTACTAAGAGACTGAATCGAAACCGCTTGAAAACCGCCAATCCAGAACAGTCCACCGATGTACGTTCCCTTCGAGAAGTACATCAGCCCCATGAAGACGATCATCGATACCAGGCCGATCAGGCCCGATACCCACAAGTTCACGTTGCTGGGATCGGTGAAGTCACCATCCCCCGACGAGGAGCTGCTCGCAGCGGCAGCGGTTTGCTTTTTGGCCGGTGCGGCACCCTTTCGGGCACCACCGGTCTTCACGACGGGGCCAGCCGGAGCAGAGGCCGATTCCGAGGAAAGGTTGCCCAGGTCGAGCCCTCCACCGGAAGAAGTCGAGCCGCCGCCAAAGTCAGGCAGCGAAGGAGAATCGAGCGATGGGAGAGATTCCGGCTCTTCCTGAACGTGAGGTATGTGGACACTTTTTTTGCAGTAAGGGCAATTTCGCTTTTGTCCGGCGAGCTCTTGACGGACTTTGAGCTTCTGACCGCACTCGGGACAATTGAACTGGAAATACATCTGGACCTCGAAAGGAAACGAAGCGCGACAACCGGTCGCAGGCGAGATTAGGAAGCGGAAAAAAGCCAGGGCGAATCTGAGAGAATCTCAGTCGCTACTTGGGTGTGCGGATGGAGGGTGAATCCGGGGTGAGATCTACTCACGCACTACTGGCCTTTAATCGTTTTCTTATTGTGCTTAGGAAATTATTCCCGATCAGGCCGATTTGGGGAAAAATTTGGTCAAAACTTGAGATTCGTATCGGCCGAATTCGATTGTTCCATGTGTAACGGGGCAAAGATTTCCACACGGCCAACGAATCCCCCCACAGACCAGAAAGGTCAATTTCAAGAAAAGTTGGATACTTTCTTATTTAATAGGGGGTTGTGAAGTCTAGCTACATGTGTGACTCGTCTCTCCGGGGAGACAATTTCTTCATGGAAAGCTCATCCAAGGCAACAACATGGAAATCGTTCGACCAATAGCTTTCGGGGCAGTCATCATCGCAGGGCTTATGCTTCTGGGGTGCGATGTCAAGTTTCAGCGGAACTCAGAGCATCTCCATCTTCGCGCCCCGATCTATCCCAACGATCCGGTCAGCCCAGGCGAAGAGAGTCGTCGGTACGATTTCGAGATCGTCCGAGCGAATTTCGGGGGAATCATGTTGCCCAATGCCAATGGCGACGGACATGACGAGCATGTTGACATTGGCCTCAAAAGACTTGGCTACCAGCAGTGGGAATTGAAACTGACCAGAGTGAGAGCCTTCCCGGAGGACGACCTGCGCCACGACGCGAACGCTCAAGTGCTTCGCTTTTCTGATCGAGAAGCCATCCCGTACTACGGCCATCTGTTCCGCTTCACGTTTGACGGCCAAATGGTGCATGTCGAAGAATGTACCGAGCAGTTTCCAGCCGAACTGTTGCCCAGCGCCGAGAGCCGCATCCTTACCATGAATGAATCAGAAGCAACGTTCTATCGCCAACGCTTGCTCCATCCAAATGGTACCGGCGACGCCGAAGACTTCTATGAAACGATCCACCTCGCGAAGATCGATAACGATCCCGCAGGCACCCGGGCCACGATCGTGCGCAAGCGGATGGTCAGCCGCGAAGTAGATGGCAACTATGAAGCCAAGGCGCTGGAAGAACCAAAAGAAGAATCGATCGGGGTCGGAGCGACGTTGATGATCGACAACCAACTCGTTCGCGTGAAACAGATCGTTCCCCCAGGCGAGGTCGAAGGTGCTGGAGTGCTCGTCGGTTGGATCGAGTTGGAATTGGTCGAACTCTCGCAAGTGGAGATGCATCGTGCGCTGCGGTGATATTCTCGCATTCCTAACTGTATTCACGGTGCTGATCGGCTGTGGTCAGCCACCAAACTCGCAGAAGCTTTCCAGTCAGCTTCCGTTAGTTGGCGTCCATTCGGCGAAGGATGACGCCGACGAGGTCATCTATCACTGGGAACACAATGGGGAAGATGCGCCTTGCCTGATACCCCTGCCCAACCGTAGTTCCAGGCCGGTGATGCTGCGTTTTCGACAGATGAAAGTCGAAGGCGATCGGGTGGGGCTCCTCTTTCTCGATTCAGACTTCGAGATTGAAGTTGGCAAGATTGTTTCTGATCAGTTCATGATCTTTGTTCGGCCTGGCGAAGTGATCCCTTATCACGATCAGCTTTACCAGGTTGTGTTTGACGACACCTCTCTGGATATCAAACGCGTGACGGCTTCCATCCCCGAGAGCTACCACCCTCACCCGCAATACCTGGTGGTTCCGCGGGCCGAATCACCCACTGTTCGGCAGCGTCTCTATATTCTCAAACGCGATAGTTGGTCGGATTACGAGCGCGTTCGAGTTACCCACATCGCCGTCGATGGAAGTCATGCCGAGTATGTCGGCAAGCCTTACTATGGATCGTCTCTTGGTGAAGTAGGCGACAAAAGAATCGAGCCATTCGAGGTCGTGCATCAATGGGCCAACAGCACGACCGACGTTGCTGGCATTGTGCCACCAATCGACATCGAAGGAGTGGGGCGGCTGCGTGGCTGGGTTGAGTTCCGTCAGACTATTTCGGATAACTGACTGGGGCTTTAGAAGATCCCCATCGCGATCAAGCTGTAGCGGACCACAAACCCGCCCACGACCAGGCTGACCATGCTCATCAGTTTGATCAGGATGTTCAGACTCGGTCCGCTGGTATCTTTGAACGGATCGCCGACCGTGTCCCCTACGACTGCTGCTTTGTGGGCATCGCTTCCCTTGCCGCCGTGGTGGCCGGCCTCGATATACTTCTTAGCGTTGTCCCAACTGCCGCCACTGTTGGCCATGAAGATTGCTAGGCAAAAGCCGCTGGTCAACGCACCAACCAATAGTCCCAGCACGCCGCCGACCCCCAGGAAGAAACCGACGGCCAAGGGAGTAATCAGCCCGAGAAGTGATGGAATGACCATCTCCATCTGGGCGGCCTTGGTACTTATTTCGACAGGAGTCGCGTAGTCGGGCTCTTCGGTATTATCCATGATGCCGGGCTTCTCGCGGAATTGCCGACGTACTTCTTCGACCATCCCTTTCGCCGCGCGGCCAACCGCTTTCATCGTCAGCGCGCAGAAGACAAACGTCGTCATCGCACCGATGAATATGCCGACCAGAACTTTCGGGTTCATGACATTCGCTTCGTAGTAGGTCGCGAAGTCGCTGAGGCTCGCCTCGTGGACGTTAATCAGGCTTGCCCCGGTCGCGGCGAACGTCAGACGCGGCTCCCCCTGCTCTTGCTTGGCAAGCTGAACCATTTCAGATGAAAGTACCGCAGGCTTCCCATCGCTACCTAATTGGTGCCAGGTCTCGTTGACCTTCCCATCGCGAAGATCTGCCGGCATCGGCAAGTAGCCATAGACGCGATCGGTCCCCTCGTGATTCTCCTTCAAAATGACCAGACCAGGGGCGATTTTCGTGGGCGTATCGTATTCGACCTGAGCCGCGACACTCGTTCCCCAGCGATCGAAGCCTTCGCGAACCACTTCCACATAGGCCGCCATTAAGGCCAGGGCCGTTAATGCCGCTGAACCAATCGCAAAGCCCTTCCCGGTGGCGGCCGTCGTATTGCCGAGGCTATCCAGGGCATCGGTCCGTTCGCGAACAAAGGGTTCCAGACGAGACATTTCTGCATTGCCCCCGGCGTTGTCGGCTATCGGGCCGTAAGCATCCGTGGCCAGCGTAATACCCAGCGTGCTGAGCATCCCCACGGCTGCGATTCCCACGCCATAGAGACCGAGGGCGAACAAGTTGGGGTCATTGAAATTCCAGCCGTTGGCAAAGCCGAATGAGGCCAGCGTAGCGATCGCAATGACAATGACCGGTGGCCATACGCTCAGCATCCCATCGGCGATCCCACCAATGATGATCGTGGCTGGTCCCGTTTCGGATTGTTCCGCCAGGTTTTTGGTCGGCGTGAACTCGTCGCTGGTAGCGTACTCGGTCCACTTGCCGATCACCCAACCGGCACCGAGCCCGACGATAATACTCAGCGACACACCGGGAATGGCAAAACCAATGTGAAACGAGGCCTCCGGAATGGCAGGCATCAACAGGATGCAAATCAGGATAGCAACCACAGTGACGGCCGCCGTGGCCATGTTGATCCCGCGCGAAAGCGCCGCGAGCAAATTCTTCTGGGAAGCACCTTCTTCCGTGCGAACCAGATAGACCCCCACGATCGACAACAGCGTTCCAAAAGCGGCGATCAGCATCGGGACAAACACGGCGCGGATCTGGGCATCGGCGACATCGTCAAAGCCTGCGGCACTGGCCATAGCTGGGGAAGAAAACGCGGCCACGCCCAGCGCGGCGGTTGCCAGAATACTGCCGCAGTAACTTTCGTACAGGTCGGCACCCATTCCGGCGACATCCCCCACGTTGTCGCCCACGTTGTCTGCAATCGATGCCGGGTTACGCGGGTCGTCTTCAGGAATTCCCTTCTCGACCTTCCCTACCAGGTCGGCACCCACGTCGGCGGCTTTCGTGAAGATCCCTCCCCCCACGCGAGCAAACAGCGCCTGGCAACTGGCACCCATGCCGAAGCAAAGCATCGTGGTAGTGATGTTAAATAACGAAAGATTGAAGATCCATTTCAATACGCCAAACCAAATCACGATGTCGAGCAGGCCCAAGCCGACGACTGTCAGCCCCATGACTGCGCCGCTGCGAAAAGCGACTTGCAGCCCTTGATTGAGTGACTTTTGTGCTGCGGCGGCCGTGCGGCTGCTGGCCAGGGTAGCGGTCTTCATGCCGATCCAGCCGGCAAGCCCCGAGAAGAACCCGCCGGTCATGAACGCAAACGGCACCCAGCGGCTTTGCACTTCGACCACAAACGCGAGCAGGGCCAAAACCGCGGCGATGGCAACAAAAAAGATCGTCACCACCACGTACTGCTGCATCAGGTAGGCGTTCGCCCCCTCACGAACATACCCAGCGATACGCTGCATGGTGGAAGTACCGGGATCGGCTCGCACCATGGCCGTAAAAAAGAAATAGGCCTGAACGAGGGCCGCAATCGACGCAAAAAGTACCAACAGCCAGATGCCGAAAAACATGGTGCCATTCCTTTGTAGACCGACGGCAGTGTCCAGGGTGTCGCATTCGATGGGAGCCCACATGCCGGCCACCAGGCCAAGTCTCGTGTGGGGTTGCCGTTATTATCCATATTATCGGAGGGGTTAAAACTGGTTTGTGCCAGCTTCACAGAGTAATAATGATAATAAGTCCGCATAAAGATCGCATTTGTGGTGTCATGAGGCCCTTTAAATGGCTGATTCCCGGCTTTGACCAATCGGCCGCGTCAAATGCCCCTCGAGTTGCGAATTGCCGCCGGAAGTGAACGCCAAAGACTCGGCCCCCTTTAGGTTCAGGCGACACTTGCCCCCCAAGTTAGGCGTATTGATTTCCCTCGTACAAATTTGTTGGCTTCTTCGAGAACAGCGATTAAGCTTTAGATGTTGTGTTTCCTACGTATTGGGTAGGAAAAGTATCCGTTGATCGCTGCAACTTTGGGGGCGACTCAAGCGGATCTTGTCTTGGATCATCTCACAGTTGTTAGTCGATTCGCGGGCATTCGCCGAAATCGAGCGAATCATTAGGAGCAGTTATCTCATGAAATGGCACATGGTTGGGCGATTGTTTGGCTGCATGGCCATGCTGGCTTGTTTGGCTCCAGCAGCGATCGCGGAAAATAAGAAATCCGGATCGGATAGCGAAGTCGAAACCGTTGAGATGTTCCAGGCAATCGATAACGGTGACATCGAGGTGAAGTTCATCCCGATGAGCTCGGAAAAGGGCACCGTTATTATCACGAACAAAACCAAGAAGAAGATGCGTGTCGAATTACCGGCCGCGTTCGCTGGTGTTCCGCTGGCTCAGTTCGGCGGTGGCGGCGGTTTCGGCGGTAACAACGGCGGCGGCGGCTTCGGCGGCGGTGGTGGTGGTTTCGGCGGCCAAAACGGTGGCGGTAACCAAGGCGTCGGCGGCGGTTTCGGCGGTGGCCAAGGCGGTGGCGGCTTCGGCGGCGGCGGCGGCGGCAACGGCGGCGGTGGCGGTGGTTTCTTCAACGTCATGCCTGAAAAGGTTCAACGTCTGAAGGTCCAAGGCGTTTGCCTGGATCACGGCCTGGAAGATCCAGATCCGCAAATCCCTTACGAATTGAAGCCAATCAGTGCTTACACCCAAAAGCCTGGCGTTGCTGACCTGTGTCACATGCTGGGGAGCGGTGAACTGAATCAGCGCAGTGCTCAAGCAGCTGCCTGGCACCTGAACAACGGCATGAGCTGGGAAGAACTCGCCAACAAGCGTATCGAACACTTGGTTGGTGATGACACCCCTTACTTCAGCCGCCAGGAACTGCAGATCGCTTATAAGGCAGCCGAAGCTGCGAAAGAGCGTCACGCAGCTCGCGAAAAGGCAAACAAGAAGCCAACCGAATCGCTCTCGCTCAGCGCTGAGTAATTCGGACGATTCATTGGAATCAGCACGATTCGGGGGACGCTCGTCGAGCGTCCCCTTTTTTATGCGCTCGACTCGTCCTCGGCAGGGGCTTCTACCTCCATACGAGGCGCAAGTGCTGCGGGAAACAGCTCGGCACACAGGTACTCAAAGCCTTCTAAAAAGATCAACGGCCAGACCAACAAACTGTGCATCAGAAGCGTGAAGATCGAATGCGGTGGATCTTCTAGTTCCTCTTCGTCCGATGAATGCTTGCTCCTGGCAACCAGGTCGTACAGCTTATAGAGAAGTGCACTCGCGACAGCGCAGCTAAACCAAACGATCATGGCCGTCATCCAGCCGGCAACGAAAAGACTTACGATTCCCAAAACGAAAATCGAGAGCATCGCCAGGTTTCGCCAGCCGCGAATTCCCGGCTGATTCGACAAAGAAACGAGCGAACCAACTAGCAGCGCCAGGCCCATCAGGCAGTAAACAACAATCGTACCGGTCACAGCGAGGTCCTTCGATGCGCGAAAGAACGGAAGGCAATTCGACCGGACAGTATAGAAGCTGTTATGCCGCTTTGGGAGTAATTTCGCGACTCAGATCTTGGTAACGCTCTTTCAAGATTTCCAGCTTGGTGTCGTTTAGCGATTCGTGCTCGCGGCGAAGCTCGGCCAATTGGGCGCGAACCTGGGCCTCGCGATCTGATAAATCATGCTTGGCGCGACGGATCTCGGTGTGGTGTTGATCGGCGTTGTCTTCCAGTTGAACGTGTTGTTCCTGGATCTCTAGCTTGGCCAGTTCCAACTGATGCAGCATCTGCCGAATCTCAGCTTTGGCGGCCTGGTTTCGGGCATGCAGGGCCTTGTCGAAGTGGTCGACAGCGCTATCCGTTTGTTGATCCAGTCGTCGCCGCAGAGCGGAAGGAATTCGCACGCGAATTTCGGCCCAGGCCATTTCCAGCTGATCGCGAATGAGTTGCAATTCCTCGAATGCGTACTGCATTTCCTGCTGCACGTCAGCTAGTTCGTTCTCGCGACGAGCCAGTTCTTCCTGATCGCGTGAAAGTTGCAGTTGTTCCTGCTCGAGCCACAGGTGCTGCTGGGCTCGGCTTTGCTCCATCTCACGCTCGACCTTTTGCGTGTAGCCGGCAAACTCTTTTTCTCTCAGGGCTTGTAGCGATCGGGCATTCTTGAGCAGGGCCCATTGCTGCGCCAATTGAGATTCCGCTTCGCTCAGCTTTTCCAACCGAACGGTAATCGAATCGTGGATTTCCGGTTCCACCTCGGGAATCTCGGTCGACTGACCACGCCACTTTCGTCGCCAGCCGCGGATCGTTTCTTCGATGTTGCGAAGCGGGCTCGCGGAAGAACTCTTCGGTTGGGATGGCTGTGCGCTAGGCTTTACGGAATGGGGAAGCGGCTCGTCCATCGACAGGGCAGCGCTGCGCTGCTGACTTTCGAAATTCGCCATCCGAGCGTTGAGCTCCGCCTCGCGGCGGTCGAGTTCCATCTGGCGATCGCGCATCAAGCGGGCCAGCTGATTGATCTGTCGCCGCTGCCAGTCAGGCAGCGTATCGAGGTCGGCCGCAGTCAGGTCGACCCCTTGGTCCTCTTCCAGATAATCGGCCGAATTGCTGTCGACAGAAGCGGAGTGCGGTGGATCGATTCGCAGCTCGGGCGTTCCCTGCTCAGAGAGAGGGCGCGGCGATGGCGTGATGTTCGATGGGCGGATAGTCGGCTTCATGGCGAATCAATACGGTTGGCGGCAGTCGAATGGATTACTCGGCCATCCTTTCGCATCGGCATGATGTGCCTAAGAAGTTGAGTTTAACGGCTGCGCAGATTGAAATGCTGCGGGCTAGCAAGGTGGTGGCACTGCTACCACCGATTGCAATTGGTCCAGCGCACGAAAAAACGGAGGACGAACGTCCTCCGTTTTGCTAGCAGTCGATCCTGCGTCAGCACTTAGCCTTTGGCAGCGTCCAGGGCTTGCTGCAGGTTGGCCTTGGGCTGGTTGCCGAGCATCTGGTTCACGACTTCACCATTCTTGAAGATCATGACGGTCGGAATGCTCTGAATACCGTACTTCACGGCCAGGTTCGGGTTTTGGTCGGTGTCCACCTTACCAACTTTGACCGAACCTTCGTATTCGGTGGCCAGTTGATCGATCACTGGTGCCAGCTGACGGCAAGGACCGCACCAAGGAGCCCAGAAGTCGACCAAGACAGGCTCGCTCGATTGCAGGACTTCGGCATCAAAGTTGTCTTCATTAAATGTCTTGGCCATTGGAGGCTTCTCCCGATCAATGGAAAATATGGGGGTTAACTGTCGCTTGCGTCTCAACAGATCAAGTCGAGCCCAGAGGTCCAGCATGCCGTAATTCCGAGCCTAAACCAATAGAATCGCGAATTTTAACCAGGTTCACAACCCAGGGGGCATGCTTTTATTATGGGGGGTAACCGAGTCGAGGCAACCTTCCCGGCACCCTCCTGCTGTGCTCTGATAACTAGGATGCCAATTGGTGAACTGCGTTACAGGCTGATTTCCCTCGGTTTCCCGTACTTCCCATATTCCTCGACTCCCCCTGCTACAAGGTGCTCGATGAGCGTCACGATCTATCACAATCCGCGATGTACCAAGAGCCGGCAAACGCTAGCTCGGCTGGAAGAACATGGGATCGAGCCCAAGGTGGTGCTTTACCTAGATAACCCCCCGGACGAGAAGACCCTCAAGGGGCTGCTCAAAAAGCTGGGGCTCAAGGCCGAGCAGCTGGTGCGAAAGAAGGATCACAAAGCCCTGGGGTTGCCACAACCCGAAGACGAAGCAGGCTGGATCGCCCAGATGGCTGCCAATCCGAAGATCATCGAACGCCCGATTGTCGTCGTTGGCAACGAGGCCCGATTGGGACGACCGCCTGAGAGCGTCGATGAGATCCTTCCTTGATCCATAGCTATCGGCCCGAAGGCTTACTTCGAGAGGGGCAAGTTCCCAATTTCAGGGAAGGCCTTAATCAGGTTATACTGCAGAGATTATCGAAACCTACCTAACGTTTGGTCATCGTGCAGGCCGCCTGCCAGGCCCTACGTTTTAATCGCCGAGCGTCCTTACTCAAGGGCACGGCGAAATAAAGATATTCAGTATGGCGAAATACATCATTCGCTACGGGGCCATGCGTTTTTTAGGCGTGTTCTCGGCCCGAGCAAAAGATGAATACAACCGCGACGATCAAGTCATCATTCGCACCAAGCGCGGCTTGGAGGTGGGGGATGTCCTGTGCGAAGCCACCGACGAAGCGGTCAAGCAACTGACCGATCCGGCATTTGGTAGCATCATGCGGGCCATGTCGGAAGAAGACGTCAAGCAGACCGAGCACATGGTCGGCGATGCCCTGCGCGAGGAAGAAACGGTCCGCCGCGTGATCCGCGAGATGAATCTCCCCATGCAGTTGGTCGATGTCGAGCATCTGTTTGGCGGCGAACGGATCATCGTTTACTACCTGGCCGAGTCGCGGGTCGATTTTCGCGAGCTGGTCAAAGCGTTGGCTTCCGAACTGCAAACCCGCATCGAGATGCGCCAGATTGGCGTTCGTGACGAAGCGAAGCTCTTGGCCGATTACGGCGACTGCGGCAAGCCGGTCTGCTGTAACACGCACCTGAGCGAAATGCCGCCCGTTTCAATGCGGATGGCCAAGCTCCAAAAAGCGACGCTCGACCCAACGAAGATTTCCGGCCGTTGCGGAAGACTTAAGTGCTGTTTGCGTTACGAGTACGACACGTACGAAGAACTGCAGCGCGACCTTCCGCCCATTGGCAGCGATATTGTGACCAACAGTGGTCGCGGTCGCGTTTTGAATCACGAGATCCTCGCTGGTCAGTTGCTCGTTCGCATGGAAGACAACCGCAACATTATGATCGACGCCAGCGACGTGCTGACGGTCCTCAAACGCGGCAACGGCCAAACCGGGGGTGGTTCCAAGCGGGGCAAGCGTCGTGACAAGAAGGATGCTGCCGACGAAGATGGCGGCGAGAACACCCAGTCCAACTCAGACAATCCGAAGGAATAAAACGGCATGTCCGAAGATACTTATTCCGCGTTCATGCAACTGCTCAAAGACGACCCACGCTATCGCATGGAAGCGTATCAATTTGTCCGTGAAGCCCTCTCATTCGGCCAGCGGTATCAAGAGGAGCAGGACGAAGAGCCTTCCGAAGAGGAAGAAGACTTGGACCTGGAATGCTTCGAGGAAGAGATCGACGAACTCGAAGACGACCTGGAAGGCTGGGAAGAAGAGGAAGACGTCGAACGCCATCTGACCGGCCAGGTATTGTGCCAGGCCATCCGGCAGTATGCTCAGCAGCAGTATGGGCTGTTGGCCAAGGTGGTGCTCAACTCGTGGGGCATACACACGACCGGCGACTTTGGCGAGATCGTCTACAACCTGATTGGCATTGGCATGATGCGTAAATCGAAATCGGACCGACGCGAAGACTTCGACGATCAGTACGACTTTGAAGACGCGTTCGTGAAGAACTTCGACTTCCAGCTATCGGAAGAATCAGGGCAAGCCTAATCCAAGGATAGGGGGAAGAACCATGGCGGCCGCCAAAAACAAACAGGCTCCCAAGTCGGAAGAAGTTCGCAAGTCGCCCGTGTATCTTCCCACGTCGAACCCACCCAAACCGCATCTGGCCTTCTTGATTCTCATGGGGGTGATTGCGGTCGTTTGGTTCGGCCTGTTGGCGTATCTCGCGCTACAGCAGGTCGGGACGATTTAAGCCCCATCATCTGGTCAAAGATTCTCGCTCTGGGCTTGGCATGAATTGCGGCCTGCTTCTCTGGGCTTCCGCTCTAATTCGTGCGATGGATGGACGGTATTCTTTTCCTGGTCGTCACCCTGCGGGCCGTTTGGCTCGCTCTTCGTCTTGGTGATTTTCACGTCATGCGGCTCTGGCACGCGGTAGATGACGTAGATCCCGATCACCACCAGGAATGCCATGATCGTCAATGCCCACTTAGGGATCGGAAAGATCATGATCGAGAACCCCCAGCCCAGAACGACCGTGGCGATAGCTTGGATTTTGGTGCTTGTCTTGATACCCTTGCGGACTTCCCAGTCGTACAGAATTTGACCGAAGTAGGGCAAGTCGAGCAACAGGTCATTCAGCTTGGGGAAAGACCTGACCAGGAAGTAGCTGGTTACCAGCAGAAATGGCGTCGCTGGGATGATCGGCAAGATCATGCCCAGGACGGCCAGTGTGAAAAAGATTGCCGCACAGCCCAAATAGAACAGCCGCTTGGACCAAGGGATCTCAGGTACGGGAGGATGTGTCATAGCGAAGGCCGGACCTCTGGGTGCATCAAACGAGCTGTTCCGGCACGCGCCGACTATTCTCCCAGGTCGGAATAAAACGTCAGCAGGTTGCCATCGGGGTCGAAGAAGCCAAACTCCCGCGTGCCGAAGGCCGTATCACGCAGCGTGGTATCGGAAGCGAAGATCCCCAGCGGCTGAAACACGCTGTAAAGGTGTTCGACATCGCACACCGCGATACGGATGTTCGGTCGTTCGACGCGATCCCAGCTCGAAGGATCATGCCAGCGAAGATGAATCTCGACCCGGTCCCGAATGATCGATGCGTAACGAGGGTCTTCCGCATCTTGATACGATAGCTTGAAGTCCAGCTTGTCAACATAAAACTGGATGGCGGCCTTCACATCACGCGACGGCAGGACAGGGTTAACAGCTTCGAGTAGCAAATCGGGCATGGGGAGGGCAAGCCTTGTTAAGGGGACCTCAGGCGAGCGAGGCCGTCGTCGCGGTTATTCGCTACCTCTAACGGTCCCGGTTGATTCATATCGTCTGATATTAGGCTACAGACGAAAAGTACTCCCCGCAACTCTCCATTCAGGCTGCAGACCATGATTCGTCCCTGAACTTCGCACACCTCCCGCAGCAGCGAGACCAGAACGCGGACACCAACACTCGACATAAAGCGTACGTGTCTCAGATCTATTAAGACCTTTTCCGGACACCGCGATCGGCCATACTCGATAAACAACTCGCGAATCGTCAAACAGTTGTTGGCATCGCGCATGTTCGTAACCAGCGGGGTGATGACGTGTACATCACCGACTTCTTCGAACGAAACGAGGCTCGTAGATGTTTTGGCGTTCATGCTTCCTTGCTCCGCCTTGCATGTTGGAATGAAACCGCCCGCATGCCGTCAGCTAGCGGCATCGGTCGATGGAGGTACCGCATCCGTGCAGCCCTCAGAGAGGTTACGCGGTAGACAAAGCGGACTCAAGAGTATCTACGGAACCGAACGGCGTTGGATCGTTAGGGTTTTCTGAGATTAATTTGCAAATTCTAAACATGCCGGTGAGCGAATCGGACAGATTGCAAAAAATGATCCGCTCGTCCGTGTTGGGGACTGCCCGGCGGAGATTTAGAAATGCGAGAATTCCGATGCTGCTGACGAAGTTGACATTCTGCATGTCGATCACCACGCGGCGATGATCGACTTGCTTGACGTAGTCGGTCATGCCATCTCGAATCGAATAGCAGATCTCGGTATCTCGCATCTGTTCGACTTGAGGCGTGAGAACGAGGACTTCATCTGCGATGTGGTGGTGGACTAACTGTGGAGCGTCTTCGTTCATGGCTGGCCCTTTTCCAACAAAGTGGATCACCTCAACAAGCGCTCAATGGGGAGAAACCCGTAATGGGGTTTCCATGATTTAGCATCTCCTACCAATGAGGGAAGGTCAACCGGCGAAATTCGAAAGAAACCGACTTTCCTGCTGCTTGCCCTCGGATCGAATAGCATCCGTAGCCAATGGGTGTTTCTTCCAAACGCGAGAATTTTGCCGCACATTCGTTCGCTGGAAGAGGCTACCCCCTGGCGGGTGAATCGGTCATTAATGCTCGTCTGGAAAGGCACACGACCGACCAAGAATCCGTTAGAATGCGACAACACTTAAGCCTTGCGCCCTGCTGCTGGCCGGGCTACACTGAACCCACCAGGGCCTTGTCCCTTTTTGCACGAAGTATTCACGCCAAGGAGGGCCGCTGTGGCGACGCCACCGAAACTTCCCGCCACCGGTTTGACGACCGGCGATTGTATCGCCCAGATGAAGAAGCTGCCTGAGGGATGCATCGACCTGGCCTTTGCCGATCCCCCCTTCAATATCGGCTACAAGTACGACGTCTACGACGATCGTAAATCGGTCGACGAATATCTTCAGTGGAGCGAACAGTGGATGCGCGAAGTCTCGCGCGTGCTCAAGCCAACGGGTGCATTCTGGCTGGCCATCGGCGACGAGTTCGCAGCGGAACTCAAGGTCCTTGCCACGCGTACATTGGGGCTGCATTGTCGCAACTGGGTCGTTTGGTACTACACGTTTGGCGTGCACTGCAAAAGTAAGTTCACCCGCAGCCACGCGCACATCTTCTACTTCACCAAGGATGCCAAGCAGTTCACCTTCAACGACGAGCAGATCCGCGTGCCGAGTGCCCGGATGCTAGTCTACGGAGACAAGCGAGCCAACCCTAAAGGACGCGTTCCGGACGATACGTGGATCCTGCGTCCCCAGGATGCGCCCGATAGCTTCGGCAGTGAAGAAGATACGTGGTACTTCCCTCGCGTCGCTGGCACGTTCAAGGAGCGAGCCGGATTCCACGGCTGTCAGATGCCAGAGCAGCTGCTGGGGCGGATCATCAAGTGTTGTTCCAATGAAGGAGAGATCGTTATGGATCCCTTCGCCGGCAGTGGTTCGACGCTGGTCACGGCAAAGAAGCTGGGCCGCACACCGCTCGGATTCGAGCTATCGAAAGACTACGCAAAGCAAGTTCGCGAGCGTCTGGCCAGTGTCAAAGTAGGCGACCCGCTGGTCGGTGCCGAAAACCCACTCACCAGCGCCCCAAGTACAGCCAAAGGTCGCCGGCTGAAACAGCCCACCGCGTAAATACGACACACGACATTCGTAGCCAATCCTGCAAAGGGTTAGCCCTCCGGCAACCGGTCCCAGATCTCGAACCGGGTCGGGTACTGGTTCTTCTCGTCGGCCGGAATCTCTTCGGCCGATTCGAGGTGCCACTGGTGGAAGTCGACCAGCGGGAAGTGCGTGTCGCCGTCGGGGATCATCGCATGCACTTTGGTCAGATAGAGCCGCGTCGTCCACGGCAGCATGGCCTTGTAGATCTCGGCACCACCCACCACGAACGCTTCGTCTACATCGTGACACGCGGCGACGGCATCCCCCACGCTATTGGCGATAACGGCCCCTTCGACCTGGTAATTCGGATCGCGGGTGACGATGATCGTCGTGCGGCCTGGCAGTAGGCGGCCAATCGATTCGTACGTCTTACGACCCATGATCATCGGGCTGCCCATGGTCAGGCTTTTGAACCGCTTGAGGTCGTTGGACAGTCGCCACGGCATGTCTCCGTCGCGACCGATAACCCAATCTTGGCTTGCCGCGACAATCATCGAAATTCTCATACGGCAACCGGTGCAGAGATGTGCGGGTGTGGATCGTAGTCATTCAGCTCGAAGTCTTCAAACTGGAAAGCGAACAGGTCCTTCACGTCCGGGTTGATCTTCATCGTCGGCAGCGACCTGGGCTCGCGCGAGAGCTGAAGTTTGGTTTGTTCCAAGTGATTCAAGTACAGATGGGCATCGCCAAACGTATGGACAAAGTCGCCTGGCTGCAAGTCGCAAACCTGGGCCAGCATTATCGTTAACAGCGAGTAGGAAGCGATGTTGAATGGCACGCCCAGGAACACGTCGGCACTTCGCTGGTACAGCTGGCAGCTCAGCTTTCCTTCGGCCACGTAGAACTGGAACAGCAGATGGCAAGGCGGAAGTGCCATATGGGGAACGTCAGCCACGTTCCACGCCGAGACAATCAATCGCCGCGAGTCGGGGTTTGTCTTGATCTGCTCCACCAGCTGCGAAACTTGGTCGATCGTTTCACCACTGGGGGTCTGCCAGCTTCGCCACTGCTTACCATAAACCGGGCCCAGATTGCCGTCGGCGTCGGCCCATTCGTCCCAGATGCGAACCTTGTTCTCGCGGAGGTAGCCGATGTTGGTGTCCCCTTTCAGGAACCACAGCAGTTCGTGAATGATCGACCTCAGGTGCAGCTTCTTCGTCGTAACGACGGGAAACCCCTTTGAAAGATCGAACCGCATCTGATGACCAAACACGCTGAGCGTGCCGGTGCCAGTCCGGTCGTGCTTCTCGACCCCTTCGTCGAGAATGCGCTGCATTAGATCAAGGTACTGTCGCATAGGTTTTTATGGTTCTCCCCATTTCGTTAGCCCTCTCCCCGGAGGAACGAGGGGACCAGAGAGGATTAGCCGATCGCGGCTTCGCACTGGTGCATGTAGGCGATGCTGTCCTTCACCAGCGATTCGATTCCTGGCTCGTAGTCGAAGACTTCTACCGAGACCCAACCATTGTAACCGACTTCCTTGAGCGCTTGGAAAATGGGGACAAAATCGACATCTCCCATGCCAGGACCACGCTTGTTGGGATCGTTAGCGTGGAAGTGGGCAATGTGCGGATGCGTTTCCCGAATGATCTGCGGGATCGGCTTCTCTTCGGCCGACATCGCTTTCACATCCAAATGAATCTTGCAGTTGGGGGAGTCGATCAGATCCATCAATTCCAATCCCTTCTCTGCCGTGTTCAGGAAGTCTCCTTCCGCCGGTCCCAGCGGCTCAAGGGCCAGCGTCACGTCGCACTGCTCGAGCGTGGGCATCGCTTTTCGCAGACAATCGGCGGCCAGCTTCATGGCCTGCGATTCACTCACGCCAGGCAACAGGTTCCGCTGCTGTGGGCTACCGAGCACCATGATTGTTCCACCCAAATCGCGACAAAGCCGTGCCAATTCACAAAAATAGTCGCTCGTCTTCTGGCGCACGGCATCGTCCGGAGTCGTCAGGTAGAACCCTTCGGTTTTGGCCAACAGCCAATGCAGACCCACCACGTCGAGTTCGGCGTCTTCAATCTTGCCACGGATCTCGCCCCGCTCTTTGGCGGTTAAATCGTACGCCGACGGAGCGAGCGTGAACGGAGCGATCTCGATGGCATCGTAGCCCGAGTCCTTCGCATGCGCAAGGGCCGTTTCCAGCTTCCAGTCTTGGTACGTTTCGTTGCAGATAGCGTATTTGAACATCAAGCTTCTCATGTCTCCTCTCCCTCGCTACGAGAGGGCCAGGAAGAGGGTTTCTTGTTCGTGATTGAAAGGAAGACGGATCGTGATTCGGCGTGGCACAATCAAATGGGGCGCGCCCCTCACCCTAGCCCTCTCCCCAAGGGGCGAGGGGACCGGATGTGAAACACTTCGTTCTATGTCAATCCGACTACCTGAACAACCGGTCTGCTACAGCGCGTCGGTCAGAATCTGCAGCAGGTCGTCCCGCGTCGGGGTGCGTGGATTGATATTCATCAGCCGCGTGATGGCAAACGACTTGTCGGCGAAGCCTGGGAGCATCTCTTCGGTTACCCCATAGGCACTCAGTTTCTCGGGAATGCCAATCAGCCCCTTGAGCTGTTCGACCTGGCGGATTGCCAGCAGGGCACCTTCCATGTCGCTCGCATAGTCACAGATCGGATCCAGCAGCTGGGCGATCCGGGCCAGCTTGGCCTCGCGCTGCGGCAAGTTGTACTTCATCACGTAAGGCAGCAATAAGCCGTTACCGCCCCCGTGGCTACAGTGCACGCGGCCGCCGATGGGGTACTCAAGTGCATGAACGACCGCCACGCCGCAGTTGGAAAAGGCCATACCGGCCAGCGATGCAGCCAGCGCCATCTTCTCGCGCGCCTCGCGATTGTGCGGCTCGTGAACGGCCGCCGGAAGATATCGCCCGACCAGTGCGATCGCCTCTTCGGCAAACAGTTCGCCGATCGGCGTGCTGCCGCTGTACGGAATCGCCTCGCCTGGTTCAGCGGCAATCTCCGACGATTCTTTCGACAGATACGCTTCGACGGCATGCGTCAGCGCGTCGATGCCGCTGTCGGCCGTGACTTGTTTGGGGCAGCTGAAGGTCAGCTCAGGATCGACAATCGCCAGATCAGGCCGCATGAATTGGCTGAGGATGCTGACCTTCATGCTTGTCCCACGATCGGTTAACACGGCCGACTGCGAGACCTCGCTGCCGGTGCCGGCGGTCGTCGGCATCGCGATGACGGGGATGATCTGCGAAGGAACGTTGTTCCAGCCGAAGTAATCTTGTGGCTGGCCACCGTGCGTCGCGAGTACGGCGGTAACCTTGGCCAGGTCGATATTGCTTCCGCCACCCAGCCCAAGGATGGCATCGGGCTCGAAGGTACCGGCCATCAGCGCTGCGTTCTTGGCGATCTCTAAATCTGGCTCGGCGACACTGCCGTCGAACACTTCCACCTGAACGCCATGTTCGGTCAGGTCTTCGACCAGCGGCTGCACCATGCCCAGACCGGAAAGGGTGGCATCAGTGATGATCTGAACTTTACGATACCGACGGCGAGCGGCATGCTTGCCCAGTTCGTGTCGAGATCCACATCCAAAGGTAAATTGTCCGGCGGAGAAGAAGCTCCAGGATTGTGCCATTTGTAGAATCCGGTCCCCTCGCCCCTTCGGGGAGAGAGCTAGGGTGAGGGGTGATCAGGTAGGTCGGTTGAAAAGTTCGAGAGGCTTGTGCAACGAGCGAAGATCGCGTCATAGCTTTCTGATGGGTAAGGCCCGTTTATTTCGTCCCTCACCCTAACCCTCTCCCCTCAGGGGAGAGGGAACAAGATGCAAGGGCTTAACCTTGTTTGGCCATCAGGCGTTCCAGGTACTTGGCTACCAGCGTGGCGTCGTCCGATGCGACCAAATGATCGATCTGGGCTTTGGGGACTTCCAGCTTTTCGAGGTGGCCGATGATCCGCTTCCAGACGGTAGCTCGTTTCTTACCTTCGGCGAGATACAACTCCGTGATATTTTCCTGGAGCTTTTGCGTCGCGATGGCGTCTTTGTTGTCGTAGTAACGCTTGATGATATTTTGCTGATGTTTGGTGTAGGACTTAGCCATCCGGGCATCCTTTTCGCATTCAAGAAAGCAAATAAGACCGCAAACAGGTGCGGCCGAAAATTCATCGTGACAGAGTCAACGAAACCTGTAAAGCGATCGGCTTTCCAGCCGGTCGAATTCCAGCAAATTTGCCCATAGTATCAGTGCTGGCATCAGCACCTCGGGGCCCCTCGCCCCCTTGGGGAGAGGGTTAGGGGCGAACTGAGTGCCCGCATTGCAATCCTGACCGAAGCCCTCTCCCTTCATAAAGGGAGAGGGCGACTGGAAAGAACTATTCGCCGCAGCAGGGGCAGCGCTCCGGCACAATCACCAGCAGCGTAGCGCTGTACTTGGTGGCGTCGTAGCCATCGCCGTTGGCCTCGGGCTGTTCGACATGAGCGACCACTAGAAACTGGTCGCCGCTCTTCGGTGTGAAGCTGGCTTCGCCTTGGTCGTTCGTCTTGCGCTCGTACGTTTCATCGAAACCTTCCTTCAAGGTTTCGCGGCGTGGAATGAACGAGACGACCGTGTCCTTCAGCGGCTTGCCATGGAACATCAGCTTCACAGCAATCGGCTTGCCAGGGCCCAGTGGCGCGACAGGATTTTCCGTCGGCACCAATTCCAGGTCATGCCCCAGCGGCTTGTCGAAGCCCGTCAGGTCGCTGGGTACCTGGGCCAGGCTATCGCTGACGATGAAGAACGTCTTGCCGCTCTTCACGCTGCGTACCGGGTGGCCGTGGTTCACGATCGAGTCGCGCGTGTGCGAGACGGTATATAGTCCGGCACCGTCGGCGACATACTTCGCGTTCCAGAAACCTTCTTTGGGTGCGTACCCCAAGTCGACTGCCACGCTAGTCAGGTCGAACTTCGTTCCGTCCGGAGCAATCACGTCCCAAGTCCCATCGGCCGGGTTGGCCTTGCTGGCCATCTTGAAGTCGCGATGCTCGTTGCCGTGGTTACCAAGTTTCAGGTCGACGTAGATGGCATCGCCGGTGCGGACGATGCCGGTGTTGGTTTCGACCCACGTGTCGTGTGCCATGGCCGAGGTTGCCATGACGGCAAGCAATAGCGCTGCGGTAAGAATGCGTTTCATAGGATTTACCTTATATCGTTTGATAGTCATAAGAATTAATAATCGCCGATCACTTCGCCGCCGCTACCGCTGTAGATTGCGCGGTTGGTGGCCAGGTCGATCGTCTCAGGCAGGAACTGCACCGAGCCATCGCCAAACAGCACTTCTGCGCCGCCTGGGTGAAAGCTGCGGGCCGCGAAGTAACCGGTGAAGTGGGTCACCACGTCTGGCGTGCGGCTGTTGGGGCCCAGGTAACCGTTGGTTGCCGAGTTGATCGCTCCGCTAAAAGCCCATGTCGTGCCGCGGCCGCGCAGAGCAGGGCTCTCGCCCCCTCGCCAACTGGTGAACTGATTCCAGAACGATGGAACATCCGCATTGGCAATCATGCCGCTGCCGTCGGTGTAGCTGCTCCAAGGGTTGCCGCTGCCGCTCATGCCGCGGGTGGTGCCCATGCTCGTTCCTACCCCGCTCGACCCGTTGAGGGTCATTTGATACGGAGCCTTCGGCAACTCGCCAGCCGCCAGGGTCGTATCAGGACCAACGCTGCGAACCGTTTCGTTCATCAGCGCCGTGTTACTTAGCCCGTCGGTCAGTGCCGAGAACTTGCAACCGCTCGGCTCGAAGAACGGACCATCGGTTCGCCAGCGGAAGTCGTAATTCGTTCCGGTGCCGCTGCCGATGCTTACCATGTAGTTCAGCCCACCGTACGTGACCGGGCCGCCACTGGTAGTCAGCGTGGTGATCTCCGGTGCTGGGTCGCTAGGACAAAGATAAACCGGAATAGGCGTAGCAAACGCGGAGGCGAAATTCGGGTTGGGGATCTTCTCGCTCCAACTGCCGGTGAAAGCAACTTGAGAGAAGTCGAGCAGATCGTACAGGTTTCCTTGCTCGATGTACGGTAGAACGCGTGCCTGAACCGAGAAGTCGGCGTCGCGCTGACCAAACCGAGGCAGCACCTGGTGCGTTGATTCGTAGTTGTGCAGGGCCAACCCCAACTGCTTGAGGTGGTTGGTACAGGTCATCCGGCGAGCGGCCTCGCGGGCTTGCTGCACGGCTGGAAGTAATAGCGCGATCAAGATTCCGATGATGGCAATCACCACCAGAAGCTCGACCAGCGTAAAAGCATGTCGTTTCATGGATAGGTTCCTAATTGGAAACGGCACCTTGGCACACGGGCCGTATTTCAGCCGTGTGCCAAGGATGCTGCAATCATCGAAATTGTTAGAACTCAGAAACCACTTCGCCGCCGCCACGGGTAGCAATCGCGCGCCAGATATTGAGCGCGACGGTTTCCGCAACGAAACGGGCACTACCATCGGCCATCGCCACTTGCACGCCGCCAGGGTGTTGGCTGCGGGCACTGGTAATCGCGAAGTTGTGATAGCCGTTGTGGCAGTCCGGATTGTTGGAATTCGGGCCGTACCAGTGGTTGTACATCGTGTCGGCGAGGTGGCCGTTGATCCACTTCGCA
The DNA here is from genome assembly GCF_002967715.1 of Blastopirellula marina. Taxonomy (NCBI): domain Bacteria; kingdom Pseudomonadati; phylum Planctomycetota; class Planctomycetia; order Pirellulales; family Pirellulaceae; genus Blastopirellula; species Blastopirellula marina. The sequence goes on from NZ_PUIA01000037.1 coordinate 200,563, forward strand.
CCGCGTTGACCCGACCAGGCCGGAGCACCACTTGCCGTACAAGCCGACTCGGTCGTTTGCGTGGAAGTGGTCAGTTCCACCACGCGAAAGCGATAGTCGTTATTGGTGGGTGCCGTTGTGCCACCGTCGCCGAGCAGATGCTCGCTGAAGACGACCGTATTGCTCGTTCCGTCGGTGAGATCGCGGAAACTGATCTTCGACAGCGAGAAGATGACCCCATCCGCGTTGGAAATGGAACCATCGTCACTGGCGCTGCCGGTGTTGTTGATGCCGCTGCCAGCGTTGGCTGGGTAGCTGATGCCACCATAGATCGAACCTGGTACCTGATCTTTGTCGCTCGGACAAAGCAGCATCTCGATCGTGGTTTGAGCCGCGTTTTCGTTTTGGGTTGGTCCCCCAAACGAAGCCAGCGGCGGCTGTTTGAAGTCGAGCAACTCTTGCAGGTTGCCTTGCTCGACATAGGGAAGCAACTGAGCCTGGGCAGACCAGACCATCGGATAGCCTAAGCCGCCAGGCGGAAAGCTTCGTAGGGCCGAGTCGTAATTGTGCAGGGCGAGTGTTAGCTGCTTCAGGTTGTTGGTGCATTGCATCCGGCGAGCGGCCTCGCGGGCTTGCTGCACGGCTGGAAGTAATAGCGCGATCAAGATTCCGATGATGGCAATCACCACCAGAAGCTCGACCAGCGTAAAAGCTTGTCGTCTTTTCATGATTATGTGTGTAATTAAGTAACGTGTTGTTAGAAGTTAAAGAGGAGTGATTAGCAATTCCTGTCCCCTCTCTCTCGCAGGGTGAGGGATTTATTGCTGAGCGTTGCCAAGCATCGTGCGCTGGTATTCACGGCAACGACTCAGAACCCAAACCGGCTGCTGACTTTGCTCTTGAGTGAGAGCACCTCACCTTAACCCTCTCCCCTCAGGGGCGAGCGGACTATTTTGAGCGCGCAGCAGCGTACGTTTGCCAATCACATGTTGAAAAACACGTTAGGCCCGCGGCGGTGGCGGGTCGGGGGCGGCGCTGAAAGAGGTGGGCCGCAGGTTAGAATCGCCTGGCATAGCTTCGACGTTCAAAGCCGCCAGTTGTCCGGTTCCCATGTCAAGTTCCAGGACCGGCGAGTAGATCAACGTCACGCTAGCCAGTGCGTGGCACTGCATCGCGTTGGTCAGCGAGAACGGACGGGACGCAGGAGCCTCGTTCGGTTGGCTGCCCGATGACGAGCACGAACCGCCTGAGCATGTGGCGGGGAGAAGTTTCTTCGACTTATTGGTCCCTCGCAGGGTACAAAGCGCGGCGTAAACGTCCGGCTTGAGCGTTGGTTCTCCGCAGAATTCTGACGAAGTGTCGCTTGTTTTCTTTAGCTCAGCCAGGAACTGTTCAGGGGGCTGAACCTTGTTTTTCTGAGCCCAGGCCAGCTTCTCGCTGCGGCTGAAGCAGCAGCAATGATTCCAGCAGTTGCCAGCATTACGGCATGAGCACGCGTGATCCTGGCACATGAACGGGACGCTGGTGTCCTTGAAATTCGGCACCGAAATGGTGATGCCGGCACCCCATAAGACCATAGTGCCCAACAGGATAAACGTGAGGAGACGTTTTCCGAGGTTCTGGTCGGTTAGCTGATGCCAGGCATGCATCGCGGGCGAAAGACTTTCCGGGGGTGAAAATCGTGGGTGGGTCCCGGTATTCGGGAAAGGAACGATTGTAATACCCCGCCAGCGAGGTGACAAGTTTCACAAACTCTCTAGCGAGCAAGCCGACTAAGGGTTTACTATAGATAGAGAGACGTTGGCAAAAACTTGCCGAAAGTCGCCGATTTGGATTTCGTTCAAGAAGCGAAAGAATTCGATAACGTGAAGCAGATTATCGCCATCGTAAAGCCTTATTTGGCCGAGAAAGTGCTCGACACCCTCAGCCGTGCCCCGTTGGAAGCATTGAACGTCCGCGAGGTGAAGGGCTTCGGCAGGCAGAAGAACTATCTCGACGAGTACAGCGAGAGTGAATATTCCAAGACGTTTCTGCCCAAGATCGAAATCAGTATGTGGCTGGATGATTCGCGGGTCGAAGAAACAGTTCGCAAGATCGTCGCGGTCGCACGTAGCGGCCGTATGGGGGACGGAAAGATCTTCGTCCTGCCGATGACCTTCGCCGCGGATATGATCGACTTCGCCGAATATGAAGCCCGGCAGAAAGAAACCTAGTCCCGGTCATCGATCAGGCCGGGGGTATAAGGAGTCCAAGTCATGAGACACCTACTTATCGGTTTGATTGCCCTGGTCATCTTTCTCTTGTTGGTCCTCTACGCGTCGGCCAAGATGTGGGGCGCAGAACCCCAGGCCCGCGCGGCACCCGACCAGCCGTACACCACGCAGTCAACGCTTGCACCGCGCGGCCGTTTGGTCTTTGACACCCTCTACAACGGCCGCACGCGCGTGAATCCCGTGCAGAAGCAGCTGATCCGCGAAGGGTACGATGTTGCCGGCAAGTTGCCAATTCTGCCAGAGAAACGTGACGCGAAAATTCAAGACGCCGCCGGAAACGTGTTGCCGTCGGTCGATCCTCAGCGAAACCTGAGTGGCCCCGTGCTTGGCACTGAACGCACCACGCGCGATCCGCTGGTGAGGAATCGACTCTCGGCCACCGAGAGAACCGAGCAGCAGCTTTACCGGGGACCATCCGCCCCCGGCATGATTGCCCCGCGGGCCCAGCAAGCACGAACGGCACCTTCGGCGCGGGAACTTGGACGACCGTGATTTAACGCCTACCAGGGGCTTCCACCCCTGGCTATTAACGGCCGCCCCTTTGGGGCTTAGGAGGTTGCCGTTGGATCGCGTTGAATGAAGTCGCCTCGGGCGTATCCGCGATCATCGGTGTAATCCGCGGTTCCTCCCCTCTTCTTCCCCGCTTAACCAGCAGCCGCTTTGTCGAAGATCTGATCGAACCGACGGCGTGTTTCGCGGGTCATCTGGCGGCACTCTTTCAGCAGCGTGGCCGGGTCTTCGTAGTCGAGCAGATACGCCAGCTTGGCGACTTCCAAGCGTTCTTCGGGAAGGTCGTGCCGGGCTGTCGTGTTCATCAGTCGCAGGCGGGCTTCGACCATGCGAAGGAACTCGTACGCTTTCAGGAAATGATCGTGGTCTTCCTGGCCGAGGTAACCTTTCTCATGCAGAAGGTTCAGGCCGTCGATCGTATTGGGGACGAGTATCTCGGGGCTTTCGGCCAGGTGTTTCATTTGCAGCATCTGCACGACGAACTCGATATCGACCGTTCCGCCTGGGCCACGTTTGATGTTGTTCTTCGACGCCGTCTCTTCCATGCGGATTCGCATTTTGCGGATCTCTTCGGCATCCGACGCCTTCCATGGATGACACGCGATCGCTTCGCGAATTGTTTTCTCGGCCGCTTCGCAACCGGCCGGCGGACCGAAGATCGGGCGGGCTTTGGTAAGTGCCTGACGCTCCCACAACTCGCCGTTTCCTTTGGCGTGGTGGTTGTAAAGATCTTCGAGCGTCACAGCCATTGGCCCATTCTTGCCGGTCGGACGCAGCCGTGGATCGAGTTCGTACAGTCGTCCATACGGACCCAGCTCGTTGACGCTCTTGATGATGCGTTGGCCGAGCTGGCCGAAGAAGTGCTGGTTGGTCGTGCTGCTCGCGCCGCGGTGGCGGGCATCGACGACCGTATTGCCGTCCCCTTCGTAAACAAAGATGATGTCGAGATCGCTGTGGTAGTTCGGCTCTTTGCCACCGATCTTGCCGAGACCCAGAATGATCAGATCGCACGGCTTGCCACTAGGCAGCCGAGGTTCGCCAAAGCGGGCCACCAGCTGGCGATACTCGCGAAAAACAATCTGATGCAGGCACACTTCCGCTACATCCGAAAGCGTTTGCAGCCGTGTGTGCAGATCCTTCTTCCGCAGAATATCGAGCACGCCCACGCGCAGGTGCATCAGGTTTTTAAAGCTGTGCAGGATCGGCATGATGTCTTCCGCCCCGCGGCACAGCTCTAGCAGCATCTCTTCCAGCACGCGGCGGCTGGGCAGGCGGTCGAGCATCAACGAGTCCATCAACTCGTCGATCATCCCGGGATTGCTGATCAACACGTTCGATAGGTACGGACTGCCAGCACACAGCCGCACGTACAAATGCAGCGTGGCCGGGTTCGCACTGAACAGTTCCCACAGCACTTCCTTCCCGCCGAGCGAATCGCTTACCTGCGATAGATTCACGAGCGTGGAATCGGGGTCAGGCGTCTTCGAGATCGCTTCCAATAGCTGCGGCGCGATCGCGGCCAGGAAGTGGCGACAACGACGCGTCGAAAGAAAACGCACGCGTTCGCGCGTCAGGGCCATCACGTTTTCGTAAGCGTTTTTCGGATCGTGGAAGCCAAAGTCGGACAGCGCTTCGTCAATGGCATCCGCCGTTGGTTCGGGATCGAGAACCAGGTCGACCACCGGAGCAGTCACCTCATCGTCGGGGAAAGCGTCGTGCAGCAGGTGATCGAGGATCTTGCGATTGATCTCGGTCTTTTCCTGGAAGTCGGCCTGGAACTTGTCGAGCGCTTTGCCATCGGCGTCGTCGACGTATCCCATCCGCATGGCCAGCTTGGTGCGTTCCAGCGGCTCGCTAGGCAGCGAGTGGGTTTGCAGGTCGAACATGATCTGCAAACGGTGCTCGACCTTTCGCAGGAAGCTGTAGTTGTCTTTCAGGATCGTGCTTTCCTGCAGCGTCAAACAGCCCACCTCTTCCAGGGTGCGAATCCCTTCGAGCGTGTTGGGCATGCGAATCTGCGGCAGGTCGCCGCCGTTAAGTAGCTGCAGGAACTGGATGACGAACTCGATATCACGAATGCCCCCGTGCCCCGTCTTTACGTTGGCATCGACGGCACCCGCCACGGTAGCTCGTTTTTCGATACGGCGCTTGAGCGCCTTGATGCCGGTGATGTCGGCTCGGCTGAGGTAGTTGCGATAGATCCAAGGTTCCTGCTTTTCGAGGAACTCTTGCCCCAGCGAGCTATCGCCGGCACATGCCCGTGCTTTGACGAACGCCTGGCGTTCCCACGTGCGGCCAAGGATGTCGTAGTAATGCAGCGCCCCATCCAGGCTGTTGATCAGCGGGCCGCGGCTTCCTTCCGGTCGCAGCCGCATATCAATGCGGTACGGCGTGCCGAGTTCCGTCGGTTCGGTCAGCAGCTTCATCAGTCGCTGCCCAACGCGCTCGAAGTACTCTTTGTTGGTAATCGATTTCTCGCCGTCGGTGTTGCCGTCGCCGTCGTAGAGGAACATCAAGTCGATGTCGCTCGAATAGTTCAGCTCGGTCCCGCCCAGCTTGCCCAGCGCAATTACGCTGAACCGCGGAGTACTCGGTTTGCCGTTGCGGCTGCTCTTAGGTGTCGGGCTACCAAATCGCTGAGAGACCAACTTGCACGCGGCCTGGTAGGCGGCCTCGATCAATGCGTCGGCCAAAAACGAAATCTGCCGCGTGACGGTTTCGATGTTCTGATTGCAGATCAAGTCGCCGTAAGCGATCCGTAGCGTCTCGCGCCGCTTGTAGCGCCGCAGCGCCTTCATGATCGCCTTTTCTTCGTTGAGTTGCTGGACTTCGGCAACGATCTCGTCGACCAGGTATTGCCGCGCCGCCGGTTGTCCGTCGGTGATACGAACCAGCTCGAAGCTTTCGGGATCGGTGATGATTTGATCGCTGAGACTTTGACTGGAACTGAAGATGCGAACGAGCGTAGTCATCGAAGTCGCATCGCGTTCGAACAGTGCAGCCAGGCTGAGGGGACTTCGCGCGCGGCAGAACAATCGTTCCAGGTTGTTCAGCGCCATGTCAGGATCGCTACAGCCTGGCAGGGCCTGCGATAGCTGCCCGCACAGGGACGCTTGCAAGTCGCTCGGCAAGTTCAATCGCACGAAGCTGTTGAGATTCTCTCGGCCGCGCGCCGTGTCGACAATCTTCAGTTGCGAAAGCCACTTGCTTGCGTCCTGAGAGTTTTCAGCAAGCTTAGCGAAATCAGATACGGTCATAGTCGCTTCGAAGAGCCGCTCGTTAAGGTGCTTGCCCTGGGGATTGCCGTTGGCTGCCTGGGGCGCGGGAAACAGCGCAAGTGCAATCAGGGTCGCGAAATCGGTGAATTCAGTAAACCTGTATTCTAAGCGGAAAAAGGTCGTTCCGATAGCAAGCAAGCAAAGAAGAACGTGGCAAAAAAGTTGACATTTCACGCCCCGCCAGAATTCGTCAAACTGAGGGCCATAAGTTTTCAGAAACTCACGTCCCCTCGCCCCTGCGGGGAGAGGGTTAGGGTGAGGGGGCGAACTGCGTACACGCTTCACCAACCCTCTCCCTTGAGAAGGGAGAGGGAACAAGAGTTGAGGAACACTTTCAGCATCGACGCTTTACGCGAAGGCAAAAGTCAAGTCCTTGCGAAAAAAATCGTGCGGTAAATAATCAATTTCAGACAGACCAAAAAACAGTATTCCTCGCGAATTTGTGGCCTGTTTATAATCAGGGACGCCGACGCGAACTAAGCTTGCAGTAAGACCTGCGGCAATCGCTCGCTGCGGTACGTCATCGAGATCAGGAGGATCTCGCCGCCTTATACTTTGAAGGAGTGTTCCTTGCTTTCGATCCGTCCAAGAGTTGCTGAGCTGGCCTTTCAGCTTTACACGCGGCCACTTCACCCCGAACTGTTTGAAGCGTTTCAAACGCGAACGGTCGAGCGGGGAGGGTACACTCTCAAGATGGATATCACCAACTGCGGCCACGTTCTCACGTGGCGGCACGAAGGCCTCACGCTGACCGAAGTCTGCACTTCGGCCCATCAGGAACTGCCGACCAAGCGGCGGATCATGGCCTATCAAATCAAAGGGCGACGCACCGATCAGTTCGAGTGCCACGGCATTCGCTATCAAACCACGTTTCAGTTAGAAGCTGTATCAACCAAGCTCTTCCGCTTGTGCCAACGCGAGCTGTGCAACGACGACCGCAAGGTCGGACTGGTACACGAATTCGATTCCAGCGGCCGCATGAACATGGGGGCCGTCAGCTACATGAACGCCGAGACCCGCAACCGCAGTGTCTTCATCCAAGCGTTCCACACTTTCCCCGACGACCAGGCTATCGTCAAAACGGAAACGTATTTCCGTTTGCCTGGGTAGGTAATCTCTAAAGCCGAGATCAACGTAGCGATGGCTACCGGCGTCTTCATCAGGTAGCCATCTTTTTGCGCTGCCAAGATGTCTATCGCCTAGAAAGTCGTAGCCATCCTACGACTGTGGTCCCTCACCCTCTCCCCGCCGGGGCGAGGGGACAAGACGGGATTATTCGAGGTCGCGGCAGAAGGGGAGTACGGCTTCGCACATGGCTGCGGGGGCTTCCAGGGGAACCATGTGTCCGGCTCCGGGAATCTCGACGAACTGGGCACCTGGGATCTGGGCGGCGAACCCTTTCATTTCTGCCGGCGGGCTGATGATGTCGTGCTCGCCGCTGATGACCAGCGTTGGTATCGTAATCTCCGGCAGCCAGCATTCGACGTTCGGTCGCTGCGCCATGCCGCGCTGGGCGGCGGCGACCGCGCGAGGATCTTGCCGCAAGATCATCTCGGTCATCGTGCTCACCACTTCTGGTTGATCGCGGAAGGTTCCCTCGGCGAGAAGTTTTGGCAACATGTTCATCGGCACGTCATCCATGCCGGCCGAGAGCACCGCTTCGGCGGCCACACGCCGGGCTCGGGCTTGCACCTCGTCGTCGGCAATTGCCCGCGTGTCGAGCAGGATCAAGCGGCTTAGTCGATCGCGATGACGCTGCCACATTTGCCAACCGATATAGCCTCCCATGCTCAGGCCGGCGAAATTGACTTGCTCGGCGATTTCCATCGCATCGAGAATTGCGGCGATATCGTCGGCAAACATCTCCATCGGGACGATCTCGCGGTAGCCATCGCTTTGCCCAAAGCCACGCAGGTCGATCGCAATCACCTGGTGCTGCTCGGCCAGCGGCTCGAACACGGCGTCCCACATGTGATGGTCCAAGGGAAACCCATGCACCAGCACCAGTGGACTCCCCTCCCCTGCCGTGCGAACATGAAACGAAGTGTCGCCGATTGGCAGTGTTTGACTCATGGGGTTTCTCCGCTGATTAATGTCACGATTGGGTAGCCGCAGTTCATTGTCGCAGAGAACGCGAAAATTGGAAAACACGCGAGGCTAAACGAACTTCACAATCCACTGCCCCATCAGCACGACACCAATCAGCCCCCAGATCCAGAGCGAGGGAAGGTTTAAGTTCCAAGCTGGCTGGCCGCGGCGCAGTCGCCAGAGTTGGGCGATGCGGTACGGTATCTGAAAAAGAACTACCCCAAAGATGAGAATGCCTGCCGGGTTGAACGCCAGCGAGGCATCCAGCTTGCCGTGTGCCAGCGAGATGAAGCTACGCGTCAGGCCGCAGCCGGGGCAATCGATGCCGACCATATTCTGCATGCTGCACGTCGACGGAAGCGGGACATTTAGCCAAGGGATGACAACCTCGGTCGGTCCGTCGGTGGTCAGCAAGAACGACAGTGTCGTCACCGTTACGGCGATACTTAGCATGATGATGTGGAAGGTCCACTTCGGCCGCGGGACATCCTGTTCCAACGGCATCACGACCGAAGAACTCACAGCTTGCCGTCCTTCTTGTACTCTGGGAAGTGCGTATCGGGGCTGGGGGGCAGCTCGATCGTTTCGAACTCGATGTTGTTCTCTTCGCACTTCTTGGTGAACTCTTGGTACTTCTTGCGAATCATGCCGGAGTGCGGGATCTGCATGGCGGCCATGCGCTGATACTTGGCAGCGGCACCCCAGTCCTTCTTCGCCGCGTGACAGTGGGCCAGCGTGTCTAGGTAGGCACCGTTGCCTGGCACCATTTCCAGCGACAGTTCGCTCGACTCAATCGCGTGATCGAAGTCGCCGTACGTGTTGCACACGAGCCAGGCGTATTGGTTGCAGTAGTTGGCCATCTGCGAGCCTTGAGTGCCCATGAAGTCGTCACCGCGGCTGTTCTGCTTGAAGATCTCGTACTGCTTCTGGAACTTCTCGACGAACGGCTTGTAGAAGTCGATCGTGTGGTCGATGTGTTCCTTGGCCTTGGCTTTCCACATGTCGTCTTGCTGCCCGACACGGTACGAAGCAATCAGCACGTCCGCTTCGTCTTCGTAATACTTGATCGCCTTGTCGAGGTCTTTCTTCGCCGCGGCCAGGTCGCCCCGCTTTTCGGCGGCAGTCGCGCGGAACAGATAGCTACGGGCCAGAAACCGCGAGATGGCTTCTTCGCGATCGGCATTGAGGGGGTTGTTCGGGCCGTACAGCTTCTCGACTGCTTCGACCCACGGCCACATGACTTCGGCTGCTTTGTCGGAGTAGCCGAGGTCGTTTTCCAGTTCCGCCAGCTGCATACGAGCCAGCATCGATTCGCGTTCCATGGGGTCGTCGAAACTATCGATGACGTAGCGATATTCGTTGCGGCTCCAGCGGAACGTCCCCCGATCGGAAAGAGCCTGGGCGGTCAGGTAGTGGCTGTCATACGAATCAGGTTCCAGCTCCAGTGCTGCCTTGGCATACGCTTCAGCCTTTTCGATGTTGTCTTGCACCAGTTCCGACTCGGCCAGTAGATACAACAGCGAGGCGTTCTCGCCAAATGGTCCACCGATCGGCATATCGTTCACCGCCGGGGCTTTCTTCGCGTGGTACTCGGCCAACTGGCCAACCACCGATGGGCCTTTGCGATCCAGGAACCAGGTCGTCAGGTCCAGCAGTTCGCTTTCCGAAAACTTGGCACTGATGCGAATGACATCTTCCATCGCCGCCAAGGCTTCCTCTTGTTTGCCTTGCTGGCGAAGCTGATCAACTTCCCATCGCACCAGGTCGAGCACGACCTGCTGACTGGTCAGCGCCGGCCGCGTGGTGAACAGGTCGATCTCTTCGGTGATTTGATCTTCCCACAGGGCGATCGCTTCGGCAGGCTGGTTCAAGCTGGTGCGGAAGATCTTCAGCCAGCTGGGGCCAACGCGTGGGCTATCGCCAATCCGATCGCTGATGATTTCGGTGATCTGTGTTTTCTCTTCTGCAGAGGCTCCCTGAAATTGAATTGCCGCCGCCAAGGCCGCTTCCTTCGAGAGGACTTCTGAAACGTCGTAGCGGCTGATCCGGCACAGCGCGCTCAGCGCGTCCATGGTGTGCAGTCGCGAAAGCTCGCCGATGCGGCTGCGGCGATTGTCGACGTTCAAGTTGCCGTAGCGATTGAGATAGGCGTTGACCTCGTCCGAGAACTCGGGCCGGGTCCATTCGATTTCAACACTGCGAATCAGGTACTGGGCACGGCGGGCAATCTCCAAGTCGGGATCGCGCATCGCGCCGAACAGTTGATCGAAAGCCGTAATTCCCATGCGAGCCAGGTCAGACTGTGCCCGTTCGCGGACCGTGAAGTTGCGGTCCCCGAGTTGGGTGATCAGGGCCTGAATTTTTTCCGGAGCGGTGGCCGACGCTGACTGCGCGTAAGCAGTCGTGCCTGACCAGGGTCCGAGCATCCAACAACAGACCGCGGCTACCAGGAAGCCGAGCCGTACATTCCAAGGCATAGATCGTTCCTCGCCATGAGATTGGGGACTCCCTAAGGATACCCCTCACAGTGGCCCAGAAACAAGGCAAGAGTGCGAAGTCGACCCTCGGCTAGCCCCTTTCCGAGGGTGCAGGGGCCGGGTGAATTCGCCGAGAAACAGGCCACAGCGGCCCAAAGTAGAACGAGCGGGGGGTTAGCTCCGGCTGTTTTCCATCTGCTCGATGTACTGGCGAAGCCGTTCGTTCTCGTTCTCAACGTTCTTTAGTCGCAGCATGTTCTCGACACGCTTGGTCAGTTCGATGCGATTGACCGGTTTCGAGAGGAAATCGTCGGTACCGGCCGCAACGGCGCGTTCGATGTCGCCCAGTTCGTTCAGCGCCGTAACCATAAGTATCATAATGCCTTTGGTCGACGGGTCGGCCTTCAGCTGCTTGCAAACCTCAAACCCGCTGAGCTTTGGCATCATGACGTCCAACAAGATCAAATCAGGCTGGAAGCTGGCGACTTTATCGAGCGTATCTTGTCCGTTAACGGCGATTTCCGTATCGCAGTCGACGCCGGCCAAATAGGCCTCCAAGAGTTCAACATTGGCTTGATTGTCGTCGGCAATCAGAATCTTGTAGCTGTCCGCCATGGTACTCCTCAACTTATCCCGAAAGGGCGAATCGATCCCGTGATTATAGAAGCCAAGTCGGTTCGCGGAAACGGCTGATATCAGCCCTGCCTGGTAACTTAGTTGAGGTTTCCCAGGCAGTAATTAGGCTGGAATGTATCTCCCCTGCTTCGCACCGAGGATACATCGCCGTGAATTACCGCCTTCTGGTACGCATACCGACCGCTTTGATTGTTTTGACCAAGATGCTGTTTGTGGTCTGCATCGTCGTCCAGGCCGCAGGCCCAGCCAGCGAGTCCCCCGAGATCGAAGCCGCTCGCCTGCGTATCAAGCTGTACCAGGGGCAAGAATACCCGCTTGAGCGGAGGCTGCTCAACTCGAAGATCAACGTTGCCAAAGCCCGGATCGATTCGCTTAAGCGGCAGCAAGCCGAGTACGAGCAGTTCACCAAGTTCAAGTACTCGGCCCCCCTCTTCGGTCAGATCGAACACGTCAAAGTCGGTCTCGTCGAGGCGGAAGAGAACCTGAAGAACCTGATCGAAGAGAAGTCTCTTTTGGAACGCTTCCACCAAGACCGGATGCGTCTGCTGGAACTCGAGCTCAAGATGCTCCAGCGGATCGGACTCTAACGTGGCGTCCTCGTCGTAGGATGGCTACCGACGTCTTCGTCAAATAGCCATCTTTCTTCCGCCACCAAAGATGGCTATCGCCTAAGAAGCCGTAGCCATCCTACAGAGCTTGGATCTCTTGAGGTACCAGATTAATCGGCGGCACCCTCTTCCAACGGTTCGAGCACTGCGACGCTGGCCGTGAAGCCATGCAGGAAATTCTTTCCGGCCACCGGGCCGATCTCGCCGGCGGCGAAGAAGCCTGCGTTAGGGATCTGTCCGAATGCGTTCTTCAAACAGTTTGCATCGTGATGGGGCTCGCTGAACAGTCGCGTCCCGCGCCCATTGCAGGTAAACGTCAGCACCGAGGTAGGCGACGATCCGTTCTTCTTCAGTTCAGCCGTCAACTGCTTCAACTCGGCCGACGCCGAGAACTCGTCGCGCACGTGGAACTGCACCGTCTGGCCAGGCTTCACGTAGTCGCCGATCATCAGCGAGCCGGTCTCTTTCTCGATCCCAACCACGTTACGAACAATGAAGTCCCCCTGGCTGCGATCTGACTGGTACTCGTCGACGACGCGTCCGATGTGCAGCCCGCGACTAACCAGTTGCTGGTCGGTGGTCGGCAATGTCTTGTAGATCGCTTCCAACTGCTTCAGCGCCGGGATTCCGCCCAACTCGTGGATGACGTTGCGTTCGGCCTTGGTGATGATGAACGGGTCGCCGATGGGCCGGCAACCTTGCGAAACGATCGTCCGCACACGCACGTTTCCATGCAGGTAAACCAAGACACCCCCACCGTCGAACGTGCGATCCCCCATGATCAAACGATTTTCGCCAGGCTGATAGCTGGCACTGGCAATCCCACCAATCACCGGGATTCCGGGTTGATCTTCGTTGATGCGTTCCAGTAGCAGGTCAGCCGGAAAGCTGAACGGCTCGGCAACGGCTAGCGTGCACGCATCCTTTGGCCAATCGATTGGCAACTCGTCCGACCAACCGACGATCGATCCCCCATCGGGAGTGCGCTGAAATTCCAGGTGCATTGGCACGACGGTCGTCTGCGGCAAGTGAGCCAGCCACAGGCTGATCGCTGGCGTATCTTCCGCTTCGCGCGACTCGCCAATGATCGATTCGCCCGTGCAGCCTATGAGATTCTGCGTCCCCAGCAGCCGCGTCAATTCTTTCGCGACGACGTCGGCATGTTCCAGGTGATGGGGCGAAAGAAAGACCATCGCCAGATCGACCGGCGCGGCCAGTTGGTCGAGCGCGTGCTTCACGGCTTCGGCCAGCGCGGCGTCGGTGGTGTCTTGAACGGAGAGTGCCGCGGCAAACTTCGGTTGCGGCTTCGTCATGATAGATACTTGGTGTTTAAGTAAATGTTCGATTGAGTGCCATGCCTACGTCTGCATAGGCATGGTCAGTACGGTTGTTGCTTGCCCACGCAGACGTGAGCATGGCACCTGTCCATTCAGTTGCGCGAGCGGCCGATCACGCCATCTTCCGGGCTGCTGGCCGAAGCATACAGACGCCGAGGGATGCGCCCTGACTGAAACGCCAGGCGTCCCGCTTCGGTCGCATGCCGCATTGCGTGAGCCATTCGCACGGGATCTTTCGCATGGGCAATCGCTGTGTTGAGCAGCACGCCATCGACCCCCAGTTCCATGGCAAACGCTACGTCGCTGGCCGTGCCAACACCAGCGTCGACGATCACCGGGTAGTCTGGGTCTTCTCCTTTGAGGTACTCCAGGCAGATCCGAATGTTGTTCGGATTCAAGATCCCCTGCCCCGAGCCAATCGGACTGCCAGCCGGCATCACGGCGGTCGCGCCGACTTCTTTCAAGCGTTTGGCGATCACCGGATCGTCGGTCGTGTAGCACAGTACCTGGAAGCCCAGTTCGACAAGCTGCTCGCAGGCCAGAACCGTTTCGACCGGGTCTGGCAGCAGCGTCTTGGTGTCGGCCAGCACTTCCAGCTTCACCCAGTCGGCACCGGGGTTCTCGAGCCCCAGCAGGATCTCGCGCCCCAGCTTGGCGGTGCGGACCGCATCGCGGGCGTTGTAACAGCCGGCCGTGTTGGGTAGCAGCGTGTAGCGATGGAAGTCGATGTAGTCCAGCAGATTGCGCCCTGTCGGGTCGTACAGTTTCTCGCGACGCACAGCGACGGTCACACACTCGCTGCCAGAAGCTTCAAGTGACTGCTGCATCAGTTCCAGCGTATCGTACTTGCCGGTCCCCACGATCAGACGGCTGCGCAGCGTGTGCGTGCCGAGGACCAGCGGGGCATCGTCGGTCTTGGTTTCGGCAACACTCATTAGCCACCTCCTACCAGGGTCACGACTTCTAACTGATCGCCAGCAGACAACTTATGACTTGCGTGCTCGCCGCGAGGAATGAGTTCCAGGTTGACTTCCACGGCGATGAATTTGGGGTTCAGCGAAAGGGTTTCGACGACATCCGCGACCGAGGCTCCTTCGGGGACGTCGCGTTCCTCTTCGTTAATACGTATTTTCATGAAACTCTCAGACAGAAAATCAGGCAGCATGGCCAGTTAGCAGCCTGATGGGGGCCGGTGGCGATGCCTTACCCAAGTTTACGACGGGAGGGTTTCTTCCGACAACCGGACGATTTGCCCACTGCTGCGTTTTCCGGCGGAAATGCAGGCTCAATCAAAAAGAAAGGGCCTGCTTCGGCAAGGAAGCAGGCCCGATCGTATGTCTTAAGAGCGATCTGCCACCGATTACGGTTCGCGAATCATCACGTTTCGCGCGGTACCGGAATCCAGCAGGATCAAAGCACCTTGCTGCGGTGCCCCACGAGCGGCCAGCGTACGTTGCCATGGCACCCCGTAAACTACGAAGCGTCCACTGGTTGCATCGACGACGTACACCACACAGTCGCCAGGACGCGTGTTGCCCCCTTGGCCGGGGAACGTCGCCGCACCGGTCAGGATCATGTACGTAGGCTTCTTGGCAGCATCGACACCCAGGTCTTGCAGCACATTGGTGCGGAAAAGCCCGGCAAACTTCGTGGTGCGACCATTCAAGACCGAGCATTGCAGGTCGCCGGTCAACGAGTCGAGCGTGAACAGGCCTTCGACTTCATCATCCACGCGGCCCGTCGCGGCGCACATTGTCTCGCTCCAGGTGCTGGCGGTGGCATTAACCGGGATTTCGAGCCCTGGCTGGTTCTGCTGAAGTCCAACCGTCATGCCAGCCAGTGCAAACGCCGTCATGACGCTTCCCACCGCGAAACTAGCTAGCCAGAAACGAGTTGTCGAATCGAGCTTCATGAATTGAGTCCTCAAAGGTTTCCATCAAAGGGGGAAGAAAAGATTGGCCCGAAGTCGGCCGATAGAAGCGATTTGTGACTGCTAAGCCGCAAGCATCGCCAGGCCGAATTTTGCCTAACGTTGGCGTCAATGCCCTAACCATCCGACATCGTACGAGGTTTCTCCCTAATGTACCAGAGATAAGTTAATCGCAACCGGCAATCCCCTGCCGTGCACCGCGCGGCCTATCCAGGCCCGGCGTGCTTGACTTGCGTGGTCCTTGCGTTTTTAACGGAAATGCGTATTCTTCTTGAAGTTACGAACACCAGAGCTCGATGCCAAACTTCTTGATAAACCTGGGTGGCCAGCCGCTGCTTGGGCTTGGAATGGGGCATTCGAATGGTTGATAATGCAACTTGGCGGATGCCAATCCGGCCGGATCCTCGACAATCGGCCGAAAGACGCGACGGATAAACCTCGTCGAACTACCCCTTCAGCCGGCTGATGCGCGAGATACTCTTTCAATACGAAAGCGTGAACCCGACGACTTGGGCCTACCTGTCGTCGCTGCTGGTGATCGGGCTGTACTTCAAGTTCAACCGCGTCTGGAGCGTCCGAAACCTCGATATCCTGCTGATCATTGCCCTGGCACCAGGGCTGTTGATGGTTTATTTCGGTCAGCAAAGCATCAACGTCTCGGCCAGCCTGCCGTCGATGGCCGCGGAAACTGCCCCCCTGATACCCAAGCTCGAGCCCGAGATCCAGCCGCAGGGGCAAGGGGGCGTGAATGTCCCTGAAGAAGCCGTGGCCCCTCCGACCCGGCAAGAGATGCTGCAGATCGGCAAGACACTCGAAAAAGCGGGCTACGTCTGGTTGTTCTGTTTGAGCGCGCTGATCGTCATCCGCTTGTTCGTCGACCCCACGATGGTTCGGCGACCGATGCTTGAACCGAACCTGACCATCGGCGGGATGACCTTCATTACCTGCGCGCTGTTCATCTTCTTAATGACCAACGTGATCGTCGGTCGCCCTTCCGATGCCGATCTCCGCGGCGTTCGCGAAGCCTCCAAGAGCAGCCCCGAAGAGGTGGAAGAGTCGCTCCGGCATTTCGGTCCTGGCTATCGCATGCTGCTGCTGGTGCCGCGAATTCCGACCTATCAGATGGCTCAGCAAGACGAGCCTACTGACTTGGAAACGACCGAAAAGATCACCGTCATCGTGACCAAAACGATGGCCATCCTGGCCAACATGGCCCTGATCGCCGGCATCATCCTGGTTGGCTACCGCCACTTCGATAACATCAAAATGGGAGTGGGAGCAGCCATGTTCTACTTCCTGCTTCCCTATGCGGCCGTCTACACCGGCCGGATCGACCATGTCCTGCCGGCGGCGCTGCTGGTCTGGGCGATCTTCTTTTACCGCACACCGCTGGTCTCGGGCATCTTCATGGGCTTTGCGATCGGCACGCTCTATTACCCCCTATTCCTCTTGCCGCTGTGGTTCAGCTACTACTGGGAGCGGGGACGCGGGCGTTTCCTGATTGGGGTCGTGGCGACCTTGGTGCTGCTGGCGCTGTCGCTGGCGTTCACCTCGTCCGACTTCGAGACCTTCCTCAACCAGTTCCGCGCGATGTTCGGTTTGTGGCTTCCGCGTGACGAAGGTTACACCGGTTTCTGGAATTACTATTTCAACTCGAACGCTTATCGCATTCCGGTGCTGGCGGCGTTCGCGGTGGTCTCGATCGCGTTTGCCATCTGGCCCGCCCAGAAGAACCTTGGCACGCTGATCAGCTGCACGGCCGGCCTGATGCTTGCCGCCCAGTTCTGGCATGCCAACGACGGCACTACGTACATTGCCTGGTACATGCCCCTGATGCTGCTGACTATCTTCCGCCCAAACCTGGAAGACCGCGTCGCGCTGCGTGTGATCAACGAAGGGTGGCTCAAGCGTCCCGGCCAAGGAGCCTCGCCCGGCGACGAAGAGAAGCAAGCCGCGTAACGAAAAAAGGCCGCGTTGGTTAACGCGGCCTTTTCTGTTTTGTTTCGCAACGATGAGGAGAGGGGGCGAATCGCCTAGTCGAATGCGTGAGGCGTTACGCCAACGCTAATCATGCTGCAAGCCTGGATCGGAGCAATGCCACGCTGACGAGCGGCTTCCAGCAGTTCAGCGCTGTCGCTGCCTGGGTTGAAGAAGACTTCGCGAGCTGGCTTGGCAGCGATGTCGCCTACCATCTTCATGCCAATTTGCGGAGGAACGTACACGCTGATGCGATCCAACTGATCGACGGGGATGTCCTTCAAAGAAGTGTAAACCTTCAGACCCTCGATCTGGCCCCCTCTTGGGTTCACCGGGAAAACATCGTACCCGCGTTCTAAATGAGCTCGGACGGATTTGTTCCCATATTTGGAACGCTCCGCACTTGCTCCCAAGATGGCCACAGTTGGCTTCGACACCATTTGCGATCTCCTCATGAAGATTGGGGAAAATAGATAGAATGCGACCAGAAGCGCTGGTCGGCGAACGCCCTAGACTTCCATTAATAACGGGAATCCGCATGGCGTCAAACGTCGAAATTGAGTAGCCAAACACGCCTGTTTCGACGAACATTCCCATGGCGCAAAGAGTTACGCAGATTGATCAATCTGTGGCCACTATAAAAAGAATTTGCAATTTTGATCACATTTTCATCAGGCCAAATCGGTCACCCGACAGATGCGTTTTAACCCGTATTTCCTCGGGTAAAACGCATGCTGACACATAAGGGGGAACTCGCAATCTTAATTTGGTCTTTAGAGGAGCGATCGCTGACCAGAAGAAGATTCGCCGTCGAAATGCTCCTTCAAAAATGCCTTCAGATCCCCCTTTTGCAGGTCGGCCTCGTGGCGGAAGTGCAGCCGGACGATCTCTTCGCCGGCGCGCGACTGGTCGACGTCCGGTTCGTGACCTAATTCGGCAATTCTTCCCTGGGTAGTAGACGCTTTGGAGGTCTTCAGCTCCAGGCGAACATGTTCCGGCTTCTTCGTTGTCACCACGGCCCAGGCGGTTCGCTTGCCCGGGATCATCATGTTGATCAGCATCTGGTTGTTCCACAGGATCTCGCCCTGCGGAGCGACCTCGCGTAGCAGCTCGATCACCTCTTCGAGCACCGACTGCTCCCACGCGACCTTCTTGCCCGGTGGGAAGCCCTTGCGCGAGAGATGCCACTTCTCGCCCAGCTTCTTCCACGGCATGTGGCTTTCGACATCCTGGCTGATCGTCGACTCGTATTTCTGGAAGCCGATGATCGCGTCGTCGACGAACTTCCAGAACTCTGGCTTGTTGATCTCTTGCCAGCTGTGGGCCCGGATCTCGATCTCTTGGAACGGACCACGCAGGTTCTTCACCTTCACGCGT
Source organism: Blastopirellula marina (assembly GCF_002967715.1). Taxonomy (NCBI): domain Bacteria; kingdom Pseudomonadati; phylum Planctomycetota; class Planctomycetia; order Pirellulales; family Pirellulaceae; genus Blastopirellula; species Blastopirellula marina. The sequence continues at coordinate 219,033 of NZ_PUIA01000037.1, forward strand.
GGATCGTTGCTGTAGATCGGCAGGTCGTCCATCTGGTTCAACGTCGGCAGGTTCAGTTCCTGGGGCAGTTCGTACTTGTTGAACGTTCCCTTCATCACGCGGAACTTCAGCTTCACCAGCCAGCTTTCGCCGGAGATGCCATGGAAGAACCAGCCGTCCGACTTCTTTTTGGCGGCAATCTCAACGATCGTGCGCGAGTTCCAGTTCGCATCGCTGAACGAATCGGAAGCTTGAATCCGATCGACCACTTCGGCCAGGATCTTGCCGTCCCAGTTGCACGGCTGTCCGTCTCGTCCGACGCGGTCTTTAGTGTGCCAGCGGCGTCCGTCGATCTCCCATGGCATTTGAATCTGGGCACCGACGTCGTCGATGTCGAGGTCCCCTTCCCGTTCCTGGTCGGCCTCGTGAGGATCGTATAGCGGTCGCTCTTGTCGCGGGGCCGCTTCCAGCACCGGGCCAAGCGCTTCGCCGGTGTGGCTGCGGAGCCAGGTCATGCCGCGCTCGTCGGTCAGGGTCGACTCTTCGCTCTTCTGCTTCTTGGCCAGCTTCTGAAACGACTTGGCGTACTCGACGATATCTTCCGGTGTGCCCACGGTAACGACCTGTCCGCCAGACTGGCCCGCTTCGGGCCCCATCTCGATGACCCAGTCGGCCTGTTTCAAGATGTCGAGATTGTGTTCGATCACGATCACCGTGTTGCCCAGGTCGACCAATCGGTGGAAGACATCCAGCAGCTTCTTCAGGTCTTCGAAGTGCAGCCCGGTCGAAGGTTCGTCGAGCAGATACAGCGTGCGTCCCGTATCGGGCCGAGCGAGTTCCGAGGCCAGCTTCACGCGCTGGGCTTCACCACCGGAAAGGGTCGGAGCCGACTGGCCGAGCGTCACGTAATCAAGACCCACATCGCACAGCGTTTGCAGCGTGCGGCGAATCTTGGGGATGTTCTCGAACAACTGCACGGCCTGACCGCACGACATTTCAAGCACTTCCGAGATCGACTTGCCGTGGAACTTGACTGCCAGGGTCTCTTCGTTGTATCGCAGGCCGTTGCATGTTTCGCAGGTAACCCACACGTCCGGCAGGAAGTGCATCTCGATGCATTTCTGTCCCATCCCTTGGCAGTCTTCGCAGCGTCCCCCTTCCACGTTGAAGCTGAAGCGACGCGCGGTGTAACCGCGGACCTTGGCATCGGGCAGTTGGGCGAACAGGTCGCGAATCAGATCGAACACACCGGTATAGGTCGCTGGGTTCGAGCTGGGGCTGTTGCCGATCGGCTGCTGGTCGACGCGGATAACCTTGTTGATGTTCTCCATGCCGCGCAGGGCATCGTGGGCACCAGGAATGGTCGACGCGCGATGCAGCCGGCGAGCCAGCGTGTTGTACAGAATCTCTTGGACGAGCGTGCTCTTACCGCTACCGCTCGGGCCGCCGATAGCAACCAAAGCCCCCAGCGGAATCGAGACGTTCACGTTCCGCAGGTTACGGTGGCTGGCCCCGACAATCTCCAGCCATTCGCCGGAAGGGCTGCTGAAATCGGCGATCACGTCTTCGTCGGAGTTGTTCGCGATCGACATCATGCGGCGATTGCTCGGCGCGTAGATCGCCTGTTTGCCGGAGATGTACGGACCCGTCACCGATCCAGGTGCTTTGGCGATTTGCTTGGGCGTCCCTTCGGCCACGATCGTCCCGCCATGGCGGCCGGCCTGAGGACCGAAGTCGATCAGTCGGTCGCTTCCTTCGATCACTTCCTGATCGTGTTCGACGACCAGCAGTGTATTGCCCAGGTCACGCAACCTGTGCAGCGCCTTGAGCAGGCGGCGGTTGTCGCGCGGGTGAAGGCCGATCGTTGGTTCGTCGAGCACGTACAGCACGCCGCACAGGCCACTGCCCAGTTGGCTGGCCAGGCGGATACGCTGCGCTTCACCGGCCGACAGCGTGGGGGCCGTACGGCGAAGGGTCAGGTACTCGAGACCGACGTCCAGCAGGAACTGCACGCGGTTATCGATCTCGCGGAGTAGTTCTCCGGCGATCTTCTGTTCGCGTTTTTTCAGGTTCGCCGCGCGAATGAAGTCCAGCAGTTCGGCCAACGGCATGCTGGTGATATCGCGCATCGACTTCTTGCGGAAGCGGACCGCCGAAGCGTCGTCGCGCAGTCGCGAACCATCGCAGGTTGTGCATTCCACCTCCGCCACCAGCGATTCGAGCTGACCGCGGAACGAAGGACTCAATCGCGAGGCATCTTCCAGTGCTGGGTACAACCCTTTGAACTGGAAACGAAACTCGATCTTGTCTCGCTTCTTGGCGTCGGTGTAGATGTCGTACACGGTGTCGCCGGTGCCGTGCAAAATGATACGCCGCTGCCGAGCGCCCAACTGTTCAAACGGAACATCGATCGGAATCTTGTTCTTCTCGCAGATCGCTTCCAGCATCCGCATCGCGGTGGGGGACTTAAGGTCAGGCCACAATCGCAGGGCCCCTTCGGCCAGGCTGCGTTTGGGATCGCTCAACAGGGCCGTCGGGTCGGCACCTGTCTGCGTGCCGAGCCCTTCGCAGTCGGGGCACCAGCCAAGGTAGCTGTTGAACGAGAAGTTATGCGGCGAGAGAGGATCGAAGCTGCGATCGCACTGCTCGCACGAGAGCTTCTGGCTCAAGCGTTTGGTTCGCCAGTGGGCTTCCGGCACGTCGTCTTCCGCATAGGCGATGACGAGCACGCCGCCGGACTGGCTAAGGGCGATTTCCACGCTGTCGGCAATACGAGGCCGGGCATCCTGACGAACGACGATACGGTCGACCACCACTTCTACGTCATGCTTGCGGCGGCGATCGATCTTTGGCATGCGATCGATCGTGTGGACCACGCCGTCGACGCGAATACGCTGATAGCCGGCGGCCTTCAGCTCTTCCCACAGGTCGGAGTACTGCTGCCCCGTATCGAGGTGACGAGGAGCGAGCAGGAACAGCTTGGTCCCCTCCTCTTCCTGCAGAACCTTGTCGGTGATTTGCGTCGACGTTTGCGTCTTGATCGGCACATCGCAGTCGGGGCAATGCGGTACGCCCAGGCGGCTCATCAGCACGCGCAGATAGTCGTAAATTTCGGTCACGGTACCGACCGTCGAACGAGGCGATTTGCCGAGGTTCTTTTGCTCGATCGCGATCGCCGGGGAAAGCCCTTCGATGTGATCGACCTTCGGCTTCTGCATCTGGCCGACGAATTGCCGGGCATAAGCGCTCAAGCTTTCGACATAGCGGCGCTGCCCTTCGGCGTAGATCGTATCCATCGCCAGCGAGCTCTTGCCGCTACCGCTCGGTCCGCAGAAGACGGTCATCTTGTCGCGATCGATGCCGACGCTGACGTCCTTCAGGTTGTGCATCTTGGCACCACGCACGTCGATGCGCTTGGCCAGAACCTTGGCGGTCTGCTGCGATTCCTTGGCCGCGCGTTTGATCTCGGCCACGGCGCGGCTCGTTTCGCCGCGCAAGAGTGGCTGCAGGGCCTGACCGGTGAACGAAGCTTCGACTGCGGCAACATCTTCCGGTGTGCCTTGGGCGACGATCGTTCCCCCTTTGACGCCCCCTTCGGGCCCGAGATCGACAACCCAGTCGGCCGTTTTGATCACGTCCAGGTTATGCTCGACCACCAGTACCGTGTTGCCCAGTTCCGCAAAGTCATGCAGCACCTTGAGCAGCATCTTCGTATCGGCGAAGTGGAGCCCCGTGGTGGGTTCGTCCAGCAGGTACAGCGTCTTGCCGGTGCTGCGTTTAGAAAGCTCTTTGGCCAGTTTGATACGCTGGGCTTCACCGCCGGAAAGGGTGGGTGAGGGCTGGCCGAGCTTGATGTAATCGAGCCCGACGTCGTGCAGCGTTTGCAGCTTCTGGGCGATCTTGGGGACGTTCTCGAAGGTCTTCAAAGCGTCTTGCACGTCCATCTCTAAGATGTCGGCAATCGACTTGTCTTTGAACAAGATCTCTAGCGTTTCGCGGTTGAAGCGATGCCCTTCGCACACCGGGCAAGTGACCCAGATGTCGGCCAGAAAGTCCATTTCCAGCTTGTTGGCCCCGTTTCCTTCGCAGGCACTGCAGCGACCGCCGTCGACGTTAAAGCTGAAGCGGCCTGGCTTGTAGCCTCGCTTGCGGGACTCTGGCAGTTGGGCGAACAGGTCTCGGATTTCGTCGAACACCTTGATGTAAGTCGCCGGGTTACTGCGCGGCGTGCGGCCGATCGGGCTTTGATCGATCGCGATCATCTTGTCGAGATGCTCGATCCCTTCGATCCGCTCGTGCTCGCCTGGCTCGCCGAGACCGCCGTTCAAATCGCGGCGGAGTGCTTCGACGAGAATGCCGTTGATCAGCGAACTCTTGCCGCTACCGCTGGCCCCGGTGATGCAGACGAAGCCACCCAGCGGGATCTCGGCGGTGATGTTCTTCAGGTTGTTCTGTGCGGCACCGACGATGCGAAGCTTCTTTTCCCCCAGCGGACGACGCTTCTTGGGGATCTCGATCTTGTCCTTGCCGGAAAGGAACCGTCCGGTAACGCTTTCTTCGACCGCTTCTAACTGCTTGGCCGTACCCTGGGCGACGACGTACCCGCCACGCACGCCGGCACCGGGACCGAAGTCGATGATATGGTCGGCGACACGCATGGTGTCTTCGTCGTGCTCGACCACCAGCACCGTGTTGCCCAGGTCGCGCAGGTCGTTGAGGGTGGCCAGTAGGCGATCGTTATCGCGCGGGTGAAGACCGATCGACGGTTCGTCGAGGATATACGTCACGCCGACCAGCCCGCAGCCAATCTGCCCGGCCAGACGAATACGCTGCGATTCACCACCACTGAGGGTTGGTGCCGTGCGGTCGAGCGTCAGGTATTCGAGCCCCACGTTCTGCAGGAAGCCCAGTCGGCCGCGGACTTCCTTGACCGCTTCTTCGGCGATCTTCTGCGAGAGGTTGTCGAGTTCAAGTTCGCTGAAGAAGTCGGCTGCCTGTTGAATCGACAGCTGGCAGACCTCTGGCAGCGTGCGCGAACCATCTTCGCCGAACGCATTGCTGGTGGTGGTGACTTTCACGCTGCGAGCCTGGGGATTCAGGCGATCGCCGTGGCACTGCGGACAGATGACCGTGGCCATGTACTTCTCGAGCTGCCGCTGCTGCGGTTTCGAGTTCGTATTGCGATACTTTTCCAGCAAATCAGGTACAATACCGCCGTAGGTGCCGCCGTACATCTGGGGGCTGTTGCCGCCGCGCCAAGTGAACGTGATGTGCTCGTCGCCGGTGCCCCATAGCAGATAGTCTTGCTGCTGCTGGGTCATGTCGCGCCAGGCCGTTTCCAGGATCGCTCCTTTGCCCAGATCGTACTTCCGCTCCATGGTATCGGCCATACCTTGGTAGATATGACGCTTCCAGCGGCCCAGCTCTTTCCACTTACCCAGCAGTTCGATCGCCCCTTGCTTGAACGAGAGGGTCACGTCGGGGACCAGCAGTTCGGGATCGAACGTATAGACCTTGCCCAGCCCATCGCACGTGGGGCACATCCCTTGCGGCGAGTTGAAGCTGAACAACTGCGGCGTTGGCGGACTGTAAGATATCCCACAGTCGACGCAGGCATAGTCGACCGAGAACATCATGTCCCCCGCGACGGCCATCTTGCTACGCTTGCTTTTGGCGCGCTTCTTTTTCGGGGCTGCTTCTTCCCCTTCCGGCGTTTCCTCTTCCCGCGGGGCGACGATCAGGCTCCCTTCCCCCATCTTCAGGGCCAGCTCCACCGCTTCGGCCAGGCGTCCGCGGACCCCTTCTTTGATGCTCAAGCGATCGACGACCAACTCGATGTTGTGCCGCATCTGTCGATCGAGCTGAAGTTCGTCGTTGAGCTGGATGATCTCGCCGTCGACGCGAGCCCGGACGAAGCCTTGCTTCAAGAGGTCGATGAACAGATCTTTGAACTCTCCCTTCTGGCCGCGAACCAGCGGAGCGAGCACCGCGAACGAGGTTCCTTCTTCCTGGCCGAGAATCCGCTCGAGGATTTGTTCGCGCGTCTGGGCCGTCAGCTTCTTGCCACATTCACTACAAAAACCCTGCCCCACGCGCGAGAAGATCACGCGCAGGTAGTCGTAGATTTCGGTGATCGTGCCGACCGTACTACGGGGGTTGTTGCTGGTCGTTTTCTGCGAAATCGAGATGCTGGGGGTCAGACCGCCGATGTAGTCGACATCGGGCTTGGGCATCTGCCCCATGAACTGCCGCGCATAGCTGGACAGGCTCTCGACGTACCGCCGCTGTCCTTCCGCATAGACCGTATCGAACGCCAGCGAGCTTTTCCCGCTACCGCTCACGCCGGTCAGACAAATCAGTTTATTGCGAGGAAGCGTCAGCGAGACCTCGCGCAGATTGTGTTCGCGGGCCCCTTTGACTTCAATATCGGAAACCGGCATAGATGCTCGTCCGTGGGTTCACTTCGCGGCTAAGTTCGACCGAATCCATCGATTTTAGGGGACCTGCCGAGCAGGGAGAAGGGTATGCGTTAGCCCCCAGCCCAGGAAATGGGTAGTTCTCTGCAGGACATTTTGGAAGGAAGAGCAGGGAGTAACCACGGATTTCACGGAGGAACACGGATATGGTGGGCACTTCCTCTTTCTTTTTTATCCACGTGCGTCCGCGAAATCAGCGGTTGTCCCCTCTCAAAACAGCCGCAGAAAATCTGTTACCATGGGTGGTTTCCATGCCACATCCCCTGCCCGACTGAAAGAGACGCATCATGGCTAAATTCCACGTTCTGCTGACCGACTATGCCTGGGAAGAACTGGAAATCGAGAAGCAAGTGCTCGCCGACAACGACGTGCAGCTGATCGTCGCGACCGCGAAAGATGAAGATTCGCTCGCCGCTTTGGCCAAAGAACACCAGGTCGACGCCATCATGACCAACTGGGCCCAGGTAACCGAAAAGGTTATTTCCGCTTCTCCCAACGTGAAGATCGTGGCTCGGTTGGGGATTGGGCTCGATAACATCGACATGGCCTACTGCACGTCGAAGGGGATTCTGGTTACCAACACGCCGGACTACTGCTTAATTGAAGTCGCCGAGCACACCCTGGCGTTAATTTTCGCGTGTGCCCGGAAGGTGGCCATGTACCACCACGACACGATGAGCGGCAAGTACGACCTCTCGGCCGGGCCGATCATGCGTCGGATGGAAGGTCAAACGCTCGGGATCGTCGGCCTGGGCAATATCGGCATGCTGCTGGCCAAAAAGGCGAAGTGCCTGGGCCTGAACGTCATCGCCACCAGCCGTAGCGGCAAGACGATGGACGGAGTCGAAACGGTTGACATGGACACCCTGCTGGCCAAATCAGACTACGTTTCGCTGCTGATCCCGGCGACCGCGGAAACGAAGAAATCATTCGGTGCCGAGCAGTTCCAGAAGATGAAGCCGACCGCCTATCTGATCAACACGGCTCGCGGGGCCATCGTCGATCACGATGCCTTGGCCGCGGCCCTGGCTGCTGGCGAACTGGCCGGAGCGGCCCTCGATGTGCAAGATCCGGAACCATGCGACCTGACGATCGCCCCGTACAACGACCCCCGCGTAATCGTCACCCCGCATGCCGCGTTTGTGAGCTTCGAGTCACTGGAAAACATGCGCGGCCGCGTCTCGCAGCAAGTGGTTGACTGCTTGCTGGGGAAAACGCCAGAGAACGTCCGCAACGGATTGACCGCCGGCTAAGGGACTTCGCTTAAGTCGATTTCTCTTCCGGCAGCGGGTTGATCGAAAGGCCCCCGCTGCTGCGGATCTCGACTTCGTAGCTCTTACCGGGACGCACACGCATCCCTTCCGACTGCTCGCTGGCGGCACGCACGCCGTACTCGGAGGCTTTCACGGGATCGTTGGCGATATCCCAGAAGTTGCTCCAGATCTTTTCCTCAAACGCGTTCGGCTTGTCTCGCAGGCCATACGCTTCGGGACGCTGGCCTTCCTTGTCGATCGTGAAGCCGTCGATCGGCTTTTGATGTTCGCCGTAGATCTTCTGCAGAATGTAGATCGATGCCGAACGAAGCGGATCGTTCGATTCGACCAGTTCGTCCTCGAACTTCACGATCTTGCCGTTCACGTAGACCATGTCGCCGTCGATCGTGAATCGCTGCGGCTGGGTGATCGGTTCCCCTTGTTCGTTGAACTCGACGAACTCGATCACCGACTGTACGTGCTCGCCCCCTTCCGGCTTCTCTTGACTGATCACCGACAGACGCCCTACCCGGCGGTCGACCTTCAATAGCTTCAGCCGCAGGGCCAGCAAATCGATCTCGTTTTGCAGTTCGCCGATCTTGGCGACATGCTGCTCGATCTCTTTGTTCTTCGCGGCGATGGCGAGTTCTTTTTCGTTGTAGATCGACCACCCGTAGTACGAGACGGTCGAGAACGCGATCAGCAGCAGCAAGATCAATAGCGTTCGGACCGAGTTGTTAAACCGATCGATGGCATCGACCATCTTGGCCATACGAATGCTCCGTAAGGTTGCCCGGCGTGCGGGAAGTTACGTCGAAGTGAGTGAAACCATGCGAGCCGCCTACCCCCTATCGTACCTTGCCAGGGGAAGTCGAACCAATCCCAACCAGTGCAAGCGGTATGCCAGTGGGGAAGAATGTAGGAAATGTTTTGCGGTACAGCGGAGAGTTGCCTGCGCGTCGCCAAGTGTTGTACGCACACCCAAGCGGACTTGGGCGTGGCACCCGGAGCGAGTGTCTCGTGTGATTCAAGCGTGTAGCAGACGCGAGATCTTCGCCCCTGCAGGGAGAGGGTTAGGGTGAGGGGGCTAAGCGTCGTGCGATCTTCCCTTGTTCAAGCTATCGCGCCTTGTCGTATTCAGGGTTCACAGCTTGCTTGCTCCACTGCTGGAGCACCCCTTTGAGCGACTCGACCGACTCGTCATATTGCCCCTGGTCCCCCGTTTGTTCGATCCATGCATTCAGAATACCGCGGCACTTCTCTAACTGCTCGCGGTACGCCGGATCATTGGCCAGGTTGTGGATCTCGTGGGGGTCATTCTCCAGGTCGTAAAGCTCTTCCGGCACGCGCGTTTCCGACATGATGAAGCTTTCGATTTCGTTCATCTTGCCGGCCTTGTAGTAGGCTTTCAGGTCTTTCATGAACGCTTCGCCGTCGCGATATTGGGGCTGCATGAAGGGGCGATCGGTCTTGAAGTTGCGCAGGTACTTGAACCGCTGGCCGGTAACGGCACGAACGCGTTCGATGGTGTAGTCGCAACGGTCCCGGGCACTGATGACGTAGTCGCGCTTGTAGTCATCGGCAAAGAAGTCCTTCGCTTCCATATACTTGGGCTGGTTGATGCCGGCCAGCGCGAGCGTCGCGGCGGTAATATCAATGCCGCTGACCAGGTCGTCCCGTGTGGTACCGACCGGGATGCCAGGGCCGGCGATAACCAGGGGCACACGAATGCTCCCTTCGTAGAGCCACTGTTTGTGACGCGGTAGTTTCATGCCGTGATCGGTGAAGAAGAAGACGATCGTGTTCTTGTCGAAGCCATGCTCTTTCAGCGTCTTCACGATCTGCCCAACCTCTTCGTCGGTCTGGCGAATGCAGTCGTAGTGATGGGCGATCTCGTTGCGAACGCTGGGTAGATCAGCGTAGTAGGGCACTACCTCGACGTCCTCGGCCGAGGTCTTCCCCTGCGGAAAGCCAGAGAACTTGCCGTTGTTCTTCCCGCCGCGCAGTTGCAGTTGAAGGAACACCGGCTTGTCATCGGGGCAAGCTGCAAGCAGTCCTGGCAACAGGTCATTGCTGGGTGCCCAAGGCAGCACATTGACGTCGTACAGCAAGTCACTCTCTGATGCGGCAGGGATAGCGCTGGTGCCATTTCGCTTCTTCAACTCTTTTTCGTTTTGCGAAGCCCACAGGAAGTTGAAATCACTTTTGGGGCCATAGTTGATCACGTGATAGCCGCCGGCGCGTAACGTTTGATAGACCGTCTTCACCTCTTTCGGCAGACGGATCTCTTCGCCTGGGTAGCGCTGTCGCGAACTGCGATGATTGTGAACCCCCAGGCTCGTCTGCATCGCACCCAGGGCAATTGCCGAACGCGTTGCCGAGCAAACGCCCGCTGGCATATACGCCCGATTGAATCGCACGCCGTTATTGGCCAATGCGTCGATGTTGGGGGTGGGGACGGTATCGTCCCCATAGCACCCCATCCAGTCGTTCATGTCTTCGGCAAAGATCCACACAATATTCGGGCGATCGGCCGCCAGGGCAGGAACAGCCAATAGGCCGAAGAGAATGACCAGGGCCAGCGGGGCAAGCGAGAGAATGTTTCGTCGCATAGTTAAGCTCAGATGGGATGCAGGGGGGCGGCTGTATTGTTCGTGTATTCGTCCCATCTTAAAGTACAATAACTCGACCTGCATCCTTGCCCCAGTCTTTTCTTCAGGAGCCTCACCATGGATCGTCGCCGGTTTCTTACGACGGCTGCCGCCGTGACTGCCATTAGTTCGTTGCCGCGTTCGACTTGGGCGCAGGATCTATTGGATATCAAGCCGAAGAGGGTCGGACTGATTGGCTGTGGGTGGTATGGCAAGTGCGACTTGATGCGATTGATTCAGGTCGCCCCGGTCGAGGTGGTTTCGATTTGCGACGTCGATTCGCAGATGCTCAGTGGCGCAGCCGAATTGGTTGCTTCGCGGCAGAAGTCTGGCAAGCAGCCGCAGCAGTATGGTGACTACCGGAAGATGCTCGCCGAGAAGGATCTCGACATCTGCCTGATCGGTACGCCAGACCATTGGCATGCGCTGGCCATGATCGAGGCCTGCAAGGCCGGGGCCGACGTTTACTGCCAGAAACCGATCAGCCGTGATATTGTCGAAGGTCAGGCCATGCTGGCCGCGGCTCGCAAGTACGATCGCGTCGTGCAGGTCGGCACCCAGCGGCGGAGCACGGCCCATTTGATTGAAGCCCGCGACAAGGTGATCCGTGAAGGATTGCTCGGCACGATCGGTCACGCCGAGATTTGCTGTTACTACGGCATGGGACGCAATCGTACGGCTGAGAATTGCCCGCCGCCTGAGTACCTCGACTACGAGATGTGGACCGGCCCCGCTCCGAAGCTGCCGTTCAATCCGGTGATGCATCCGCGCAGTTGGCGAATGTTCCAGGAGTTCGGCAACGGCATCATGGGGGACATGTGCATTCATATGCTCGATACGGTGCGCTGGATGCTTGACCTGGGGTGGCCCACAAGCGTGAACAGCCGCGGCGGAACGTACGTCTACACCGACGCCACCGGCAACGTGCCCGACACGCAGGTCGCGACGTTCGATTTCGGCAACCTGGACGTCGTCTGGACGCATCGCACCTACGGCGATGCCCCCGACCGCGATTACCCCTGGGCCGTGTTCCTGTACGGCGATAAGGGAACTCTGAAAGCGAGCGTGAACAAGTACGAGTTCTTCCCCAAAGGGAAAAAGGAAGCGACCCTCAGCGGAGCGCCCCAGACCGAGTGGGATAAGTACCCGGAAGACCAGCACGAAAAGGACCTCGAGCAGCACGTCGCCGCCGCCAACCGCGCCCACCAGCGCGACTTCCTGAAAGCGATCGAGCAGCGCACTCGCCCCGTGGCCGACATCGAACAAGGGCACATCTCGACCGCCAGTTGCATCCTGGCGAACATGTCCCTGCAACTAGGCCGCAGCCTGACCTGGGACGCCGCAGCCGGCAAGGTGAAGGGAGACGACGAGGCGAACAAGCTGCTCGCCCGCGAATACCGCGGCTTCTGGGTTCATCCGACGGCGGAGAATGTTTAAGCAACGGCATGGTGCTAGCACTGCTGGCACTTGGCTTGCTAGCTCAATCACGCTCTAGCGCCCCCCCATTTGGAAAGGGGGGCAAATGCCATGATGCGGCTAAACTATCTCCTTGCGGGTAGCCGATGGATGTGGGGACGGAGCGCACTTGGTCGCACCGTTGTTAGGGGCAATCAATGGAATGGAATCGACGTTCGGGCCGCTGAGCATTCACGCGGGCTGTGCGGCGATATGTTTATGACCCCACATCGGAGTTGTTGCGATGGATCGCAAGTTTTGGGCAATCATGTTGCCCACGTTTCTGCTGGCAGTAGCGGGAATTGCCCAGGCAGAAGAGGTGTCGCTCACCTCGTACGACGACCTGCTTGTTCGAATGGAAAACCTCGAACAACAGGTCAACGCTCAGTCGACGCAAATGGTTAACGTTCCGTCTTGTGAAGCGTGTGAATGCGACGACGAGTGCGGACATTACTACGCCGCGTACGAACTCGTGCTGGTGACGCCTTACCAGTCGAACAATACCGCTATCCTCGCGTTTAACGACCCCGTGATCGAACACGTCGGTTTCGACTGGGGCATGAAGCCCAGCAGTCGTGTTGAACTGGGCTACCTCGGTGCCAAGGGAGCGATGGGGTGGCGTGCTCGCTACTGGCAGTTCGACCAAAGCACGTCGTTAGACGTCGACAGCAGCGTCGCTCTGACGCAGGACGAAGGCTCGATTATCTGGGCCTCGATCAACGATGCCGATACGATCATTGGTTTGGTCGATGTCGACACGGCCGTCATGACCCATCGCATCGATTTGAACGTGCTCGACTTGGAACTGCAAACGCAAGCGACCAAGAACTTCCTGGTCAGTGGTGGTTTCCGCTACGCTGAGATCGACCAAAGCTACCTGGCGGTTGCCGACGCAGGGATCGCCATGGGGGACATCAAGTTCCGCGGATATGGTCCGACGCTGGCCGGCGAATTCAGTCGCCCGATGATTGGCAGATGGGACGTGTTTGCCAACGGACGCGGGTCGATGCTGTTCGGTCAGCAACAGTTCCGGGCCAGCTCGGATGCCGCATCTGAGATCATGGACATCGAGAACACTGGCACGCTCTCCGGTGCGATGGAGATGCAGATGGGTGTGAAGTGGACTTCGCGTAACGAGCGATTCTTCTTCAAGAGTGCCCTGGAGGCCCAATACTGGGCGAATGTCGGTAGCCCCAACCCGTCGGCCATGTTCTCTACCGACTCGGACGAAGCAACATCGGACGACGTGTTGAACGAGAATCTCGGCTTTCTCGGGTTCACGATCGGCGGCGGTATTCAGTACTAAGTCGCTTGCCCAGAAATCAGCCTACGATATCCAGCCAACGCCTTCGCACGGCCCCGTGCGAAGGCGTTTTGCTTTCTTGATATCCCTTGACGCAACTGGTCGGCATCCCCTACAAGTACCCCCCTCCCTTTTTCTTGGATCTATGGTCCCTCCTGGAAATAGAATCGCCTCGAAAGAATGCAGTCATGACCTCCGCTGATCGTTCGGCCAAACCCTCTGCTAGCTGGCTCGAATTCGCCCGGGTTCAATTGGCCCGTTCGGTAGACGGGGCTTCGCTGGCCGTGTTCCGGATCTGCTTCGGGCTGATCATGGTCTGGCACATGCTGAAGTACTTCCAGGTCAACGGCGGCATCACCGAGATCGAGCGCGTCTTCGCCTCCCCTCCCCTGCACTTCACCTATCCTGGGTTTGACTGGGTGCAGCCGTGGCCTCAGCCGTGGCTGACGGTGCACTTCGCCGTGGTAGGTGTGGCCGCGCTATTGGTCGCGCTGGGGCTATTTTACCGCACCGCCTGTGCGACGCTGTTTCTGGGCTACACGTATATCTTTCTGCTCGAAGCAACGCTCTACAACAATCACTACTATCTGATCAGCCTGTTGAGCTTCGTGTTGATCTTCATGCCGGCGGCTCGCTGCTGGTCTCTGGATAACCTGATCGCACGCAGGTTCCACAAGCAATCGGTGCCCCCAACGGAAAGCAGCGGCACGATCCCCTTCTGGCCGATCTTCCTGCTGCGTTTTCAGCTCTTTCTGGTGTACTTTTACGGTGGGATCGCCAAGCTGAACGGCGACTGGCTCACCGGCGAACCCCTGTATGCACCTGGCAATATGCTGTACGACTTCCTGAACGGCACGATTGGTTTGCCTGAGAGTTTGCAGCCGATTCATCTGTGCCTGTTTTTGGCGTGGGGTGGTTTGTTTTACGACTTGAGCGTCGGCTTTTTGCTGCTGTGGGGAAGAACGCGCTGGATCGCCCTGGCCGCGACGGCCTTGTTCCACATCCACAATCACTTCATCTTCCCGATCGGTATCTTTCCGGCGATGGCCCTTTCGTCGACCCTCATCTTCTTCGCCCCAGACTGGCCGCGGCAAGTTTGGGCGTGGATCTGTCGGCAGCACTGGAACTTCGCCAGGAAAACTTCGTCAGAGACTGCCAGGCCCGCGAAGCGGCAGCCGCAACTGGCGATGGGCATCACGATCGCCCTGGCCGCTTTTGTTTTCTGGCAAGCGACCTGGCCGCTGCGGCATTTCCTGATCGAAGGGGACGCCAACTGGACCGAAGAAGGACAAGACTTTAGCTGGCGGATGATGCTCCGCGCGAAAGCGGCTGGTCACTTGACCTGCCTGATCGTCGATCCCGCGATTCACACCACCAACGCCAAAGGACGGCCGGCCATCAACTGGGAGGCCTGCCCCGAGGGGACGCCGCAAGCGATTCACATCGCGATTGACTCGCACCAGTTCAAGTGGAGCCATCACCCCGGCCTGACGATCACCCACGAACCGATTTTCGGCCATCGTTTGATCTACAACCCCGGCAGTATTCCTACCGATCGCCAGGAAGCCATCGACGTCGGTCGACAGAAGGTCCAGGATCAATGGAACAAAACGCTCGGCCGCACGCCGAGCATCGAGCCAGCCATCTCGCTGTCGGAAGCAGTGATGATGATTCGCGAGCGCTTCCAGCAGCGGGCCGATCAACTCCAGCTCTCGGCCGAAGTCCGCGAGATCTTTCTGCAGCAACTTGCCGAGCTGGAACACGAAAACGAACTCCATTTGCAACAAGCGGCCGGCATTGAACAGCGACGCGTGCAACTGGTCAATTCGCTACAGCGTCTGTACCTCTCGCCGCTGGCCGATATGGTTCGACCAGTGATTCAGCGGATCGAACCATTCGTCCTGCAAGGAGCCCCGGCTTCCGGTCAGACGTTGTTGGTGATCATCGATCCGCCGCTGACTGCGGCTGAGTCCGTTGATGCCCAGGCCCAGCTATTGAAGCTTTCCGGGGGAGAACCCTACGTCGTGTGGACCGACTTTTCGCGGATGCGTCCCGGCGACTATCGCCGCCTACCGCAACAATTCGTCACCTTCGACGACCGACAACTGCACATGGTGTGGAACCACTTTCGCGAGATCGAACCGTACCAATTGGACAAAGCGGCCGTCCGTCCTTGGATGATCCACCAATACGCCCAGAAGGTCGGCCACCGCTGGCAAGCCGCCACCGGCCGCCGCGGCGAGGTCCGCGTCGAAAGCTACGTGATGATGAACTACACGGTACCGCAAATGCTGATCTCCCCCGAGGTCGACCTCACGTCGGTTCCCCTGCACCACTTCAGCCACAACGCCTGGATCTTACCCCGCAACCACCGCCGCCTGGGCATCGCCAATCAGCCGGTGTCGACAAACGTACGCCGGTAGCCGCGACCGGAGATTGGGCGCTGCGAATCGGTGTTTTCGTTACTTGGGACGCCACGTTTGCCGAGCCATCAAAGAAAGAGAGTTCGGCCGTTATGCATCAGCCCAAAGAGGACAAGGTGGAAGCCTCCTTGACGATTGTCGGCTACCTGGGAGAGAAGTTTCCCCAAAGTGAAGGCCGAGAAGAGTGCAGAAGAAGACACAAGCCAATGACGTGAGAGGAAACTCGAAACCACGGGTATCCAAACAAGAAGGCCTCGAAATGTTCGAGGCCTTCTTTTCATTTAGCGTATCGAGTTCCTGTGAAGGAGTGATCAGACGCGGAACGTGCCTGACTACTTGTTCTGCAGTTCGAAATCCAATTGGTTATCGCCAGGTTTGATCTCGAAAGTAAGACCGCTCGTTGCAGGATTGTTGTAGCGAGTAGGAATCACCGACTTGAGTACCGGCATGGAAGAACCGCCTGCCATGCCGGGGTTTGTCGCGGCCGGAGTCGCCGTTGCTTGTGCTGGAGGTTTATTTTTTTCGGGCTCAAACGCAAAGATGGCGATCTGCGATCGACACCAGGCTTGCACGTTGTTTGGGGAACGTACTTTACTCTGACGTCAGAGCGATGTCGTGCGTGTTGCTGCCGGCGTTGATCTTGATGACTTCGATCTCTTCCCAGTACGTCTTAGGCAGACTGCCCAGCGGGTTCTTGGGCGGTGGACCGACGGGGCGACCATCGGGGCCGATCTCCGGCATCGATGTGACCACCGAACCTGGGATCAGCTTAACCGAGTGTTCCCCTTGCTGGATGCCGTTCTTGTTGAACGAGAACTGGGCCTCGTACTTGCCGTTGGCATCGGTCTGGGCATAAGAGGGCGAGCCACCTTCCGCGGTTGGCGAAAACTGGATGGCGACTCCGGCCGGTGCCGGTTTGCCGTCGATCGTGACCGTACCGGTCAGCGACGGCAAACCGCTGCCACCGCAACCGGCCACCGTGGCCAATAAGGCCACGGCAAATAGCACGCAGGTGCGTCGTAGTGTGGAATGCATTGAGTAGGCCTCCTGCGTCTTAATAGGAACCGGTGGGTTGGCCGTCGTCGCGCAGGCCCAGTTTCTGATAGACGCCGACGGTCGACTTGTCGAGCGAGTCGTACGAGCTGGACCATGTCGCAGGATTGCCGTTGGTGAGAAGCCCTTCACGCGAGTCGATCGTTTCGCTTAGGAAGTGGACGCTGCCGTCAGCGAACAGGAAGTTCGCACCGCCTGGGTGCAGACTGGAGAACGCCAGGTAAAAGCGACCGACCAGCGGCTGGTTGATCTTCTGGCCGAAGGTTCGGCCGATCGCCTTGGGGGAAGACCACGAATCTTCCGAGTTCACGTTGCCGGTACCAACCCAATAGGCCGCGTGGTGGAGCGAATCACGTTCCCCCACGGCCAACGTGTTGCTGGTGCCGTCGGTGATGTCGGCCATGCGGATCCCCTTTTGTGGGTCCATCATGCCGTGTTTGTTGGGAATGCTCGCCGTTGCCGAGGCGTTCCAGTTGGTTGTGTAGTGACCCAGCACGCCGGCATAGTTGCTCTTGGCTGGCTTGGTCGTGTCGGGGCCACCGGTGTGGCAGAAGTCGACCGAGGTGTTGATATCGTCGCCAGGATCGCTGGGGCAGATGTAGGCATCCAGCGGAGTACGAATCAAAGCCACGCCAGCGGCGGGCCAACTCGACGAATTGTTGCCTGGCAGAAGCCCGTCGAACTCTTGGGTCGTCACGCCCATCTGATCGTGCAGGGCCGATTGTTCGATGAACGGTAAGATCCGTGCACCCCAGCCCCAGGCCTTGCGCCACGCGGCGGCGTTGGCTTGATCGTTGAAGCCGTAACCGGCCGGAAACTGGCCGAATGTGTCGTGAAAGTTGTGCAGCCCCAAGCCGATTTGCTTGAGATTGTTGTTGCACTGCATCCGCCGGGCAGCTTCGCGTGCCTGCTGGACGGCAGGCAGCAAAAGGGCGATCAGCACGCCAATAATGGCAATGACCACCAACAGCTCGACGAGTGTGAAAGCTCGCTTCTTCATTGAAAGGTCCTCGGAAAAGATACGTAGGGTATGGAATTAAGACAAATAGGGCCAATCGGCCAGTATCCCGTGATATCTTCCGCCAGATTTTGTGTCAATCTAATAAATAGCGAAAAACAAAAGAATCAAATAAAATGGATATTCTCGCGCAGTCTACGGCTAAACCACTAGTTCCAGGAATGCCACTAACGAGGTGACTAGGGTAAAAACCGCTATTCAGGAGCTATCCTCTCCAAGCGAAAGAGGGGCACGATATATCTAGCAGTTTATGAGGTTTTTTGCGATTTGTGGAAAACAGATCGCTTCGCGGTATCAAAAAAATAGGCCGAAAATCCAAGAAGGATTTCCGGCCTTGCCATTGTTTGCCGTCAGAGGCGATTGATTTGCCTGATCTGGTTATCTTAGGAACGTTTCTTCGAGATCTCGAGATCGACCGTGTTGTGCCCTGCACTGATGTTCACTTGGCGGATCTCTTCATAGAACTCGTTCGGAAAAGGTCGTTTCGGCGTTTGCCCAGGAGCAGGCGGTGCTTCGGTGGGCTGTTCCAACTTCACGACACAAGTCCCCAGGCGAACTCCCTTGGTCGATATCGAGTAGTCGGCTTCGTAGTTGCCTGATGCATCCGTGACAGCCGTGCTGCCGCGAACGCCTTTGGTAACCGGGTCGAATTCAATTCGGATCCCTGCCGGTGCCGGCTGGCCGTCGATAAAGACTGTGCCGGTTACCGTGCCGAAGCTCACCTCGCTGCTGCTGCCACAGCCGGTGGTGATCAGCAGCACCAGCATCAGCCCCAGCGGCGTCCATCTTACTGCGTACATAGTTCTTAACCCTTGTCGTTTGCGCCGCCGGAGCGGCGACTTGAAAGTTGGCTTACTTCAGGGTTACGGCAGCGAGACCGTTTGACCGTCGTCGCGAATGCCTAGCAGTTGATAAACACCCATCCCGCTGGCGCTGCTGTAGATTTGGTCGCGGACACCATTGCCGCCGAACCAACCGTTTGGCACGCCGTTCTTGTCGAATTCGATGTGTTCGGAAATGAACTGCACCGAACCGTCGCAGTAGGCGAAGTAAGCCCCTTCGGTATGTTGACTGGTGAAGCCCCAATGTGCGGTGGCATTCATCGGGAACGAAACGCACTTCGAGAGGGCGTTCTGTCGTTCGAGATAGTTATTGCCAGGAACACCAGCCCAGAAAGCCCAACCACGAGGACCAGGCACCCAGCCGCCAGCTCGAGCCGAAGCTTCGCCGATGGCGAATGTGTTGGAAAGACCATCGGTCACAGCCGAGAACTTCAGACCTTCCCGATTGATCGCACCGGTGTTGGCGGCAGCGTCTTGGTCGTAGCCGGCCTGACCGTAGCCACGCGACGCGGCGTAGCTGATCACGCCATACACGACGCCGTCTTGTTCGTAGGTTTCAGGGGCGGTGGTCGAAGGACAACGCAGGCCCGAGATAACCGTGCCCAAGGCGTTAGTAGCAGCCGTACCGGCGGTACCGTCGACTGCTTGAGGGAAGGTGTAGTTTTGAACGCCGACCGCTTCGCTCAGGTTGTCCTCTTCCATGAACGGCAGCAACTGAGCAGCCCAACCCCAGAAGGAGTTGTCGCGACGGTAGGCTGGCATGGCCAGGAAGGTGTCGTGGTAGTTGTGAACCGCCAAGATGCTTTGCTTGAGATTATTGCGGCACTGCACCTTGCGGGCAGCTTCGCGGGCCTGTTGTACGGCCGGCAGTAGCAGGGCGATCAAAACGCCAATGATGGCGATGACCACAAGGAGTTCTACGAGAGTGAATGCTTGCTTCTTCTTCATTAAATGACCCTAAATGATTGCGCGAGATATTGAATGGGACAAAGCATGAATAATGGGTACTTTCCCGTGATATCCCATGACCCCCTTGCCGTCAATTGTCGTCAATCTAATTTGTAGAAAAAAACGCAATTTCCATCTGGAGGGGGCATATAGCACCAATCTTCAGAAGGGGACACAGAAGGTTTGAGACATATGGCTTCCCCCCATATGGCTGCGAGCGCGGGCAATGTGTGACCACGCTCAGCAAGAAGAGCCAAACATTCGTGGAAGGGAAAATGCTTGCCCTAAGCGTCTTCGTCCTCGTCGTCTGCGTCAAAGAGTTCGCCTTGATCGTCTTTCGACTTCAATGCCGTCGCCGGGGTGGGTTCGGCTTCGGTTGGACGATTGAGCATATCGGCCAACATCTCGTCGTCATCTTTGTCGACGATCAGCACGCCGCCGCCGTAATCGGCTTGGGCTGGATCGACGGCCTTGCCGCTTTCGTCGAAGACCATGTCTGCTTCGGCCGTCTTCTTCTTGGCCACTTCCAGCAGCTTTTCGTAGATGTCTTCCTTGTTGGTGCCGTTGATGTCGCTGACGGCCTGGGCGACTTCTCCCAGGTAACGGCGGAAGATACTGCGGCGGTCGGCTTGCTGCTTAACCTTCATGCGGCGACGGAGGAACATCCCCAGTTTTCGCCCGACGGTTTGTAGCGCCAGTCGCATCTCTTTCTGAATTTCGTCGTAACTGGCGACCGCTTCTTTGGCCTGGTTGGTGAACGGCACCCAGACGCTGGCAATGTGCACCATGATGGTGACCGGGCCGCTGGGCAAGTTGCCGCGCGATTGCGAAAGACCATACGAACGCCAGTTGGTCTGGGCGATTGTCTTGGTGATCGCGCAGTCGCCGTGCTGGAACTGCAGCGGCACGCGGTTGGCGTACCGATAGACCTGCATCGACTGCCCTTCGTTGACGTTGACGTTCTGCATCGCATCGAAGAGGTGGTCGACCTCTTTCGGTTTCAGCTTGTTCGGGCTCTTACGGGTACCGACCTTCGACTGCTTGATGATCTTGTCGGCCGCATCGGGGCCGAGGCCATTGAACGTGAGGATCAGGAACTGACGTACCGTGCGCGCGTCGGTTTCCTGCAGCAGTTCTTTCAGCAGGTCCTTGGTGATCTTCTGCGTTTCGACGTTACCGCCATAGGCCAGCGCCACTTCAATCTGAAACGGATTACCGCGGTAAACGGCCGGCGGACGGGTCGCGGCGGCGTAGAACTCGGCCGGCACCACGCTATGCAGCCCTTTCAGCAGCTGATCTTCGCCGATCGGCACGATGCAGTCGGTTGTTGGGTTCGAGATCTTGGTGTCTTGAATGGCCGAGTACAGGTGCTCGGCGTGATCGCGTTCGATACGCTTCACCCGCATGCGCGTGCTGAGCTTGGCCTTGTCGCAGATCTGCTTGGCGATCGTGGGACTGACGCGCGAAAACGACGTGGTAAGGAAGCCGGACAGGCTCGTCTCGGTCGTTTCCTTGCACATCGAAACGAGTCGGCCGAGCTCGACCCCGTAAGGATGCGGTTTGATCTCGGTCGCTTCGGGCGGCAAGATGTCGGTCGAACGGCGGTACGTTTTCTGAATGCCGCTCGGGTCGATGTAATGCAGCGTCACGTGCGGATTCGCGATGGCGGTTTGCTCGAGGTATTCGTCGACGCTCCCTTTGCCGCGCTGGTACTTGGCTTCCAGGTCAAGCGTGACTCGCGTTCCGGAAGAGATCGGTTTGGGCTTGGCATCGGGGGTTTCGGGGTCGTGATGGGTGACCCATTCGATGCCGTGGTCTTCGATGTACTGATCCCCTTTCTCGCCGGGCGGAATGTCTTCGCCCTCTCCCTTGCCGTTAAGGATCTCGGGCTTGTTGACCTTGGTGTCGATCCGCAGTTCGTAGTAGTGGGCAGGCTTCTTGAGGCCTGTCTTGCTGACGATCTTGATCGGCTTGCCGGTCGTCAAAATGGCATACATACCGGCGGCACTGATGCCGATACCCTGCTGGCCGCGGCTCATCCGCAGGCGATGGAACTTCGAGCCGTACAGCAGCTTGCCGAAGATCAGCGGGATTTGCTTCTTGAGAATGCCAGGCCCGTTGTCTTGGATGGCGGCCTTGTAACGGCTTTCGCCCGTTTGTTCGACATGCACCCAGATCTCCGGCAGTATGCCGGCTTCTTCGCACGCGTCGAGCGAGTTGTCGACGGCTTCCTTGATGGTGGTCAGCAGAGCCTTACGTGGGTTATCGAACCCCAGCATGTGCCGATTCTTGGCAAAGAACTCGCTCACCGAGATCTCGCGCTGCTTCTTGGCCATGGTCTCGGCCGTAGCGCGGCGGGGAGCAGACTTCTTACCTTGTGCGGTTCCGTTCGCAGTAGTGGTGGCGCCTTCCGACAACGTGGAAACTCCTGAAGCAACTGATGGGGTTTCGATCAATTCTGGTCCCCTCGCCCCTCAGGGGAGAGGGTTAGGGTGAGGGGCGACCCGGGTACTCGTTTTCCAGCCCCTCACCGTAGTCCCCTTGCTTCAAAAGAGCGAGGGGACCAGACCGGGGACCGATCGACGATTGTAGTAAAGTTTGTCGATTACGGGGATAGCGGCAGGATCTGGAGATTGGGGATGACTGTCATACTCGGAAGAATAGGGGTTTTTGGCATGATAGCTCTATAAAGTCTCAGACTACCCATCCGAATAGCCGATTTAATCTACGACGGAAGGCCTGGACTTATCTGACCCGCGCAGATTGCCGAAGTACCCAGTGGCGGCGGTTTGGACTGGTTTCCCGACATATGTACATGGCGACGCTAAGAAACCCATCCACGGCCATACGCGTGGTTGCCCAATTGCCGCTTATGGCAGGAGCTATCAATCGGATGAAACGCATTGCAACAACTTGTTTGTTCGCCCTGGTCCTGACTGCAGGCTGGATGGCGGTTGGCTCGACGGCTCAGGCTAACGAGTACGCCAGCCCACCGGCCTACCCCGACATCATGAACCAGTACTACGTCGCCGATCCGTACTACGGATATCCGGCTGCGATGTATACCGCTCCGATTACGACGCCTCCGTACGTTCCTCAAACGTACATCTCGTATCCACCACTGGATCCGCACGAGTTTCTATACAAGCACCACCGCAACTACTACCACTACTACAACGGTGGTCAGGGTTTCAACCGTACCAAGGTTCACTGGTACGGCGGTCGCACTTGGCTGAATCCTTACAACCCGTTCTTTTAATCAGACACCGCTCGAGCCGGACCACGTCCCTCGCTTCACGTAGGAATTAATGACGATGACCCAGACACGACTGATTCTCGCTCTCCTGGTCGGCCTGACAATTGGCGGCAGCGTGCAAACGGCTGAAGCTGGTTGGCTGTGGGGACGTAACTATAGCAACAACGCCAATGCCCAGCACGCGTCGCAGATGCCATGGCACGGCGGTTACGCGTACGAAAACTACCAATCGCCAGTGGCGATGGTCGTTCCGCCGAACGCCAACATGCAGACGAACTACTCGTGGGGTGTTCCTTCCAGCCGCATGACGCCGGTCTATCACCAGTTCGGCCAGGCCTATCCTGGCGGTATCACCGGTAGCCCCAGCAGCTTGCGCACCACCCCTTACTGGCCCAACGACACGCAGCAGTTCGGCGTTTACAACGTTCGCGGTCCTTGGACCTGGAACGCTGCCGACCTGAACTACGGCTGGCACCTCGGCTTCCACCACCGCCCACACTGGAACAACAAGACCGGCAGCTGCCCCAATGGTGACTGCGGAAATGGCTACTACGGCGGCGGTGCGTACGACACCCAAGGCGGCAACGTCATCACCGAAGAAGGCTACGTCCCTGGCAGCTACAACGAACAGCCGATCACCCCGGCCGAAGCTCCCACGCCAGCCGCTACGCCAGAAGCTTAGTCCTTGCGGCTAAAACTTGATCAAGCGAAAGCTGAGCTCTCACCACGCGAGGGCTCAGCTTTTTTTACGTTCTTGCTGCTTCGAGTAAACTGGGGACCTACCCAACACGTGAACGCTTCAACGTCAATCAGGCTTAAGCCATGTGGAATCGTAAGAACAGTGAGCACGAACAAGAGATAGACCGTCAGGTTCGTGGCTTGGCCAAACCTGTCACACGCTTTCGTGCCACGAAGCTCAAGCCCGGCGAGTCGCTCCCAATCACGGCAACCAGGTTCGGGGGCACTCCCTATGCGGAAGCTGGGGAACAGTGGCCTATGTTCGGAAACTATCCGTTCGATTTCGTCGCGCAGTTCAACCTGACCGAGATCGAAGACCCGCCAACTGATGCGTACGAACTGTTTACAGTGTACCTCTGCTGGGAAGGCTTAGCTGAAGATCCAGAGAACTGCTGCCTAGTTCGAACCTACAACAAGCCATCAGCGGAAAAAGCGTTCGAAGTGCCGCGACCCGAGCCCCAGGGTCAACACGACTACCAAGTTCAAGCTTGCGGCGTCGAGCGATGGCGAGCCGACAGCTACCCGTCGCCTCTCGGAGGATGGGAGCATCTGCCCGTGTTCGAGAACTGGCCCAAGCCACTCAAAATGCGAGTGCGTAGCTTTCGTGACGAGCTGATTCAGTTGGGCCGCAGCATCAAATATCACTGGACAACAGGCGATGTCGGCCAAGCATACTTGAATAGTCTGCGTCGGATTGGCTGCTATTGGAAGGATGGAGAGGTCACCCAGGTAGGCGGCTATCCGTACTACGTCCATGACGCCACGATGGACGATGACGATTGCTTTCTACTGGCGCAAATATCTTATGAGCCGGCGGCAAACTTCTGCATCGGCGATGCGGCCAACTGCCTGATAGCGGCCTGTAAATCCAATCCAACCCAGTTTTGGTTCGACGCTTTCCAAACCCACTAGCCCCCATGCCGGCGATGCACTGCTATCGGTTTGCTGCTGGGGAAACGAAAGTTTCTGCTAGCCGCTTGCCCGAACATCTCACAACGCGAATGATGTTGTCGACTCGATAACCAACAACCTCACCTCCTCCCGGTGTTTCTTTCCGAGTCTGCCGATTGTGCCGGTTTCTCCGGGCAAAAGCGGCCCCTTTCGAAATTCAAACTGCCGCTTTGCACTTTGGCACGGCAAGTGAATTTAGTTCTCCCAACAACGCCTCCCCCCTCAGGAAAATCTTTCACACAAAGAACCTAGCAATGCTCGAATTCCAAACCATGTTGATCTTCTTCGGTGCTTCGATCGCAATCGTGTTGGGCGTGCACGTTTCTCGCCCACTCAAAGCGACGAACCCGTTTGGTAGCTAATTCGAGCAGCCTGTAAGTGGCTGGTCAGTCGCAGGTTTCTTCGCCGCTAGTCAGCTTGAACATTGCGAAGAAAGATGGCTATCCGCCGCAGACGACGGTACCCATCCTACGACTAGGAACAGCAGAAACTCTTTTCCCCCGACTTCTGAAGGACATAAAGCTTGTTGCCACGCACGCGCTCCTCGGCCCTGGCCCCTCGTTCCGAACGATTCGAGACAAAGTGTCTGACGATAGCAAACCGTTTGCTGTACATGCTGGGACTACCGTTGATATCAGGGAGAGTTCTGACGCGCCAGCAACGGTGCCCGGCGCATGCACCGGTACCAGGCCGCCGGCCTGACAAACGCCGCGGTTAGATCGTAGCGCTGACTACGGCTTCTTAGCCGATAGCCATCTTGAACCCTACGACTCTGCGAACCAATTCGCTCATGCCGAGTTGTCACGTCACACTGCCGAGGGGGGCAGTTCACACGGGCGTTTCTTCGTGCGAATCGCTCAGTTGCTCAGAGACCTGGGCCATCTCTCCACCGGCTCAGGCCAGTGTCTTCGATGTGGGGGCGCGCTTGCCTGGCTGGTATCAGGCAGGACCTGGCTAGAAGCCTTCGGCACACGATCGAAATATTGATTCAGCAACTCGCGGACACGATTGTTACCGCTGCGAGGAGGACCGACCTTACGCGGATCTGATTTGGGCAATTCGCCATCTGGGTGAAGCGGGGGAAGTGGCTGCCGGCTGGTAGCCGCGATTTCCCTTTGAAGCGACCGGTCTGGTAGCGATGGCGCACGATGGTCTGGCGGGGTGAACGAGTTCGCGGAATGGTGCCTGGTTGCTTTGGGCTTGGGTGTAGGGGCCTCGCGCCGCGGGATCGGTCCTTCTGGTATGGCGTGCCCCGTTGGGAAGCCCTTGGGCAGGCACGCCTTAGGCATCGCAGCCGTCTCTTTCGCAGGTTGCCCCGAGGTTGGTCTCTCGTCCGGTTGCGCCGAAGAGAGAGCTTTCTGTATTGTCGAGGGTGAGTCGAACTGCGGTGGCGTCAGTGGTTTCGGCGTGGAAGCCTTCGGCATCGAACGCACCTCGGCCTGGGGCGGACTGGGCCGGTGGGGCTCCACTTTCGCAGGCAGGCCGGCAAGCTGCTCGCGCAGCCGCTCGATCTCTGCCTGTTGCCGGCGGATGAGATCATCTTGCCGGTCGCACACATCGATCAAGCGATCGAAGAGTGCTGCTTCCGGCTGCGCACTGGTCGCCGGCGGAAAGCTGGTACGGGGTTGTGGGTTGGCGTGGGACATGACAATTCTGCCTTCCAAAAAAGGAATACGGTGCTCACGCAACAGACGCGTGATGTGTTTGTGTTGAAGAAGTCGTCAGAGACCTGCCCATGGGCAGGAAATAAAGCCCAGGCACAAGCAGGCACAGGACTTAGCACACCCAAATCAAGAGTGATTGGTGGGCTGATACGTGTAATTTATTGGGGAAGCGCTTCCGTTAAAAAGTACCACCGGGAAATTTTCTGGGAAAAAGTTTGGGGGGAATCGTCGGCACGAAATGCCAACATTCCCCGGGTGAAAGTGAACGCGTGCGTGTATCACTGGCCTCTGGGCCAGTGCGACTCAGGTACCAACTGGCGAAGCAGTAAAGGTACGGAACTCACTGGCCGACGTAGACGATTGCAACCTGGGATGGATTCATCGACCGGAAGGATCGGTTGAAGATGGAAACCGCTTCGCACTGGCCAGAGGCCGGTGGCACACGGAGTCTTTTTTGGGGTGACAGTGGCACCCAGCGCGAGGTTAGGCGGGGCAATCGGCACCGAAACCACTGCCCGCCAGGCATTAGAGGAACACCCGTAGCACCCGCCAGCCGATGCCGACGACCAGGCAGAGCAAGCCGGCGTAGACCATGAACCCCGGGAATCCGATCGACTGTTGGCGGTCCAATCGTTTGGCGATCTCCTCGTCGCTCATGCGCGGGTCGATATGGGTCCGGGAGGAGCCGGCGCTGAAGACTGCGCCGGCGAGCGCACCGATGACAACCAACATGATGCCGATTGAGGATAGATACC
Source organism: Blastopirellula marina (assembly GCF_002967715.1). Taxonomy (NCBI): domain Bacteria; kingdom Pseudomonadati; phylum Planctomycetota; class Planctomycetia; order Pirellulales; family Pirellulaceae; genus Blastopirellula; species Blastopirellula marina. Next base: position 245,798 of record NZ_PUIA01000037.1, read on the forward strand.
AAGGGGCTGCAATCATCGTTCGTACTTTCTGTGTCTAACGATTGAGTTCACCGGGGCGCGGCGAACGACTTTGATTTCAGTTGCCGCGTGAATGAGTGCTCCGGTTCACGGCTTTGTTATACGAATTTGCGAAATCATACGAATACCATTAGAGGCAGAATTTGAACTGCCGGCCCCCGAACCTCAACGTCAGTGAAATCAGCGACCATTTCATCTGCCTTCGACAATTCGGTAAACATGCCACGAAGTATATCGGGTTTCAGCAACGCAAAACCGTAATTCTCAAACGCACTCATTGTCTCGCCGTCTGTAATTGTTCTGGTTACCTTTCCGATTACTCTAACCGTATTCTTGTGTAATTCGCTAAGAGTAAGGTCACGCAGGTTCGCCGTTCGCAAAGTCACGACTGCATTAAGTCCTTCTGGCTGTGAGCATCGGACTACGGCGTTAGATATTGGCGTTCGCTGCCGGTCTTTGTCCATCATCTCACGCATGTGAATCAACTGATGGTCTTGTGATTTTGGTGCGGGTCTGTTTCCACCTTTGTTCCTGCCACTCTGTGGTGGAGGAGTCTGGGAAGGATCAAGCCCGCTCAATATGCTTACGGCGTCAATAAAGTCGATTACCCAGTCGATCGCATTCTTTTCGAGCGTACCCGTAATCTCGACCAATGCACCGGGCTCAATGTCAGCAAAATCCTCAGCTGAAGCTGGCGTAAAAATATAGCCTTCACTTCTCTTGAGATGGTCGTAGAGAAGAATGGCAATTGATGCTTCTGTGTGCGATTTGGACTCACGACGCATCTCTTTCCCGTCTTCAGACCGAGAGGACGCAGCTTCAGCATCTACTGAAGCTTCAAACAAACTCGAGAAGAGATTGCTAATTCCGAATTTGCCCGCAATCTTTACGTCATCGGATTTCGACGTTGCGGTCTCCGAGGTAACTTCAGCGCCGAAAGATAAACCACCTTGAGTCGCGGCCGCAAATGAGACCAGCATCGGCACATCAAGGTATATCGGGTGGATTAAGGGTATTGTCGATCTCGACATTGCGTATCACGTATCCTCTAGTCGTATAACGCGTGCCGTAACGGGGCGGCCGCGCAAGGGGGAAGAATAACGGGAAGGGGGTCATTGTTTCGTTGGATGACTTAGGCGTGGCACCCAGGGCTTGATGGGGAGCATTCTAATTCCGTGGTAGGCGCTGCATCAACTCTACGAAGCGGGCTTTCATTTCGGGGCCGCCCATGTCGGGATACAGGGTTTGTAGATAGCGCACGACTTGCTTCGCTTCTTCCGCGTCGCCAAGTTGGATGTGGCAGCGGGCGATTTCGAGTTTGGCTTCGTACCAGGTTGGGGACTGCGTGCGGCTTTTGCGGCTGATTTGTCGCCAGCGATCAAGGGCTTGCTGTTGCAGCTCTGCGGTGGTGCCGCGAGAGAGCATGCGGGCAAGGCCTGCCTGCACTTCGGCATCGCCGGGAAGCTGCGCGGCGAGGGTGGTGTACAGCTCGATTGCGCGGTCGAGCTTGCCACTGGCGGCCAGGGCTTCCGCTTCGCGCGTGATGATCACCATGCGGGTTGCTTCGTCCAACTGCATCAGGTTCGGTCGCAGCATGGCGATGACCTTCAGTTCGATCTCGGCGATCTGCTGCCGGATGGCGGGCGAGGCGGAACTGCCCATCTGGCCGAGCGCTTGCAGCACTTCGAATAGCTGTTGTGGGCTGTCGTTCTGCACTTGTTGCAGTTTGGCCTGGGCCTGATCGAGTTTGCCCAGGCCGACCAGGGCGATGACCTGTAGCGACTGCAAGCGGCTTCGCCAACCATCGGGGCCGTTGGGGTTCGATCGCAGGGCGACTTCGATCACGGCTCGTGCGTTGTCGTAGCCGTTGTCGGTGTAGTTGAGCCAGAGCTGCGCGGCGGACTCGGAAGCCAGCCGCATGGTGGCGGTCCACTCGCCGCCGGCGGATTGACCATGGAGGACGACTTGCTCGAAGTAGTCGATCACTTTGCGGACGTCTTGCGGAACGAGTTCTTGCTTCGCCTGGGCCGTTTGAAACCACTTGAGCGAGGCCTGACGAACCCCTTCGACCGCCGAGGAGAACTGCGTTGATGTTGGTGGAATGAGCAGGTACGCCTCGGTGGCGGCCCGCCAATGCCCTTGCGAGAATTCGATCTGCGCGAGCCACATGGCGGCCTGGGCGGCCGGCTCCCCTTCGCTCCAACGGCTGAGGTTTTCCTGCAGCAACTGAATGTAGGGTTCCAACTGCGGCGGATCGGTTTGCCGGGCCAGTTGCGATTGGTAGTAGGCTGCCGTCAGGTGGCGTAGTGAAGCGTCTTGTTCGGCGGGAAATTCGAGTGCCGCAGCCCGCAGGCGCTGCACCCCTTCGGCCAGGTTGCCGGCTTCGATGGCGACGGCCGCCGCGGCCAGACGCAGTTGGTACTCTTCCGACGGCTGGTTGGAAGCACGGGCCGCTTGGGCACCCAGATCGTAGTTCTTCAGTGCTTCGTCCCAGTTTTTTTGCCGGACGTAGTTCTCGGCGGTGCGGCGCAGCAGGTCGACGTTCTGCATGCCGCCGCTGCTCGCGCTGCCGGTCAACTGCTGCTCGGCGCGGCGGGCCCAGTACGAACCGTATAGCTGTTCCAGTTCGCGTACGACCGCGGCCGAGCGGCCTTGCCATAGCTGGATGTCTTGCGTGTTCTGTTTCTCTTCGGCCTGTTTCCAGAGGGCCAGGTAGGTTTCGAAGATGGCGTAATCGAGTTCCGGCGACGAAGTGCCGTCTGCCGCGCGAGCCTTGTTGATCCGCTGCGTGGCGAGTGCCAAGTTGTTCTGGGCCAGGGCCACGCGAATGTCTTCAGCCCAGGCATCACTGATCACGCTCGGCGGCGGTGGTGGATCCATTTCCAAGAGCATTGTGGCGGTGCTGCGGGCCTGATCTAACCGGCCCAGGTGGCGCAGTGCGCGGATCGCCAGTAGCTGAGCCGGCCATTTGACCTGGGTGTCGGGCCGGAGCTTGGTCAGCGGTTCGGCGCGCTGGATGGCCTGGATCATCGCGTTGGTGCGATCCGGCGAATCGGCCGGGTAGCTGAGCCCCTGTTCTTCGGCGGCTTCGGCCGACTGCAGCATGACTTTGCGCGAGAGGGCCAGTAGCTGGTCTGACGTGAGGGGGAGCTGATTGCCGGCAGCATGCGACAGGCGCAGCAACTCGTCGACCTTTTCCTGCAATGCCTCGTACTGCTGTAGGACCTGGGCGGAAAGCTGCTGGGCCTGGGCCAGCTTGGTATCGTCGTTGAAGGCCTCCCCTTCTTGCCGCAGAAGCCGCAGCTGGGCCAACTGGCTATGGGCCGTTTGTACCTGGATGAGGATCGACGTGGCCGGATCGGGGAATTGTTTTTGGAACTGAGGCAGGACCGCCGCCGCCGAGTTCCAGTAGCGGTCGCGTTCGCTTGGGCGAGCATTGAGCGCGTGCAGCGAATAGGCGCGCACGAGTTCCGCGGCCATCTCTGCCCGATGTGCAGGCGAAATCTGTTCGGCCATGATCTGCTGCGCGGCGTAGCGCTCGGCCAGGCCAAACAACTGACGATCCAGCAGCCCCTCGATCATCCGCCGATCGTCCTCCAGCGCAGACTGCGCCCACGTCACGCTGGCGAACGTGAGGAGGGTGATCGTGATGAAGGGAATCATTTTCATGGCAAGTAAAATTCTGTCGCCCTTTCAGGGCTAGGAGTTTTTTGGGGATCTCTGTTGGTGGTGATCGATTGGGACGATGGTGATCGCCTGGGAAGGCGTAGCCATCCTACGTTTGATTGGGTGATCTGTGCTTTCTAATCGGGTTCAACGGCGAACTGGATCTCTTGAAAGTTCAGCACGCGGCCGATGTCGTACACATCGATGACCTGGCCGACGGGGACCGCTTCGACCGGGTCGATGATTAAGGGAACGTCGTTCTTGATAGAGGCCAACACGCCAAGGATCTCGCGAACTTCCGGCAACTCTTGCGTGCGGCGTTCGTTGACGGCGTAGGTGAGGTTACCAGGCTCGCCGGTGATGCGGACGACGATTTGTTCGAAGTCTTCGATCTCCAGCTCGCGTTCGGCGGACGAGCCGACGTTGCTGGGGGGCGAGATACTGCTGGGCAGTGCGTACTCGACAATCTGAAAACTGGCCGTCCACAGAAAGAAGATCAGCAGCAGAAACACGACGTCGATCATCGGCGTCATGGCGACTTGCAGTGGTCCGCGATCTCGGTAAGGACTGGGACGTCTCATCGCGCGTCCTCCGGCCTAATGACGGAGAAGGCAATGCTCCAGATGCCTGCCTCGGTGGCGGCCAGCATCACGGGCTTCACGTTGGCGTAGGGAGTCTGGCGATCGCAGCGGATCCGCAGTTCGATCGAGTCACCGCTTCGCGCTCGCTCGGCAGCGAGGCGTTCTTTCAGTTGCTCTGGCGGAACGCGCCTGCCGGCCAGGATGAGCGAGCCATCGGCTTCGATGTTCACCACCACGCGCGGCTGCTGGTCGTCGATGATCTCTTGGCCGCTCTTCGCGGTGGGTAGCGGTAGCGGCATCTGGGCTTCCTGCTTCGCCAGGTGGCTGGAGACGAGGAAGAAGATGATCAACAGGAACACGACGTCGATCATCGGCGTCATGTTGAACTCGGCCTGGCCAGGTTTCAAGTTGCTGGGCACACGCACGGAAGTTAGCTCCTTGCGGCCTGGGATGCCGCTTGACGCTTGCGACGTTTAAGCGGTGTGAAGACCTGCTGAGCGACGTAAGCCGCTTCGGCCACCAGCTCATCCACCCAGTTACGGAAGATGGCGAACGCACCCAGCGAAGGAATCGCCACGAGCAAACCGCCCACCGTGGTGACCAGCGCCTGGTAAATCCCTTCGGCCAGGTCCCCTGCCCCGGCGGCTCCCTGCGTGGCAGCCACTTGTTGGAAAGCGAAGATCATACCGGTGACCGTACCCAGCAGCCCAACCATGGGGGCGATGTTGCCAATGACCGAAAGGTATTCGATCTTGCGAAACAAACGCGCGGACTGTTCGGCAGTGGCGTCTTCGAGCGCCTTCTCGACGGCGGTCCAGCCCCCATCGAGTTCGGCGATGCCGCTTAGCAGGACGAACGACAGGAAGCTGGGACGCTCGCGGCAAGCACGTTCGGCTTCTTGAACTTTGCCGGCCAACAGATGGTCGCGGACCGTATCGCCCAGCTCTGGCGGCATGATCTCGGTTTTGCGAATGGTCATCGCTTGTTCGAAGACCAGGTACGCCGCCGTCATCGACAGGGCCAGCAGGAAGACAAGAATCAGCCCCCCCACGATCCCGCCGCTGAGGACGATGTCGATGAAGCCGGTCTTCTCGGGGGCTGCCGCAGGCGGGTCCGCCGGTGGTGTGACCGGCGCACTATCTTGCGCGCTGACTGATTGAGGTCCGGCGGTGGGCAGTAAGCTGGAGCCTCCGCCGAGCATGGCCAAGGCCAGCACGGCCAGGCAGGCAGTCCAAATTCCAATACGTGTCAAATTGGCCAAGGCTGCCTCCTAGTTGCTACCTGAGCTGGCGATTCGTTTGAGGTTGATTTCCGCTTCCTGCCGCGCTGGCTGGTCGCCATATTTTTCGATGGCTTCGCGCAGCACACGAACGGCTTCGTCGGTCTGCCCGGCGCGTTCCAGCGATCGGCCTGCTTGCAGCAGGCTCTCGGCGGCTACGGGTCGTTGATTGGGATACAAGATCGGCGGCCGCATCAAGGTGAGGGCCGCCTGGTTGTCGTTGTTGAGTTGCCGCCAGGCTTTGCCGACGACCAGCAGTGGACCGGCAAGGGCTTCGTCGCGCAGGATGCCGGCAGCCAGCTGCCGCTGCCATAGCTGCACGTCGGCCTGGGTGGCGGTGACGATCTTGGTTTGCCACAGCTGCGCTTCGGCCAGCAGCGCGATCTGCGGGATTTTGCTGCTGCGAAGATTGTTGAGAACGCCGATGGCCTGCGAACGATCGGAAGTACTTAATAGCCAACTGGCACCCATCAGCTGGGGATACGGCGACGGCATCTCCATCCACTGCCGTGCGGCTCGGTCGCGCTCGAAGTGGGGTGGCAAGCTGAACCAGGCCAGCGGCAGGGCCGCGAAGTGAATCGTCTGCGGATCGTCGGCCACAATCTTCAGGAACGTGTTGCCCGCTTCGATGGGACGTCCGGCGTTCTGCAGGGCGATTGCTTCAAGAGCCAGGATCTCGCGCTTTACCCACGGGCGACGTTCGCCAGCGACCGCGGCGGCCAGCAGCCGGGCCGCTTCGCTCGATTTCCCTTCGATCAGAAACTGCTTGGCCTGCATCACGTCGGAGGCGTAGTCGGTTTCGATCGACGCGACTTTCTCCGCAGGGATCGATGTTTGCCCGGAAGCCGTTTGCAGGGTCAGTACCTGACCGGTGTAGTCGATGACGTTGCCGCGGACCTTGGTGGGCTCGGCGGTGGGATTGGCCGGGCGAAGGGTGACGATGTCGTCGGCTGCGCACTGCCTGGCACAAACGCCTAAGGCGATCGTGGAGAGAACAAGCGTGAACAGGAACGCACGACGACGCAACGGAGGTCTCAATCTTACCAGGTAGTTGATATTAGGGTTGGGCACGGAGCTTCGAGATATCGACGTAAACATGCTTGCCGTCGTTCTCGTCGGCCAATTTTACCAGAAAGTTGCGTCGTCCATCGTAGGGGCCGTAGCCAAATTCGATCGCGTGGATCGAGCATCCTTTGTTCAGTTTGCGAATCCGATCGAGGTCGGCCGGAAACAACTGCGGCTGGTCGGCGTCGGTCAGAAAGAAGATGACGTCCGGATTCATTTTGAGTGCCATCGACAAGGCATCGACATGCTGCGTACTGCCGCTGGCAATAATCCCGCGGACGAAGCGCTCGGCCAGGTTCTTGCCTTGTTCATCGGCGAAGACCAACTGCGGCCCATTGCCGCGCGGACTGAAGACCTGGGGGTTTTCGTTATAGAAGATAATGGCGAACTGATGCAGCTTGTCTAAATCGTGCAGACTCTTAATCAACTGCTGCTTGGCGGCGGCCAGCGGTCGGCCGTCCATACTACCGCTGCGGTCGAAGACGTAGACGAACTTGTTACCGCGCCCTTCCGCGCCGAAGACCGAGGTGGTCCCTTCATTGCCGAGGCCACCTTTGGAGGACGCTCCCCCTTGGGTCATGCCGCCGGCGGAAGGAAGGCCGGATGTCTCTTCGCCGGTCAGGGCCTGGTCTCCTTGGGGAAGGAGCTTACTCAAAACGCTGGGTGGCAGATCGACTGCCGGCATCGCATCGCTGATGGCCTGGGCCGCTTGCTGCGAATCGGTCGTTTGCTGACTGTCGGCATTCTGGCTCGAGTCGCCGTCGAAGTACTCGGTGGCGTTCTCGCTGCGATTGGCCAGGGCAATGCTCCCACGCCGGGCCGGCTCGTCTCCGATCCCTTGCGATACGGTGCTGACGGTCAGAATCAGCAGCGTTCCCAACAGCGCATGAATCAAAAGAGACATCAACCAGGCCGGCATCACCCGGCGCGACTTGACCCATTGGATCTGGTCTGCCGGCTGAATCGATTCGAGTTGTGGGCTGGTCGACATAGGCTCTTTTCGGGCGAAAGGGACGTGTAACTGGTTTGTAGCCAGCCATCCTCGTTGCGACAAGCGTGATTTCAGATCAGTTCGGCCTTCGAGCGACCGGTGTTTTCATCGCCAGAAGTTGCCTCAAGGGGAAGATCTTCTCCATTTTAACCACGATATGGGGGCACGGCTCGATATTTGATCACCAATTCTCGGCGTTCAACCCGTTTTGGCACATCGCATGCATTTAAGCCCACCCACAGCCGTGAAGCGACGTGAATCGAACGATTGGCCTATTTCGGGATACTTCATAGATTCACAACCCCTTTTGCGGCTGTTGCATAGTCTGTGAAGAATTTCCAGGAAGCAGGCAAGTGGCCCGTGGAATGTCGGCTTGATAACCCCCGATTTCAGGTCGACGTCCACGGTGTCCTTTTTTCTTGGTTGCGATCCTGTCTCGAATTACTAAGACGCAGATGCCGCGTCTGCCTCGGCAAGGCAGGCGATCTCCGTCGTGCTCCCTCTTAGGGATCTCTCACTTTGGCAAGCCGCTCTGGTTTGTCGACAGTCGCTCAGCGAATGCCGGAAGAAGAACCACGCGATAGGCGGACGTATACCGGGACTCTCTCGATCAGTCCCTCTCGCATGCGGATCTATTCGCAAGTTCCCGTAGCGTAAGTGGTCGCAAACACCCTGCTGATGGGAATACGTTCAGGGTGTTCGGGAAACGATCAGCAGGCAAACGTATCGAGACGGCGTGATGGTAAGCTGCGCGATCTTGTCTTGTCTAAGTGCTTTAAAACAGGCGGATTTGCCGGCACTTGAGCTTTTCTTAAGCAAGATACTTGAAGTCGGTATGGCAGTTGCGACTGCCTTCTTCTATCTCGAACAACCTCAGTTTCATTTAGGAGATTCTGAAATGTTAGTAACGCGTATTTTAGGACTATTTCTCGCATTGGCCTTGGTGGTTCCAGCTTTTGCCGAGGAAAAGCCTGCGAAGGATTCCGATAGCCAGGCGAAGCCAGCCAAGACCGATTCCGAAAAATCGGATCGCATCGCCGCGACTCGCGTGTTGGGCGCTAGCGTCTACGGATCCAACAAGGAAGACACCGTCGGATCGGTCAACGATATTGTCATGACCAAGGATGGCAAAGTCGCTTACCTGATCATCGGTAGCGGCGGTATCGCTGGCGTTGGTGAGACCGATCATGCTGTGCCTGCCAAAGCGGTGGACATGGCTTGGGTGAACACCGACGACGATGCCACGCTGAAGCTCAGCATTCCGATGACGGCTGAAGACTTGAAGAACGCTCCGGCTTTGTCGCTGGAACATGCTGCCGATCTGACGGTCGATTCGTTCCACGAACGGAACAGCAAGTACTTCAAGTCGACGGATGCTCCGCATCTGACAGCAGAGGAAATGTTTCTCGCTTCGGCCCTGAACGACCTGGAGGTCAAGGGAAGTGGTAATGAAACGCTTGGTCAGTTGGACGACATCGTCTTCAATCACAAGATGGAAGATTGCCAAGCGGAATACTTCATTCTCGGTTCCGGTGGTACGCTGGGAGTAGGTGAGAAATACACGGCTATTCCAGCCGACAAGGTGAAGATCACCAAGACCGAAGATAACCAGTACACGGCGATGATCGATGCCAACAAGAACACCGTTGGTGCCGCTCCGAAGGTCACTTCGGACAAGTACTACGCCGAACTGGATCACGAAGAAACGCGAAGCAACGTCGACAAGGCGTTCGCTGAAGCTGGCGACAAATAACCGCCGCGCTGTGTAACGAACCACGCAAGCCGCGAAAGCGGGAAGACGCACTCGAACTTGTTCGGGTGCGTCTCTTGCGTTCGAAGACGGAAGCGATTCGATTCGATCTACAGCAGCGTTCTAAGCACTTCCCTTAGGGGACTAGCGACGTCTGGGCATCTTCAAATCGATCGGGACGACAATCTCTTGGGTCGATCCCTCTTTGGGCAGGTCGAGGGTCGTTTCGTAGTCAGGAAACAACATTTGCCCATGGGGAAAGAGATCGCCATCTCCTTTACCGTCCAGGCCAACCACGCGGACCATGTGCGGCCCGCCGACATGCCCTCGATCGGCCGTGGCCGAATCGAACTTGCCGTTGACGATATCGATCGATACCGCCGCGCCACTGTTGCCTTGTCGCGAATCAGGAATCAACGTGATCGACCCATCCGGCACCGGCTTGCCCTGATAGGTAACCGTGCCTGAGACGGGGTAGGTTGCCAGACCAGCTTTCGAGTTGCAGCCGAGCGAGACTGCGAGCAGAACAAGCGTGACCAGGCCTGGCCAGTAACGTGCTAAAACCATGGCTTCGAACACCGGGGCAAAGGAAACGCGGACTTAATTGGCGCTGACAGGCTCGTTGCCTGACTTGCTGGCCCCGGCTAAAAACGTGGCGAAGTCGACCGTCTCGGGGACGAACGTCACCGAACCGTCACCCCGCGAGAACATCGCCCCGCCTGGGTGCAGGCTGCCAAACGCAACCGTGTTCCACTTGTCGTCCACGCCGCTGTTAATGGGGGCCTGGATGTTCTTCGAGATCAAAAAGAGCTTGCCGCGCGAATCGTTGTATTCGCCCCGCAGCCAGTAGCGGCGGTAGGGCATGTCCTTCCACGAGTTCTCACCCATCAGGTAGGTATTCGAGAGACCGTCGGTCACGTCGCGAAACTTCGAGCCTTTCTCCCACATGATCCCTTCGGTGCAGCGTCCCCCGAATGCTTCGGAAAGGTTCTGGCAATCGTAGGCCTGGCTCGAGGAAGCGTTGTTGCCTTGAGGGCCGAGGATGCCGAAGTAGTGGATCGCAAAGCACTGCTGGCCGCTGTAGACCTCGTCGGTACGTGGCGAGTACGTTTCCGAACTGGGGGCACTCGGGCACAAATAAGCATCCACGCGGTAAATACCGTACTTCACGCGACCGGTCGCGACGTGACTGCCGGTGGTGTAATCGAGCCCCTCGGCGATGGCATTTTGTTCCAACTGCGGAAGGATCGAAGCGCTCCAGCCGAGGTGGTTACCACCATAGCCGGGAGCTGGCAGAATGCCGTGAATATCGTGGTAAGTGTGCATGGCCAAAGCGGTTTGCTTCATGTTGTTCGAGCACTGCATCCGTCGGGCAGACTCGCGAGCCTGCTGCACGGCCGGCAAAAGCAAGGCAATCAGAACGCCGATAATGGCAATTACCACCAATAGTTCGACAAGCGTAAAAGCGCGCGAGCGCTGCCAACGCGGCGACGTAGGAAGAAGCATTTGAATTTTCCCGTGATGAGACCGGAGCGATCGAGGATCAGCCGTCGAGATAAGAGATAAGAACACCGACTATCCGCAACTGATCTTATCGGTAAGAGTAAACTCTCGCCATATATTTTAAGTTTTTTATTGGCCGGGTTGGGGAGATCACCACCCCCGATAGGCAGGCTAAGGGGGCGATCAGATGCCTGGCGTTGTCCTATATAAAGTCTGGGGACTCTGAGCGACAATTAAACGCAAGCAAGCTGCGAACAACGCGTGATGGGAGAAACATAGTGCTGGCACTTGTCACCGGGTCTACCGGATTAGTGGGCAACAACGTAACGCGAATGCTGTTGGATCAAGGGCATCAGGTTCGCGTGATGGTCCGAGATCCGCGCATCGATCGTTCGCTAGCAGGGCTCGATGTCGAGGCGGTCCCCGGCGACATCCGTGAAGAAGAGGCGGTGAACACGGCCATGATCGGCGTCGATGCGGTCATTCACTCGGCGGCCGTGGTGCATATTGGCTGGACCAAAGAAAAGCTGATGCAGCAGGTGAATGTCGAAGGGACCAGGATCGTCGCCGAAGCAGCCCTGAAGCAAGGGGTCCGCATGGTGCACGTTTCTTCGGTCGATGCGTTGGGTGTGGGCAAGAAGGATGCCTCGGCCAACGAAGACTCGCCCCGCGAGGGGAAGATCCCCTGCCCTTACGTCGTCACCAAACGTGCCGCCGAAGACGCCCTGCGCGAGATGGTTCCCCAAGGCTTGAACGTCGTGATCACGAACCCGGCGTTGATGTTCGGGCCGTGGGACTGGAAGCCTTCGTCCGGCCGGATGCTGATTTCGGTCGTGAAGAAGCAGCCCCCCATGGCACCCAGCGGTGGTGGCAGCGTTTGCGATGTTCGCGACGTGGCTGCGGCGATCATCACGGCCATTCACAAGGGGAAGGTCGGCGAGAACTATATCCTCGGCGGCGAGAACCTGACCTACTTCGACCTCTGGAAACGCATGGCCGCGATCACGGGTCGGCGGCCGCCGTGGGCCCGCTTGGGACCGGTGATCGGGATGATCGCCGGTTTCAGTGGCGATATGTATGGCCACATGGATGGAAAAGAGCCGGAGGTGAACTCGGCAGCGATTAAGATGGGTAGCCAGTACCATTACTATCGCAGCGACAAGGCGATGGAAGAACTCGACTATCAGATTCGTCCCCTCGATAAGACCTTGCGGGATGCGCTGGTTTGGTTTCGCGCCAATGGTTATCTCCCCGCGCTGGATGGTTCCAAAAAATGAAAAACACCCCTGATCGCCGCCAGTTTCTCGCCCGGCTGGGCATGCTTATCTCTACTAGCGGCATCGGAGCCTGGTCTGCCGAAGAGTGCACGGCGGCCGATGGTGTTGCCTCTACGGGGAAGAGTCTGCCGGGGCTCGAAGCGTTCGACCGGACGATCGGGCAGTTCATTGAAAAGAACAAGCCGCTGGGGGTATCGCTGGCGGTGGCCTATCGAGGCCGGCTCGTTTACGCCAAAGGATTTGGCCACGCCGATCTGCCTGGTAAGCGAAAGGTGCAGCCGACCTCGTTGTTTCGTATTGCCAGTCTCACCAAGCCGATCACTGCCGTCGCGGTCATGAAACTGGTGCAAGAGGGCAAGGTTCAGTTGGATCAGCCGATCGTGCCGCTGCTGAACGCCAGCTTCTTACCCGAAGATCCACAACGCTGGGTCGATCCTCGCCTGGCCGATGTCACCGTGCGGCAATGTTTGCAGCATAGCGGTGGTTTTGACAAAGATACGTCGGGCGATCCGTTTGCCATGAGTCGGCAGGTTCGTGCGGCATTGAAGGTCACCTTTCCACTGGCCAAAGAGGACGTGCTCCGTTTCGCGCTGACGCGCAAACTCGACTTCGACCCAGGCACCAGGCATGCCTATGCGAACGTGGGCTACTTGATGTTAGGGCAGATGATCGAACAGGTAACCGGCCAGTCGTACGGCGACTATGTGCAGCAGGAAGTGCTGCAGCCGATGCAGATCCGCCGCATGCGTCTGGCGCGGACGCTCCCCAAGCATCGCGCCGCCGGCGAGGTCGAGTATCGAGATACCAAGCAGCGCACCGGAAGAAATGTCTTGGGAGAGCGAGGCATCGATCCGGTCCCCTATCCTTACGGGATCGAACGCATCGAGAACCTGGCGTCGGTCGGGGGCTGGCTGGCTTCGTCGGTCGATATGGTTCGCTTTACGTCGGAGCTGTTCTTTCCCACGGCCGATGCGATCCTCTCGCGCGAATCACTGCAAACGATGTTTGCTCCACCGCAGATCGCCGGCAAACAAATCACCGGCAACGAGGCCTACTACGCGTGCGGTTGGCTCGTGCGTCAAGCGCCCGGCAGTGTGCTGCCGTGGACGTGTTGGCATACCGGCCGCCTGACCGGCGTATCGACGCTGCTGGTCTCTCGCGCCGATGGTGTGACGTGGAGCGTGCTGTTCAATCAAGATACCGCCCCCGACGGTCAGCCCTATGCCAGGAAGATCGACTCGCCGATGCATGCCCCGGCCAATGCGGTTGCTGATTGGCCGGAGGGGGATTTGTTTGCGGATTACCTGTAGTCGGTATCCGCTTAGACGGCGGCCTTTTTCGACTCGATCAATGCGAGCAAGGCCTTCTGTGGATCGGCGAACTTGGCGATCCCTTCTTCCATCAACACATTCTCGAGATCGACGTAGTCGACTTTGCTGTCGAGTTCGTCGAGCACTGACTGTGGCGGCAACTGATCGATCTCTCGGTCGAACGACTTGCCACTCTCTTGAACCTGTTGGTTCGTCTTGGGGGGATTCGTTTCAATTCCATCCCCGGCGAACGCCGCGACGTACTTCCAGGGAGGATCGGAAGGAAGCTTCGTTCCGGTCGACGCGAAGATTAATTCCTGCTGCAGCTTCAAGTTCTTGTCGGCCCAGAACTCGGCGTTGTCTTTCCAAATGTTCTTGGCGTTCACAATCCCCAGTTGCCCCTGGGCCGCATCGCTGAGATCGGGCAGATGCTTCTCGGAATAAACATCCACGCGAGAAACAAAGATAGAGTAGACACTTTTGAACGCGTCGGTCGATTTCCGCCGCTGCGCGCCGCGCCAAACGGCCTCGCGAGCCGCGTGATATTGCCGCATGGTGAAACAAAGTGTCACGTTCAACGTGATGCCGGCGGCACAAAGTTCTTCTAACGCATCGATGCCGGCAGGGGTCGCCGGGACTTTGATCATGCGGTTCTTATGACCGCTGCCCCACTTCTTGCCCAGCTCGATGTACTGGGCCACTCGCTCGTCGTGCGGCAGGTTACGCTCCGGGTCTTCCAGCAGAGGATCGAGCTCGAAGCTGACGTACCCGTCGTTCCCCTCGGTACGCTCCCAGACGGGTAAAAAGACGTCCTGGGCGTTTTGAACCATGCGATCGGTGATCGTCCAGGCAATCTCGTCGGCCTCGTGTCCTGCGGCGGTAAGCTCTTCGATCCAGTTGTCGAATTGGCCTGATTTGATCAGATCGGAAACGATCACCGGATTGGATGTCGCCCCGGAAACGCCAAGCTTGAAATTCGAGTCGACCAGCTCAGGGTCGATTGAATCGAGCCAAACTTTGGTGCCTGCCTGTATGAGAGTTTCCAATGGCGTCGTCATTGCGGAGCGCTCCTTTACTCGGAATTCAATTGCACGAATTGGACGAAGTTGCCGTATTCTACCCACACGCGTGGTGGCGATCCTCTTTATTCCAAGCCGAGAAGGTTGGAGAAGACACCCCAATTGGGAAATGGTGAAGATGCGCAAGTTAGGGTATTTGCGCCTGCCATAGACTCAACTTGAAGAAAACTGTAGCTTTAATCGCTTACAGACGCAAAAATTGGCGAAGTTTTTACCGTTTTGCGTAGAAAGCAGTAAGCAGCGGATTTTCTATGAGATCCCCTCAGGAAAAGTTGGGTTCTCATAGCCGTGTCCATTGGCTGAGCCGATGGCGTTGGATCTTGGCCGAAGCGTTCCCAGGACCTTGATTTGAGCTTGCTCAAGGATTCTCAAAGAGCGGATTTTGATGCAGATGCGTCGACCTACATTCTTCGAGCGTTATGCCCTGTACATCTTGTGCACGATCTTTTTCCTCGTGCCGTTTGCGCTGCGCGGAGCACGTTTGTCGCTCGAGCAGATGCGGAACGATGTTAAGGACTGGCTCCCCAGCGACTTCGCCGAAACCTCGGAGCTTGACTGGTTCCGCGATCACTTCCTGGGTGAGCAGTTCGTGCTGATCAGCTGGAAAGGCTGCACCGCCGACGACCAGCGTCTGGACTATTTAGCGCGCCTCTTGGTGCCGCCGCCGCTGACCGAAGAAGAGAAGCAAAAGGTCCCCATCGATCACCGCCTGCCTGACTTTATCGGCGACGAACTGGGACTCTATTACCCTGGCGACGAACACCAAGGGTGGGCCGGCCAGAACGAAAAGTGGTTCCTGGGCAACAATGCGACCTGGTATTACCTGCTGGAAAACGGCGAACTGTATAAGTGGAATGGCAAAAGCACTGTCCTTGGTGCGTTGGGTCGTGCCTCCGAACGCGTCTTCACCGGAGGTAACTCGGTCGACGGCGATTACGTAAAGAAGGTGCATGAAGAGTACTTCAAGAAGCCAAAACTTCTGCAAGCTCGGCTCTTCAAATCGGTTACGACCGGGCCAGACGTGTTGGCTCAGTTGGCTGCCCCCGGCGGTACGCTGGTTCGCAATGAAGACCCCAGCCCCAAAGATTTGGAAGAAGCCCGGCAGAAGGCCTTGGACCGCCTGACTGGTACCCTGTTTGGTCCTGACGGAGAGCAGACCTGCTTGATCGTCACGCTGACCGATGCCGGCAAGGTCGACCTGCGCCGCACCATGGGACACGGCGTGCTTGGCCGCCCGCTGGGGCAGTTGGAAGAGCTGGCCGAACAAGCTGGCGTTCCGTTGGAAGAGCTTCGCCTGGGTGGTCCTCCGGTCGATAACGTTTCGATCGACGAAGAAGGGGAACGCACGCTGGCCCGCCTGGTCAGCTTCAGCGTGATCATCGGCCTGGGGCTTTCTTACATGTGTCTGCGCAGTATCAAGCTGACGATCATGGTCTTCTTTGTCGGTGGGATCAGCGCGGTGACGAGCCTGTCGTTGATTTACTGGACCGCTGGCCGCTTCATCTGGTGGCTCGATCCTACGACTGACGCGGTGATCATGTCGATGCCGGCCGTGGTGTACGTGCTCGGCTTATCGGGCGCGATCCATATTGTGAACTACTACAAAGACGTCGTGAACGAATCCGGCACGCTGCGCAACGCACCCGAGCTAACGATCGCTCATGGTTGGTACCCCTGCACAATCGCCGCCGTGACCACCGCCGTCGGTCTTGGTTCGCTGGCAACCAGCAGCATCACGCCGATTCATAAGTTCGGCATCTTTTCGGCCATGGGCGTGCTGGCAACGCTCTTCCTGCTGTTTACCTACTTGCCGGCTGCACTGCAAATGTGGCCCCCCAGTGCGGCTAAGAAAAAGGGAGAAGCCAAGCCGGTCGAACCTTCCGCTGCCGGTCTTTGGATTAGCCGAATTGGGGACAAGGTCGGTGACTATATCATCGCCAACAACATTAAGGTCGCGATTGGCTGCCTGGCGATCTTCCTCTTCTTCGCGTTTGGTCTGCAGTACCTGAAGACATCGGTGCAGTTGTTGAAGATGTTCGACGACGATGCCCGCATCATTCAGGACTATGCCTGGTTGGAAGACAACCTCGGCAAGCTGGTTCCCATGGAACTGGTCGTCCGTGTCGAACCGGAGCTGCTGTACTACGACGAAGCCGATCCAGAAAAAGCCCTCAACCCGCTGGCCTTGGCGAGCGAGAACAAGGTCGATCCCAAGTTCCAGTACAAGTTCCTGGAGCGTATGGAGATGGCCCAGCGTGTGGCCAACGTGGTCGAAGAGTACCTCGGCCCCGATGGAGCAGAACTCGTAGGTCCGCCGATGTCGGCCCTGACGTTCGCTCCGGAACTGCCCGATGCCGGCAACAGCACGGCTTCTCTCTCGGAACGTTACGCCTATAGCAAGCAGTTGGAAGCCTCGTTCAACGAGTTTGTCCGTTCCGACTACCTTCGCGTCGATAAGAAGAACGGTGCCGAACTGTGGCGCGTGAGCCTCCGCTTGGGTGCTTTGGAAAACATCGACTACGGCAACTTCGTCAACGACCTGAAGCAAGTTACCGAACCGATCATGGACGCCTACCAGGCCCGCGATCGGATTCTGGCTCAGATCGACAAAGACCGCGACGGTGCTGGCTACGTCAACGCCAAGGTGGCGCTGCTGGGCGTGAACTTCGAATCTGCCAAAGAAGCGGCCACCGATGGCAAACCAAATCACCACGATCGCTACGGCCACCTCGACGCCACGAAGGTCTTTTCCGAAACGCTGCGCGACTTGCTGGTCAACGCACGCATCAAGGTGCTGGATCACGATCCGAATGCCCATACCCAGGAACGTCTGGATTGGATTCTGAACAACGGTCGCGGCCATGCCGACTATGTCGCACTGGTCGAACCGAACGCCATTTACGACATGGGTGCGATTGCCGAGAACGCCAACATCAAAGGGACCTTCGACATCACCGCGCACGAGTACACCGGGAAAGAGATACCCCGCATGTACGCCGATGGCCGGCCGCCTGTTTCGCTGGTTTACACGGGCGTGGTTCCCGTGGTGTACAAGGCCGCTCGTACGCTGCTGACCAACCTGATCGAAAGCACGGTCTGGGCGTTCGCCTTGATCGCACTGGTGATGATGCTGGTGCTCAAGAGCTTCCGGGCTGGCCTTATCTCGATGCTGCCGAACGTCTTCCCAATTTGTATCGTGTTCGGCTTTATGTCGTGGACGGGCATTGAAGTCGACATTGGTACGATGATGACCGCCAGCGTGGCGATGGGTGTGGCGGTGGATGATACGGTCCACTTCCTGACCTGGTTCCGCTGGGGCCTCGACGAAGGCTATACACGTGCCCATGCGATTAAAGAAGCCTACAACCGCTGTGCGATGGCCATGTTCCAGACAACCATCATCGGTGGTTTGGGTCTGGCTGTGTTCGCTTTCAGCACCTTCACGCCCACCCAGCGATTTGGCTACCTGATGGTCTCGCTGTTGGCGGTGGCCCTGATCGGCGACCTGGTGTTCCTGCCGGCCCTGCTGGCTGGTCCGCTGGGACGCGTTTTCCGTCCGGACCACAAGGCCCGCAGCAAACGCAACGACGAAGATGACCGTGCTGAGGAAGAGCCCGCCAACGAACCATCGGCCGAAGTCGATACCCCGGAAGTCGCCGGCGAAGAAGTGGAAGAACCGCGTGTCTACCCGGTTCACGGCCGCAGCCGGCCTGCGTAGCGGCATTGCCTGTCGACCGGGCCCTGATTCTGCCTATAATGGATCGTTTCGCGGCCTCGCTCCCCAGTGGATAAGCGAGGCCTGACTCCGTTTGGGCCCGGCTCTTAGGACCGCTACGTTGCAGATTATTCACTTTCCTCACCCCACGCTGCGTTACAAATCGAAGCCTGTGAAGCGCGTCGACGCGGAACTTCGCGGCATGATCGCCGAGATGTTCGATCTGATGTACCAGGCTCGGGGGATTGGCCTGGCCGCCAATCAGGTAGGTATCCCGTTGCGGTTTTTCGTTATGAATCTGGCCGGTGAAAAGGGAGAAGGCGAGGAACTCGTCTTCATCAATCCGGCCATCAACCGTGGTACCGGATCGGACGAAGCCGAAGAGGGCTGCTTGAGCCTGCCAGGCGTTTACGGCGCAGTGATGCGTCCCTCCGAGATCTTGTTCAGCGCCTACATGCCCAACGGCGAGAAGTTCGAGCAGAAAGTCGACGGCCTGTTTGCTCGCTGCGTGCAGCACGAGACCGACCATCTCGACGGGATCATGTTCACCGATCGCATGGACGAAGACTCGCTGTACGAAATCCAGCCGCAGATTGACAAGTTCGAGCTTACCTTCGAACGCTTGCGCGGCGAAGGCAAACTGCCTACCGACGAAGAGATCGTCAAGTTCCAGGGCAAACTCGAAGAGAAGTATGCTTAGGTAGTTTGAAGTTTTCAGTGTTCAGTTTTCAGTAAGACTGACAGAGCGATCTCGCTTGCACTGAAAACGGAACACTGAATACTGAAAACTAGAATATGAAAATCGTCATGATGGGGACGGGGCCGTTTGCTGTTCCCACGTTCCAGGCCCTGATTGCCACCGAGCACGAAGTCGCTTGCCTCTTTACGCAGCCGGTGCGGTCGGTGCATCGACGGAAGTCTTCGATTCCCACTCCGATGCGCGACGTGGCCGCCGAGCACGGCATTGCCATTCATGATCCGGTGAGTGTGAACACCGAAGAAGCGCGACAGCTACTGGCCGATCTTCAACCAGATTTGTTGGTTGTGTGTGACTACGGTCAGATCTTGAAAGACTTCATCCTGGCCACCGCTACCTATGGCGGTATCAACCTGCACGGGTCGATCTTGCCCAGGTATCGCGGCGCGGCACCGGTCAACTGGGCGATTCTCAATGGCGACGCGGAAACCGGCATCACGGTCATTCACATGACACCGAAGCTCGACGGGGGCCCTTGCCTGCAAGTAGTTCGCACGCCGATCGGCCCGACCGAAACAACCGTCGAACTGGAACCTCGGCTGGCGGATCTCGGCGTACCGGCCGTGCTCGAGTCGATCGAGATGCTGCTGAAGCATGGCCCAGAAGGAACCCCCGGCGTGGTTCAGGATCAGTCGCTCGCCACCAAGGCACCACGCCTGGCCAAGGCCGATGCAGACATCAACTGGGAAGATACAGCCGAGCTGATCTATAACAAGTTTCGCGCGTTCCAGCCGTGGCCTGGCTGCTTTACGCATTGGCAGCAGCACGATAAGCCGCCGCTGCGAATTATCCTGAAAGAGATCCGCTTGTTGCGCGAGCCAGCCCCGGAAGGGATCGCGCCCGGCTCGGTCTCAGTGGTGGCGGAAGATCGGCTCTATTTCGCGGCGAAGGGGGGCCAAATCATTGTCGATTGGCTGCAGCCAGCCGGTAAGAAGCCGATGCGCGTGGCCGACTTCGTCCACGGTTACCATCCCCAGGTGGGTGATCGATTGCTGTCGGAATCGGCCCTTTCGCCGCAAGAATAACACGTTTCTGGCCTGGTTTGCCCAGTTTGCCGCGGAAATCCCTCTCGCCCCCAAAGGGGGTCGTTGTTTAAGATACACCGTTGGATTTCTGCACGGACGCGGGATTATATGCTGTGAGTCGCTGGGACATCGTTCTATTTGCGGTCGCTTCTTACATCGCCATCATGGGATTGGTGCGACTGATGAGGGTACGCCGTATCCGCTTGGAGCGACAGTTCCAAGAGGAATTCCGCCGTCAACGCGAGGCGGTCCTTAAGCAGCAGGCCGAAGAAGAAAAGAAGGCCCGCGAGCTCGCCGAACAAAAACAGTTTGAAGAATTCATCAAGCAGAAACACAAAGAGGCCGCCTAGCCTGGCAGTTCATGAGAGCAGGTGCCACCAACCTCTTGTCTCCTCGCCCCTTGGGGGAGTGAGTTAGGGATGAACCAGGTACCCGCGCTCAATAGCTGAAACAAACAGCCAATTTGCCGAGCGTACAGGTCCCTCTGTCCGTCACGCCATTCGAAGATTCGTCCGCATGGAAAAACGTCTTTTTATTGAAACCGTCGGTTGTCAGATGAACATGCTCGATAGCGAGCTGGTCGTGGCCTCGCTTCGCAAGCAAGGCTATGTCCTGACCACCAAGCCCGAAGAAGCGGATACCCTGCTCTTCAACACGTGCAGCGTGCGCGCCCAGTCGGAAAACAAGACGTACAGCCACCTTGGCATGCTGCGCGACCTGAAGGAAAAGAACCCCGAGAAGGTCATCGGCGTGATGGGCTGCATGGCCCAGAACCATCAGCACAAGATCTTCACCCGGGCACCCTACGTCGACCTGATCGTCGGCCCCGGGCAACTGCATCAGATTCCTTCAATGATCGATAAGATCAACGCCGGGGAAGGCAAGCAGATTGAAGTGAGCCTGGGGCGCAAGGATGGTACGCGCGATCAAATCACCCGCAGCCACGAAAGCTTCGACCCGCTCCGCGATCCTGAGATGCGTCCGACACCGTTTCAGGCTTACGTGCGAATTCAGATTGGCTGCGACAAGTTCTGCACGTACTGCATCGTGCCGAGCGTTCGTGGCCCTGAGCAAGGCCGCTCGCCGGAAGACATCATTCGCGAATGCCGCCACCTGGCCGAGCACGGTACCGTCGAAATCACCCTCGTCGGTCAGACCGTCAACAGCTACAAGGCCACCGACGCAAGCGGCAAGCAGTGGCGTCTGGCCGATCTGCTGACCGAACTGCAAGCGATCGAAGGTCTCGAGCGGATCAAGTTCGTGACCAACTATCCAAAGGATATGACCCGCGAACTGTTGGAAGCGGTTCGCGATTTGAGCAAGGTCTCGCCATACCTGCACGTGCCGCTGCAAAGTGGCTCCGACGAAGTCCTCAAGCGGATGAAACGCGGCTACACGGTGGCCGACTACCGCGAGATGATGGCCCGCATTCGCGAGATCGTCCCAGGCTACGCCGTCAGCAGCGACTTTATCGTCGGCTTCTGTGGCGAGACCGAAGAAGACTTCCAGAAGACCGTTGAACTGGTCGAAGAGTGCCGCTTCAAGAATAGCTTCATCTTCAAGTACAGCGAACGCGAAGGAACCCGCGGTGCTGAGCTTTTCATCGACGACATCCCGCATCACGTCAAGCAGCAGCGCAACAACGACCTGCTGGCGATCCAGAATCGTATCAGCCTGGAAGACAATCAGAAGCTGATCGGCGATACCGTGCACGTGCTGGTCGAAGGTCCCAGCAAGACGTCCCTCAAAAAGGCGGACGAAGCCGACAACCCGCACGCAACCCAGTTGATCGGACGAACGCATTGCGACCGCATTGTTGTCTTCGATGGCAACCCGCGGTTAATTGGCAAGATCATGCCGGTGGTGGTTTACGATTGCCACGCGCATACGCTGTTCGGCGAAGTCGTCACGCAGGAATGCGGACCGGAACTGTTCGCGTTGGGTTAGTGCCGGTCTTTCGCTTTCATCGAAACAAACTCTTGAGCGGGCGTTGCTGTGTGCTTACTTGTTGGGTCGGCTCTCTTTTCTCGGTGCAGCGCACTGCTACGATGATGGTTCAGCCCCGAACTCGACCATCTGAAGGAGCCGATCATGAGCCAACCGAGGATTCTTGCTTTCGCCGGAAGTGCCCGCCGCGATTCATTTAATAAGAAGCTGATCAAGATCGCGGCCAAAGCAGCCCAGCAGGCCGGAGCCGAAGTTACCGTGCTCGACCTGGCTGACTTCCCCATGCCGCTATACGACGGCGATCTGGAAGCAGAGCATGGGATCCCGGAGAACGCCAAGGCGCTCAAAGAATTGTTTCTCGCGCATCAGGGATTGTTACTTTCGTGTCCGGAATACAACAGCTCGATCACGCCGCTGTTGAAGAACACGATCGACTGGGTGTCGCGTCCCGTCGAAGGAGAGGGACCGCTGGCCGCTTACCAGGGCAAAGTCTGTTCGCTGATGAGCGCTTCGCCTGGGGCATTGGGTGGTCTTCGCGGACTGGTTCACGTGCGATCCATTCTGCAAAACATCGGCGTGATCGTGTTGCCCAAGCAAGTGGCTATTTCGCAGGCTAATAATGTGTTTACTGATGATGGGGCACTCAACGATTCTCGGCAGCAAGAAACCATTGAAGGATTGGGAAAAAGCCTGTGTGGTTTCTTGCAGAAGCTGCAATAATCAAAGTCGCCCAGACCAATCAATCAGCGGTTATGTGTAGCGCGCTATCCATAGCGTTCGTTTTCTTTTCGTGATTTTTCTCGTGAGTAGAGCCTGGAATGTCGGACACGTGTATCGGCATGCTTGAGCATCCAGAGTACCTGGAATTTGTCATTTCAGGAGATCCCACCGAACAAGAGTGGATATCGCTGCTGCATGAGATCGTCGAAAGCATCAGCCGGACCGGCAAGCCGCGGGTTTTTATCGATGCTTCGCAGATTGATCATCCCGTCGATTCGATGATTCGTTATCGGATGGGAATCCGCACCGGAGAGACATTCGGAGTCCTTGCTCGCATTGCGGCATTGCGTCCGGTTTGGAATGACGACAATTTTTGGGAGACCGTCGCGACCAATCGCGGGGCGATCGCCAAGTCCGGCGAAGATCGTTCGGCCCTGATCGAATGGCTGTTGTGTGATGAATGAGGTTTCACCCTAGAACTTGCTTTCCGCCATGTCGAAGTACGAACATCCCTATACAGAACATGACGAGTACCTCGAGTTCGTCGTGTCGGGCACCGCAAAAGAAGAGGATTTCTTTAGCGACTTGCTCTGTGCGATGGTCGAGGCTACAGAGCAAACCGGGAAGCGGCGGATCTTTATCGATCGAAGCGCGGCCGATCCCCAGTTGCCGGTCGAGCCGATGGTGATCTACCGCATGTCATTGCGAATGGCCGAAGCGTTTGGAGCCTCGGTGCGGATTGCGGCGTTGTCTTCTTCGATGGAAAGCCAGTCCTTCTGGGAAGATGTCAGTACGAATCGCGGGTCGATTGTCAAAGCCGGAAGCGATCGCGACAGCCTGATCCAGTGGCTACTGCAGGACAATTGATTTTCGGTGGTCCAATTCACCTGCTATGATTTTGTCTTGTCACCCGATGCATTGAACACCCAATCATCTTTCATGACTCCCTTTACGATCATCTTCGATGAACTTCCCGAGTACTTGCAGTACGCGTTGTCGGGGGATCACTCGGACCAAGACTGGCTTGATCTGCTACATCGCATGGCAGCGGATATCAAACGAACGGGAAAGTCGAAGATTTTCGTCGATGCCTCGCAGGTAACCATGTCGACCAGCGTCATGTTGCGCTATCGGATCGGAGTGCTGACCGGCGAACTGTTCGGAGCGACAACGCGAATCGCAACTCTCAGTCGGGCGGACGATGCCGACCAACTCTGGGAAACCGTTGCCACGAATCGGGGCGCGATCGTGAGATCAGGACGCGATCGCGAGAAACTGCTCGGGTGGCTCAATGAAGTTGCTTGACGGCAGCATCCATGGTGCTAGATTTGCGGTCACGCAGAGTCCAATTGAAGTTCATTGATGTATTGGTAAGCAGGCACCATGGTAAAACTCAGCGTCCAGCAACTTGAACATAGCGACTATCTCGAGTTCATCTGCTCGGGAGATTCCGTTCCAGGGGACTGGGAAGAGTTGGTCGAAGTGGTTCTTCAAGAGTGCCAGCGTACCGGTAAGTCGGCAGTTTTGGTTGACGGGCTGAACGTTTCCACTCCGATGGACAACATGACCCGCTATCGCGTTGGGCTGCTGGTTGCCGAGAAGTTTGGACCCAGCTACAAGATCGCCGCGCTGACGCCGCGCGAACACATCAACTTCTTCTGGGAAACCGTCGCCCACAACCGCGGTGCCAAAGTAAAAACGGCCAGCGATCGCGATACCCTGGTCACCTGGCTGCGCGAGGCCGAATAGCCGCTTACCACTTGGGGATGTGCAGCTTGCGATTCATCAGCACGGTCCACAGGGTCATGCCAATCAAGATGATCCCCGCCGACATCATGACCGTCAGGTCCAAATAGAGGGTTACGCCCAAGAGGCCAGCAAATACGACAAGATAAGACATTGGATAGTTCCCACGAGAAACGACGAGACTTTGTTGAAAGCATTCGTCGCAACTCTCCCCTTCGCAAGGAAACCGTGGGCAGCAATCACCAACAAACTAAGCGGCATCGTTGTTAGAGTCAGAGTAATCGCTACAACCGGGCCCGCGCATAAAAAAAGGCTACCGAGCCCGTAAGCTGGTAGCCATGTTGGCGTCGGCATCGTTCTAGAACGGAGCCGGTTGTTCCCCTTCGACCGTCGGCTTCTTGGCCTTCTCTGGCTCGCCACTGGGGGCGTTGACCAGTACCTTCAGTGATTCCAAGCAACTGATCATGTCTTCGCGGCTGATCTCTTCCCAGCCGGCACCGCGGTGGCGAATGATGGCCAGCTTGAAGGCCTCGAACGCATCGAGCACGTCGTCTGGCATCGAGCCGATTTCAGCAAACGGTTTGATGAGCGAAGGAGCTTCGGACGAATCGCCGATTTCCCCTTCACCCAACTGACCAGCTTCCCGGGCATGCGTATCTTGCTCTTCGTCGCCGAAGTCAGGTCCTTCATGCAAAGGACCGCTCGGGCCGTCCATCTCGCCAATCGAACCGCGAACTTCCCCGTCGCTCCCTTGAGCTGGCTCGTAGTCTTCGTCCACGTCGGTAGCGACGATGTCGTCGTCTGGGCGATCGGATTCCAGCTTGCCCATCGTTTCCCAACGCTGGTTCCGCATCGACGAGACCGACCACTTGTTCTCGGCGGCTCCTTCAAGCCACATCTCGGCATCGTCCCACTCGATCGCGGCCTGGAAGTGACTCCAGAACAGGCCATCGTACGTGGGATAGTTATCGCCAAAGCGTTCGAACACGCGGCGCAGGCGACCCACGTGCTGACCGGTAACGCCACCCACGCGTCGAGCCCACGCATCGTCGGCATACTCGGAAGTGGGTGCCCCTGCCTCTTGCAGAGACGTTCTCCACTGATAAATGATCTTCCCCTTGTCCCAGTTGGTCGTGCTGATCAACTTGGTCCACTGCCCCAAGTACGGAGCCGAAGCAGCTTCCAGCTTCGACAGCAGTTCGTCACTCAGGGGGAACTCAGACGCGGCGGTTGGGGTGGTATCGGTTGCGGCGAGATCGACAGTTGGTTCTTCCATGCGGACTTGGCTTCCTATCCTTTTTCAGATGTGATCCAAATGGGCCCGACACGCCCACAATTCTTCTCGCGGAGCGGGGCCAACTTCTAAGAGGCACGAATTCTACGCACGGACCTCTGTCTCCTTCCACCGATTAAGACCCGCGCGGCCAAAAATTCTGCTGGCACGTGGCACCAAGCAGCGACCAGGCAACAACTTAGGTCTTCATAAAATCTCCACATCCAGGCACCGGAAATGGGGATAACTTGTCAGACATATGTCGAACTTGCGCCCCGAATTCCCAAGTGACCAGCGAGCCTCTTTTCCCCACGTTAAAAGATGCCAAAGATGCCGTTTTCACCGAGAAAACGTGGTGAAAGCGTCACGTCGAGATTCCTATCGTCGGCCTGGACTTTCGACCCGCAGCAACGTGGGAAGAACCACGGATTACGCGGGACACGCTAGGGCTTCCAATTGAAAACCCCATGGCGACGCGTCCCTAACCCGCTCCCCATAGGGGCGAAGGCACCGGATGGTGCTGCGGGCTTGGGAGTTAACTCAAGAGCTCTTCATCCACGGTACCATACGGCACGCGGGAGAGATCTCCTTGGAGGTCGTCGTAGAAGGTGGCGACGGCTTCGACGGCCATTGCGTGGAAGTCGTCTTCGCGGGTTGGTCCTTCCAGCGGGCCGACTTCCCCGATCGGGGTCGCGGCATCGTCGAGGTACTTTTCGCTGAACATCAACAAGGGGTGAAAGCGTTGCCCATCGGCACCGATCCACCCCAAGTCGAATACCTGCCCCATGCTCATGCCGAACTGGGCGCAGATGCTTTTGCGGATGCCTTGATCTTCGATGCCGTTCTGCTGAAGCGTCGCATCGAGTTCGGCAACCTGGGCCAAGAGATAGGCGTTCATCAGGTTGCAGTACGTTTCTGTATCGCGTCGGACATCAACCGGTTCCATGTTCGTTCTCCTGGCGATGGGTGACAAATGCGGGAGACGTCTACGCCGGCATCCTTACGCTGGATTGGCACGATCTTCCGAAAGGAAGCCGCAATGCTTGTGCTTGCCGTCGCAAAACGGTTTGTTGTCGGAATGGCCGCAGCGGCACAACGCAATGGTCGGCTTGTCGATCGTGTAAGAGTTCCCTTCGGAATCTTCCAACGTCACCGGCCCTTCGACCAAAAAGGGGCCATTGTCACGGATGCGAATCTTGGTTTCAGACATATCCCGATCCTTCACTGGTTTAACTTGGCTAGTGGACCTGCTAACTGAATTTTAGCGCCGCGGAGCGGCGAGTGGGAAGTGTTCAGTTTTCAGTTTTCCGTCGTAGGGTGGCTACGGCTTCTTTAGCCGATAACCACCTTGGGTGCGACGTTTGTGCGTTGGGCAAAGATGCTATACGCCGAAGACGTCGGTAGCCATCCTACGAATTCAGTTTGAAAACTTCAAACTATTTCAATCATCATCCGAACGTAAACGGCGTTGGCGATTCCAGAGCAACACTCCCCAGAACATCAGGAAGCCTGCCATGCAGGCAAACACGATCACGCCGCGGCGGATGTCGTAGCCGCGGGTACCTTCGGCCAGGCCGAGATACGAACCGATGGCCAGGTAGATGCCCCACAGGGCCAGCGCGGCGATCACGCCGGCCATCAGGTATGTGGTGCTTTTGGACGAGGATGCCATGCTTAGTAGTCCGAACTGCCGTAGTAAACTTCCGCGGAAAGGCCGGTCCGCTCGCGAACGGCCTGGGCGATTGCGTCGACTTCCACGTCTTCCAGCGGCGTGACAATCGACTCGGCCGGTTTACGGGCCACCGTGTAAACCTGAACCAGTTTGATCTGGCCGCCGCCGTCGACGATTTCGTTCAAGCGATCGCAGAAGGCCGTAATTTCCTCTGGCTTGGGGCTTTCCCCCCATAGCTTCAGGAACATCGATTGAATCACAATCGGTCGCACCTTCGCGGCCAGCAGTAGGTTATCGAGTACCCGCTGAAAAGGAATTTTGGTTCGTTCGATCGTGCGATAATAGCTTTCGGTACCGGCGTCGAGCTTAGCCCAGATCTCGCCTTGGTTGGCGTCGAGGATCTCAAGGCCTCGCTGCACGTGCGGACGATGAAACATGGTGGCGTTGGTGATCAACACCATCTTCACGTCGTTCAGCCCATGTTTGCGTTTGATTTCGGCGCTGCGCTCGATCAGATCGTCGAAGTTCTTATAGGTGGTCGGCTCGCCGTCGCCACTGAACGCGATGTCGTTGACCCGTCGCAGATGCTGCGGGGTCTCGGCGAACTTGGCCGTGCGGAAGATTTCGCCGGAAGCACACAGGTCGAGCATTTCTTCCAGTTCGTGGAAGTAGCGATCGCTTTCAACAAAGCGGACTTCGCTTTCGGTGCGTCGATCGACCTGGCAGTAAATGCAATCGAAATTGCAGATCTTGTCCGGGTTCAAATTGACCCCCACCGATATCCCCTTGCTCCGCCGAGAAAGAACCGGATAAACGAACCGGTTCCCTTCGAACGTACGCTGGTGCTGGGTGTGTAAGTGATGGGTCGACATTCGGCAATCAGTTGTCAGTGGGAAGTTTCAGCTTTCAGTGTTCAGCGGGGAGTGATGTTCGCCCCGACTCTATCTTACTGAAAACTGAACACTGAAAACTTGATTGTACTCAATCAACGCGTCTCGGACGTTTGCTTCTGCCCGACAGGCTCTGCTGGGATATTATGCCCAGGCAGTTCGGAAAGCAAATTGCCGCGAATGATGGTCAGCGTGCTTTTCACCTTCTGCACGTCTTCCGGTGGGACGTCGCGAAGGGCCTTGGCTCGGACGCTTTTGGCACAGTCGACCATTTGTTCCCACATCGGTTCCACCTTTTCGGTGGCCCGGATGATTTTCTTGCGACGATCGTTGGGGTCGGTTTCGCGGACAATCCAGCCGTCGCGTTCCATGCGGTCGATCACCCCAACCAGCGTGGGGGCTTCAATCCGCATCTGGTCGGCCAGTTCGCTCTGGGTGATTTCACCCATGTACGAGAGCCAGCACAAGACTTCCCACTGGCGATAAGTGATGCCGAGTTTCCCCAACTCGTCGTTCATTGCGCGCGTCATTAGATGGGCGACACTGAAAACCCAATAGCCCAAGCTATCTTCAAAGTCGTAACGGAGCATTCTGTTCTCTTCAGTCTGAGGCTGAGCGATTAGATGAGAAAATGACGAGTCAGCCCTGCTTCTCTGTTTTATGCCATCGGTTATCGACGCACTAAAAAGCACGCGAATAACCATATTCAAACAACGTTTCCCATTCGGACTGGGCTACTTTGCGTAATAGTTCCCCGTTTGCGCACTTCCCGCGAGCAACGGCTTCACATGCGTCTACCATTGCCATTGGGTCCCAATGTCGCTCCGCCAGGAATTGGGTGTGACTATCGAGGGTTGCTTCGGAAGCTAATGAATTTGCTTTTTCAGCGAGGGCCTCCATTGCTGGATGATTACCCGTGCGACGAAACCAATACTTGGCATTGCCGTAGTCTGGCTCGCGTCGGTGCATGATTCCGTGCCAGAAACTGCCCGTGGAACTGGGAAGATCCTGACTGACCGTGTGCGACTCGTCCAAGTAATTCCATAACAACCACAAACCGCTAATGCACGCACGAGCCATCTCGCGGTCCTTAACCGGTTTGCTGCTCAAGGAATTCACATCGATTGCCTGGAGCCGCTCGAAGACCGATCGATCCGCTTTGCCTGGCCCCAGGGGGCATAAAGGGGCATTTTGGATAAGTTCGGCAACTTCGCTTGGGTACTGATCGAAATTCATGCCTGGCCGGGGTTACTTCTAACAGGGGGCTATTCATGGTAAATCTACCATGGATCTAGCTTAACAGGTTTTCGTCAGCTAGCGACCTAACTATTTCGAAAATCGAACTACCACCGCTTGTAGGAGGGTAGATTCCCTGTTCAGGCCGATTTTTCGCTGATAAACTCAGTGGCTTCGCCCTCTTACTAAAGTGGTGACCTAGAGGGCGCTAATAGTTACACTCCCTTTAGATTTTCTGAATCTCGTCCGAGGCTTTCCCATGTCGACTGATCCTCAGAAGGATCCCGCTTCCGTGGAACCCACCCCCCAGACTCCTGAAGCTTCGGCCCCGGAGGCTTCGTCCGCTGCAGTTACCCCAGCCGAAACCCCGGCTCCTGATACGGCTGATAGCGACGACCAGGAAAAGAAGAAGGTACTGATCGGTTCGCAGCGTGATGCACCGGCTCCGCAGCCAGCCAAGCGTCAGCCACCCAAGCCGCAGCGTCCTTCGCAGCCGAAGCCGGCCCAAGACGACGACGACCCGACCAAGATCCCGGCCGACCTGAGCGAAACGCTGGCTGAAGCCTCGCACGACGAAGGGGAGCCTGACTACCGCTTGCCGGTTGAAGGGGGCAAGGTTCACGTACCCAACCGCCGCGAGAAGCTGGACGATATCGAAGCCGAACTGGAAGCCGCATTCGGCGAAAACTCGATCGACGACGTCATGAGCAACCAGACCCCTGCCCCGGCAGCCGTGCGTCTGGACGAAGGGGACCGCGTGACGGGCACCGTCATTCGCATCCATCGCGAAGACGTCTTCTTCGATCTGCCGCAAGGCAACCAAGGGATCGCCTCGATTCGTAACTTCGTCGCGACTCCTTCGGTAGGCGACAAGCTGGAAGTTTCGATCGGCTCGTTCAACGCCAGCCAGCGTCTGTACGAAGTGGGCATCCCGGGTGCTTCCACCAGTGTGCAGGACTGGGGCGACATCAAGGAAGGAATCGTCGTCGATGCCGTCGTCGATGGTGTGAACAAGGGTGGCCTGGAGTGTGCTGTCGGTACGGCTCGCGGTTTCATCCCGGCCAGCCAGGTTGCCACGTATCACGTGAAAGACCTGGAAGAATTCAAAGGCCGCAAGCTGCAGTGCCTGGTTACCGAAGCCAATCCCGAGAAGCGTAACCTGGTGCTCAGTGCCCGGGCAGTCGCCGAGAAGATGGCTGAAGACAACAAGAAGAACCTGATGGGCAGCCTGACTGTGGGTCAGGTTCGCGAAGGCACGGTCACGCGCATTCAAGACTTTGGCGCGTTCGTCGACATTGGCGGCGTCGATGGCCTGGTTCACGTCAGCCAGATCAGCTGGGACCGCGTCTCGCATCCTTCCGACGTCCTGGCTGAAGGTCAGGCCGTGAAGGTAAAGGTCACCAAGATGGATCCCGAGACCGGCAAGATCGGCCTCTCGATCCGCGACACCATGGAAAACCCATGGCAGAAGGTCGCCAGCGAGTTCGCCGTCGGCAAGGTTGTGCCTGGTAAGGTGACCAAGCTGATGGACTTCGGTGCGTTCGTCGAAATCGCCCCAGGCATCGAAGGCCTGGTACACGTCAGCGAAGTGAGCTACAGCCGTATCAGCCGCGTTTCCAGCGTGCTGAAGACAGGCGAAGAGGTCGAGGTGAAGGTCCTCAGTATCGATCAGGCCAAACGCCGCATCAGCCTGTCGATCAAAGCCACCCAGCCGCCACCAGCCGACGCCAAGCAAGGTGGCCGCCGCAAGGACGAGCCCGAAGCCGACATCGACCGCGAACTGTCGGTCAAGAAGAAGTCGAACCAGCCTCTCAAAGGGGGCATCACCAACGACCAAAGCGAAGGTGCCAAGTTCGGCCTGAAGTGGTAACCCTTGCCACGCCAAGTTGATTCCAATCAAAAGCCCTCACGAAAAAACGTCGAGGGCTTTTTTCATGTCCTGTTCCCTCGCCTCGCAGTGGAGAGGGGACAGGAATAGTAGAGACCTACGTAGCCTTACTTCAGCCCAACAGCGTGTCCATCGAGCTCCCAGGCGTCGTCAATCTTCACGCCCAAGTAGGTCAGCAAAGTCGGTACTGCGTCGACGATATACACCTGCTGATCGAACTTGCCGCGCTGGGCTCCTTCGCCGCTGACGATCAAGAAGCTGTTGAGGATGTCGGGGTTGTTGTGACCGCCGCCATGTCCTTTGCCGGCACCGCCGTGGTCGCTGGTGACGACGATCAGCCACTCTTGGTCGGTTCGCTTTTCGATCGCTTCCAGCACGCTGCCGACCAGAGCGTCGACATGCTCGATCGCGGCGATGTACTGCGGGACGGTGGGGTGAAAGCCATGGGCGTGGCCAGCTTCGTCCACTTCGCCGAAGTAGAGCATCATGGCCTTGGGGTTCTCTTCCTGGGCGATTTCGGCGACGGCGGCTGCTTCGGCGTCGTCGTCCGCCTCGGCGTACGAGGTCCCCTTCTTCGTGTCGATCGAAACGTCGGCCGACGAAACCATGTACTGGGCGATCGGCGTCCAGTTGATAATCGAAACGGTCTTCGCGGTGGGCATGCCCTGCTTCACCCAGTGGAAAAAGTGCGGGTACTTGTCGAACTTGGGCTCTTTGAAGCCGTTGTCTTGTACGTTGTGCTTGTCGGCCCACACGCCGGTGTTGATGCTGCCCCAGCCAGGACCGCTGACGGTGTCGTTCTTCTTGTAACGATCCCCCAGGATGAGTGCGGTGGGTGAGTAGATGCCGGAAGCGCGAAGCTTGTCGAGGTTCGGCGTGTTGGCCTTGGTCAGCGCATCGAAGCGACAGCCATCGATTCCCAGCAGCAACACGTGCTTCGTCTTTTCTGCGGCGGAAGAAGAACTGCTGGCAAGCAGCAACAGAACAATCGCAAGAGACAGGTAACGCTTCATGGCAGACCTTCCGTCAGGAGAGAAAACTTGTTGACGTAAAGTCTACCTCGACGAGTCAGGCGATTCTATTGGTGACGCGGCAAGTTACATCTAAAGAGACCGCTCTTGCGGATCATCAGGAATTGCCTGGGTTACCTCCTCGATTGAATCCAAAAGCTGGCTTGCGTCCGGGTGCCGGTAGAGGTCGGCATACGCTTGTTCGATGACACGGGTACCATGCGTGGTCACCAACGTCATCCGAGCATTGGTATTGCTTGGTGGGATAGGACGAGGAAAGTTGTACTCGGCGATACGCTCGAGCCACTGATCGGCCTGGGCGAGTAGGTCGTCGATCGCCTCCGATAGCTCGGGGGCAGGTGTCGTCACCATCGCACACTCCCCCAGCCGGTCGATATAGATGCAAATTCCCCGGCGATAACAGGCCAGAAAGACAGGGTTCTCGTCGCCGCAGATTTCCCAGATCACGGCCAGAACTTGCAGCGGTGGCAGTGTTCGCGCTTGCAACTTCAATAGTCGGCAGTGGTGAATGCGAACGCGGGCATCGACCAGCTCGTTGCCGGCGTAGTCCTCCCAACTGTGATTGGCCTCGGTCAGGTCGGGGAGCGTCGGCCAAGGGATGCTTCCCTTGATGGCAGCCATTTGAGCCAAATGCGTGTCGTCACAGAAAGCGAGATTGTACAACTGATTCTGCTCGGTATTGGGATAGGGCTCATGAAACGTTTTTCCGAAGAGTGCGTTGACCGATCGAGAGAGTTCCAGCCAATCGACCCCCAAGCCTGCTAATGGAACCCGCTGCGCAGCAAGCTCGTGCCGAGCTTGATCGATGACTATGAACAGGCTGATGATGGCGAGCCACGGGATCACGCTCAGAAACAGCAACATCGCCCGCTTTTTGTTGTCGTACTGAAAGGCACCAGCTAAGTGACGCACACTGTTGAGACCTAAGCCAACGGCAACCACCAGGACGATTAGCGCCGCCATAACCACCAGTTGAACTACCTCCGCTTTCCATTGATCACGCATCCAACTGGTTAGCATTAGCACAGTCAACATGCCGACCTGAGCGTACGCCGCGAGCGTGGCCCAGCCCAACTGCTGGGCGACCTGATACGAGTGTTCCCCCATGATGGTGCGGACCTTGTCGGCTTCATCATCAACAACGGTCGGCGATTTATAGGGAGAGTCGTTCAAAGGAGTTTTTACTGCGAGGTGACGAACAGTTTGTTGACTGGATTGGTGCTTACGCTTCAGCTTCTGCTTGGGCGATTAACGCGTGCAGTTTCTCAAGGTTTGTACCAAAGAACCCGGCGGCGATGCCTTGTCGGTTCAAGTAGCGTGCCCCTTGCAGGTTCTGTAGCAGCAGCACCGGCAAGCAGATGAACGGAAATGCTCCCAAAAACATGATCAAAAAAGAGAGTGGTCGATTGAAGAACTGACGAGCCATCGTAAACGACGCGACGAACGAAAAGATCACCACGAACGGCTCGACGACGGTCAGCATGCTGATAAGGGTCTCGTAGATCGGCGGAATCTCTTCCGACGCCGCGGCACCATGCGTCCACGCCATGAGAAGGCCGAGAACGACGGCGACGATATAAAGGATGGCATTACCAAACATCGCGACGATCACCCACTTCTGAAACTTGGCCACGCGTTTTACCTTGCCGGGGTTTTTCGGCAGGGTAAACGAATCGGTTATCGTCGGTGACTGATAGGGTGAAGCTTCCATGGCGGATCCTGGGGCTCGAAGCGCCTGATGAGAGTTGCCGGCTGATTATAGAAAACCGAGCTGGCAAATGCACAAATCTTTTCGCCTGGTGCTATGGCCGTTTATCCGCGTTGGAAGGATACGTTTGCACGGCGAAACTCCACCTCGCTCATGAGGTGCTCTCAGTTGCCGGCGATTCGTCTTCCAGCGGCAGCTTGGCGGCCATCTCGCGAATGGCTTTCCAATCGGGGCGATGACCACGAAAGGGAATGCCTTGCCGGAATAGAAATCGCCGGGTTGCCTCGGAGGTCATGAAAATTGCAAACAGTGTGATACAAGGGCACAACGAAAGAAGCGTGCACGCGATCGTAGGCAACACGTTCATTTGTACGATGATGGCCGATCGAAACACGAGGTAGACCGTAAGCACATAGAGACTTGCCACCCACCAAAGAAACATCGCACCGAAGACCCAAGCCGGCTGCAGCCATGCGGTGGCCGGCAGTGCAACAATGAGAGGAGAAAGGATAATCGTTATGCAGTGCAGCACGACCAGTATGTCGAGCCACTTCATGCAACTCAGGGCCTGGTGCGTTCGAGGTTCTAGCGCGCCGGGCAAATCGGACTCGTCCACGATCGCTGGCGAAGCGAACGGGGATTCTGGCGACGAAGTATCCGTCATGCCAGTTGCTGTTCGCTGGGAAGCATCAGCCGCACGTCGTTATCGACCGGAGGAACGTTTTCCTTTTCTTTGGCCAGGTTCATCACCGCGAAGGCGATTACCCCGTGCAGGATGGCCAGCACGACGAGCCCTCCGATGACGTTCCCCAGGACGCTGCTTCGCAGCTTGGCGGCTACCTCTTCGGCGGTGCCCCGCTTCAGGCGATTGACGTAGGTGCTACCTCGCCGCGGCATCAGTCCGCGGCGGGCTTCGTTGTAGATACCGAAGACAACGACCTTTTCGCCGGGCTCGACCCGCTTTTCGATCAGCTTCGGCAGTGTGTTGAACAGGAAGGCTCCTTCGTTGAGAGTCTCGTCGTCGAGGTCGTCGAAGTCCTCGTCATCCCCCATTACTTCGCGGTAGTTCTTGGCCGACTCTTCGGTGTCTGGCGGAATGATCTGATCGATCGGCTTCTTCGTCAGCCGCATGTGTTTGGTCACGCGGCCGTCGTCGTCGGACCACACTTCGCTGAAGACCGAGAGAACCGAAACGATCTTCACGCCAGAGCGGTCTTCGAATTCGGTGCTCAGCAAAAACTCGCGGGCAGCACGCATCTCGGAAGTGTTCAAGCAGTTGTCGACGACGGCATCGTCGATCATCGGAAATCCCAACAGGCGGACTTCTCCCCAGGAGGTTTCGATCTTGCAGGGAGTCATTAGGAAGCCAGCAAAATCGGAGGCGGTGTTCTCTGAGTCGTTATTGGAAGGCTCAACTTCCGGCCGTGCAACGTCGTACTCGCAGATCACACACTCGGTGCCGGAGAATGGAGCTTTCAGCGCTTCTCCTTCGGCTCGAATACGCCCGGCGACGGCGACCTTGCGACCGTCTTCCAGTTGCAGGCCGAACTCGGCCTTCGAGATCAACGACAAGTCGCTCCACGCGGTCCAGGCGTTGGTCAGCGCGCCAATGCAGAAGAAGGTGATCAGCCCCGAGATGCCGCCGAAGATCAGCCCTTCGGGTCGCTGAAAGACCTGGTCGAAAGCGACCATATACCCGCCGGCGATCACCGCTAAAAGCAGCAGCGAGAGACCACATCCCTTAAGCATCGTCAAACCCCCATCAGACTTTGCCACACACTCGCCGCAGCGAGACAGCCTTTAGTGTAGCCTGCTGCTCAGCGTTTGAGACCTAGCGTCTTGGGATCTACCTGCGAGCCGTCCCAGTGGCGAAGCTGCTCGGCGATGGCCTTTTGCGAAGGGCCGATCCAGCCGAAGCTTAGTCCGTGTGCCCGCAGTGCTCGCTGGAACAGCCGCGCGGCACCGAAGATCCCGATGATCGAAAACCAGGGCATGCACGCGACGACGACCGTCCACCAATGCCCCTTCAGGAAGTCGTGCTTTAGGAGTACGAACGAGACAATCAGCCCGTTGATCAGGCTGGCGATGATCCAGCCGACAATCAAAATGGTGAACGCCAGTTCCGTATCGGCCGACTGCGGCGACTGGCTGGACCGCTCGGCGCTTTCGAGTACCGGCATGGCCACGGCCAAGGGGGCATAGAGACCGGCGAAGTAGCCGGCACACATGAGTTCCAGCCAGCGAAGCCCACTTGCTAGTTTGAAGATCTCTTGCGATCGCTTATCGAACGAATCGTGGAGTTCGTCGAGGATCTCGGGAGATTTGAACGGAGATTCATCGGTCATGGTGTTCCCCGTTGATGGAGGCCATGGACTACGCTTTGGCAACCACCATCGCCGCACATTGCCCTTTGCGGGTATGGCTGAGAACCAGGATCGCAGGCTTATCGATATCCAGCGGCTGGCCGTGGATGACAGGGATATCGCACGCAGGATCCGGCGTGTCGTAGTTCAGCGTGGCCGGGACCTTGCCGTGCTGGAGGGCCAACAGCGCCACGCCGGCGTCGAGTGCTCCGCTCGCGGAACCACTGTTGCCGTAATAGCTCTTGAATGCGGCGACCGGCACGCCAGGCAGCGCGGCTTTAATGCCGGCGGCTTCGAGCGGGTCGTCGGCGATGTTGCCAGAGCCGTGCGAGACGATGCACGCCAGATCGTCTTTGGTGATGCCCGAGTCACGAAGTGTCGCGGTAATGCAATTGGCAACTGCCGTCGGGCAAACCGGGGCATCGGCGGTCACGCGACCAAATGTCGAGGACGCACCGAGAACTTTGCCCAGAATGTTCGCACCGCGAGCTTCCGCTTTCTCGCGTGTTTCCAAGACCATGGACGCGGCGGCTTCGCTGCTGACCGAACCATCGCGATCCTTTTCAAACGGACGCGAGGCCTTCTCCGGAGCGTCGTTGCGGTGCGAAAGGAGCGCGTCGCCGCGATAAAGAAGAACGTTCAAATTCAGACGCGAGCCGGTCGCACCAGCGATCATGCAGTCCATCGTGCCGCGACGCAGGTGGGCTAAAGCCTCGGCCACGGCGTTGATCGCGCTGGCTTCTTCCAGGCAGATGGTGTTGTTGTGGCCGCGACCGTCGTAGTAGATCCCCACATGACAGGCCGGCATGTTGGGCAGGTACTTCAGCATCCACAACGGGTTGGTTTCGCTCATCGCTGAAGGACCCCAGCGATCGTGCTGGTACCACCCTTCTTCGATGCATTGATCGTAAGCGGCCCGGAGGTCTTCGAAGTCGCTGTACATCATCTCGCTGCCGTAGACGACACCTAGGCGATCGGGGTCGATGCTGCCAGGTTCGAGCCCTGCCTGATCCATGGCCAGCGCGGCCGCGGCGAATCCGGTTTGGATTTCGCGGCACATGACCTTCAGGGCCTTGCGCGGTTTGACGTACTTCTTGCCGTCGAAATCCTTGAGCTCACCCCCAAAGGTGACTGGATAGTCAGGCATGGGAAAGACAGAGAAAGGCGCAATCCCAGACTTGCCGGCCATAAGGCTGTCCCAGACGGCCTCGTTGCCAATTCCGATGGGGCTCACTACCCCATTACCAGTAATTACGACTTCGACTTGGGACTGCATCCGTAAGCTTGGCTTTCCTGAAGCGATCGCGAAAGATTTCTTTGTTGTTATATCGGTAGGCCCTGCCCTTCCCTAGATCGGCCCTGCAATGGCGAATTCGCCATTTGCGAAATTTTACGGCAATCTCGATAATTTAGGCAGAAATTACTGTCTTGGAAGGGTGGGTAGTTGGAATTCCATAAATTAAGCTAGAGGTATGAGTACTCACCTCTCTGGGTTGATGTAATCGTCATCCCTTACCCTCCTTCCGCCGGAAACTTGACCGAGCCTGAATAATTGGCGGAACCCGCCCCATCGCCACAGCCGATTTTGATGCATAGGAAGAAATCCCACTTCATGGACGGACTGACTCATACCGCGAACCCGGCAACGACTCGATACAGCCATGAGCGACACCTCCGACAAATCATTGCAAGCTCCTTTGCACTGTAATAAGACCGACGATTTCTCGATGGCCGAGGCCCGCAAGTCGATCGGCGACTTGTTCCAACCAAAGCCATGGATCTACTGGACCGACTTTCTGCTGAGCTTTTCGGTCGGCCTGGTTTGCTTTCGAATGGTTCGTCAAAGCGAATTGTTCAGCTGGCAGCAGGCGTTGTTCTTCGTGATCAGCAGTGCCCTGTTCTACCGCTTGGCGATGTTCATTCACGAACTGGTTCATCTTCGTACCGGCACCATGACGGCCTTTCGCGTCACGTGGAACCTGCTTGTGGGCATTCCGTTTTTGATGCCTTCGTTTGTTTATTATACGCACCTCGACCATCATCGCCGCAAACACTACGGCACCGACATGGATGGCGAGTACCTCCCGATTGAATACGAAGGACGCTGGCAGATCTTCGCCTTTTTGGCATCCAGCTTTGTCGTTCCTTTTCTGGCCGTCTTCCGCTTCCTGGTGCTCACGCCGCTGACCTGGATCAGTCCGCGCTTCCGCGACTGGGCATTCCAGCATGCTTCGTCGATGGTGATCGATCCGAAGTACATTCGTCCGCTGCCAACCAAGCAGGCGATGCGATTGATTCGACTACAGGAAGGCTTGTGCTTTCTCTGGTGCCTGGGCGTGCTGATCGGTGCGTTGACCGTGGGTGGATATCCTTATCCGTTCCTGGTTCAGGCTTACTGCACCGGGGTGTTTATCTTGACGCTCAACGCCCTGCGTACACTGGTCGCCCATCGCTGGCACAATCACGAAGGGGAAATGACCTTCCTGGAACAGCTGTTGGACTCGGTCAATTTTCCTGGCAACAAGTGGGTAACTCAGATCTGGGCTCCGATCGGAACACGCTTCCATGCCTTACATCACATGTTTCCCTCGTTGCCGTACCACGCGATGCCGGAAGCACACCGCCGCTTGATCGAACAGCTGCCTGAAGGCTCGCCGTATCACCAAACGAACGAGACCTCGTTCACCCACGCGTTTCTCGATCTGTGGCAACGGTGCGGTCGGCTGATGAATCGCAAGAGCGAGCCAGCCAAGCAGCCTGAGTCGCGGCAAGTCGAAACGACGACCAGCCACAACGAGATGGCCAAGTCGGCTTAGCAATTCTCTTGTCCCCTCGTCCCTACAGGGAGAGGGTTAGAGTGAGAGTCGCTCCTTCGGGGCTAACATAAAACGTCCTGACTGCTTCTTTGGCATGATGATTGAACATTCGCTGCGCACCGGTCAGAATCGTTCTTCATGAGCACTGAAGAACAAAAGCCGTTGCCCCCTTCCGATCCGCGTGTCTTCTTTGCCGCCGAGCGTACCATGCTCGCGTGGCTGCGGACGGGGCTGGCCGTGATTGGGGTGGGCTTTCTGGTGGCTCGCTTTGGGCTCTTCCTGCGGATGCTGCGTAACCCTGGGGTCGATATCAGTCCGCCGCTGTTCTCTTCGCTGATCGGAATTGGCTTTGTACTTTTAGGAGCCACGCTCATTGGCATCTCGGCCTGGCAGCACAGCGGTTTCATTCGCGTGATGACCCTCGAGCAGCGGCCGGCCAATTACAGTATGCACCTGGCCATCTGGGTTTCGGCGGTGGTCACCTTCCTGGGGCTGGCACTAGCAATCTACTTGCTTCTGAGTGTCTTTACCGGCCAGCCGATTCACGCAGCTGGGGCGTCTGGTTCGTGATCTCCTGCAGAGGGGATTCAGCGTCAGATTGGCTTGTTTTCGGCTGAAATAGAGAGAATTATCTCAATCTCACGTGACATCTTGTCGGCCGCGCGGGTTCCGCTTCAGGCCGGATGAACTATAGTAAACGTGGACCCTCTCCCCACATTCCCTCCCCCGAAAACTTCTAAAGCAAGTAGGTTTTTCCTAGATGACATTCCCTCGCTCGCTTTTTGCCCGCGTTTTGTCTGTGGTCACGCTTTGCCTGGTGCCGGCTTCCCTTTGGGCCGCCGATGCCCCAAAGCCGATTAAAGCGTTACTGGTGACTGGTGGTTGCTGCCACGATTACCAGACGCAAAAGAACATCATCAAAGAAGGGCTCGAAGCCAGGGCTCACATCGAGGTGACT
This sequence comes from Blastopirellula marina, assembly GCF_002967715.1. Classification (NCBI taxonomy): domain Bacteria; kingdom Pseudomonadati; phylum Planctomycetota; class Planctomycetia; order Pirellulales; family Pirellulaceae; genus Blastopirellula; species Blastopirellula marina. The sequence continues at coordinate 286,062 of NZ_PUIA01000037.1, forward strand.
GTCGTCCACGAAGGGGGCAGCACCACCGATACCAAGATTCCGCTCTATCAGAATCCAAACTGGGCCGAAGGTTACGACATCGTTCTGCACAACGAATGCTTCGCCGCGGTGAAAGATCCAGCGTGGACGGCTCGCGTTTTGAAGCCACACCAGGAAGGGCTGCCAGGCGTCGTGATTCACTGTGCGATGCACTGCTACCGCGATGGGACCGATCAGTGGTTCAAGTTCTGCGGCGTGACTTCGCACCGTCATGGAGCCCATTACCCCCATGCCGTTTACAACTACGACGCAAACCATCCGATCATGGAAGGCTTCGGCCCTGCCTGGGCCAACCCGCAAGGCGAGCTCTATCACATCGCCAAGGTGTGGGAAAACACGCACGTGCTAGGAGCTTCCAAGGAACTGAACCAAGGGGACGAGCACGCGTGCATCTGGACGAACCAGTACGGCGATGCCAGGGTTTTCGGCACCACGCTGGGTCATCACAACGAAACGATGGAGGCCGATACCTTCCTGAACATGCTGACCCGCGGCACGCTGTGGGCCTGCGATAAGCTGAATGACCAGTACCTGAAGCCAGTCGATTCCGCTCCGAAGCTGGTTCCCGTGAACCTGGCACTGAACAAGCCGGCCAAGGCATCGAGCGAAGAGACCGGCAAGAACAACTTCGCCAAGAATGCTTGCGATGGCGACAAGGCAACCCGCTGGTGTGCTAGTGGTGCCAGTTACCCACAGTGGCTGGAAGTCGACCTGGGCGAGCCTAAGGAACTGCGCGGCGCGCAGATCGACTGGGAATCGGAAGGAGGCGTCTACCAATACACGATCGACGGCAGTGCCGACGGTAAGACCTGGATGACGATCGTCGACCAGTCGAAGAAGAACGACAACAAGCACGACTTTGAATTCGTCTCAGGCGGTTTCCGTTACATCCGCGTTAATGCCGTAGGTAGCCAGCACGGCGGCTGGGCTTCGATTCGCGAACTGCGTCTGTTGGGTAAGGAGATGGTCGAAGTCGCTCCGGAGAAAGCCAAAGAGGACGAAGACGCCAACACCCTGGCCGAAGTGAAGGTGCCTGAAGGGTTCGAGACAACGGTCTTCGCGGCCCCGCCAGCGGTGAATTACCCCGTCTTTGTGGCCGCTTCGCCCGAAGGGGACGTTTACGTTTCGGTTGATAAAAATGGTTCGCTCGATCGCGAACTGAAGCGTGGTGCGATCCATCGTTTGCGAGACACCGACGGCGACGGCAAGGCCGATGAAGTGAAGCTGTTCGTGCCGGATGTCGACTCGCCGCGCGGGATTGTGTGGGATCGCGACCGGCTGTACGTGCTGCACCCGCCGCATCTGAGTGCGTTCATCGACGAAGATGGAGACGGCCGCAGCGACAAGCAAGAGATTCTGATCAAGAACCTCGCGTTCACTTTCAAGGATCGCCCGGCCGACCATACGTCCAACGGCGTGACCCTCGGGATCGATGGCTGGTTGTACCTGGCGATTGGCGACTTTGGTTTCATGGAAGCCGAAGGGGCCGACGGGCGTAAGCTGCAGATGCGTGGTGGTGGCGTGCTGCGTGTTCGTCCCGACGGCTCGAACATGGAAGTCTACAGCAACGGTACGCGTAACATCCTGGAAGTGGCGGTCGACCCGCTGATGAACGCCTTCACGCGTGACAACACGAACGACGGCGGCGGCTGGGATATTCGCCTGCATCACTTCAGCGGCCTGGAAGACCACGGTTATCCTCGCCTGTACATGAACTTCGGCGAAGAGATCGTCCAGCCCCTGGCCGACTACGGCGGTGGTTCGGGGTGTGGTGCGCTCTACATGGACGAACCAGGCTTCCCCGAAGGTTACGGCAATGCCCTGTACACGGCCGACTGGGGCCGCAGCTGGATCTATCGCCACAACCCAGCCCGCAAAGGAGCGACCTTCGAGGTCAACCAGGAAGAGTTTTTGGGCATCCCGCGCGTGACCGACCTGGACGTCGACGCCAACAGCAACATTTACGCTGCGAGCTGGAAGGGTGCGACCTTCACCTACAACGGCGAGAACGTCGGTTACCTGGTGCAGGTAAAGCCGAAGGGATACCAGGCCGAGGCGATGCCGAATCTGCGTGAAGCGAGCGAAGACGAATTGTTCGCAATGCTGTACTCGGAGAGCCATCGTCGACGCTTGGCGGCTCAGCGCGAGTTGATTGCCCGCTGCAATTTCGGCAACGAAAAAGGGGCTGAGCTTGGAGCAAAAACGTTCCTGAAAGCAACGAATATTGCCAATGGCCAGGAGCTTGATCGCAAGAAGCCGTCCGTGGAAACACGCGTCGCGGCGATCTATCTTGCAACGCAATTGCTTCTCAAAATGGATGCAGCGGAAAAGCAAGTCACGCTCAACGATGCCTTTGATAGGTTCATTCCCTTGCTATCGAATAGCGATGTCGGGCCACTCGTTATTCGGGCCTTGTCTGATTATGTCGCTACCGGCAGCCCTCGGTTGAATTTGAATACTCGGGGGAAGATCGAACAATTGGCGGAAGAACAGTTCAACAGCAAGAATCCACGAATGGTTTTGGAAGCCATCATTGCCAAAGGTCGACTTACGCCACCTGAGGCAACACGAAATCATCAGAATGAACGAGCTGGCGGAGCAGCTACGTTCTTAGGTTCCGACGATCCAGTACTTCGCCACACGGCGTTTCGTGCCGTTGCGAATCTTGGAGATCACGAGGCGATGTTTGCGATCATCGACGGCCGCACGGCTAGCGAGCGTAAACGTCAATTCGCTCTGTTCGCCCTGCAGCGGATGCACAAGCCCGAAGTGGTGGATGGTTTGATCGAGCGTCTGGCCAAGGAAGGCTCGGCCTCGCGTCGCGAAGGTCTGCTGACCGCTCTGTGCCGGCTCTACTTCGTCGACGGCGAGTGGAAGGGGAACAGCTGGGGGACGCGGCCTGATACGCGGGGTCCATATTACCAGCCAGAGAAGTGGGAGCAGTCCGATAAGATCGGCGGCGTGCTTCGTAGCACGTTGGCTTCGGCCGATAGCCAGGAGTCGGCGTTCCTGCTGAAGCAGCTTCAGCGGCATCGTGTTGAGCTCGACGGCACGCTGCGTCTGGCTTTGGAGAAAGCGGCCAACGATCCTCAGTTTGCCGCCGCGGCAGTCAACATGATTGCTTCGTCCAGCGAACTGCCTGGCGAAGCGATTGGCCTGCTGAAGTCGACCGCCACGGCCGATGGGACCGAAGCAGAAGTCCGCGGTCAGGCCGTCACTGCCCTGCTCCGCAGCACCGACGCGGAAACCGTGAAAGCGGCATTGGTCGGCCTGACGAAGCTGCACGCAGCTGACGCTGGCGGTGCCCCGTTCAAGAAGGCATTAAGCGACTTCCAGAACAAGGATCAGCTCAGCCGCCAGATCGGTGTGCTGGAGGCTCTCGCCAAGACGCCAACCACCGGGCAGGCGGTTTGGGCCGAGGCGGGTCTGTTGACCCTGTCGCAGCAGAAGAAGCTTTCGCCTGAGGTGGAAAGCACCGTGAAGAGCTCACTGGAAGCAGGCTGGAACGACCCGGCCCGCCAGGTGCAGCTGCTTCAGGCTGCGATGATCGTCAACGATCGTAAGCTGGAAGATAAAGTCCGCGGGCTACTCAACAGCAAGAGTGTCGAAGTCGCTTCGGCTGCCGGCAAGGTGGCTGCGGCCTGGAATCTGAAGGCCGAGATGAACCAGCCGACCGGTCCCAAGGTGGGCACCATCGATCCGACCGAGGTCATCAAGATGGTGGTCGGCATGAAGGGGGACAAGGCTCGCGGCGAACAGCTCTTCGCCAAGATGACCTGTAACAAGTGCCACACGGTCGATCCGAACGAAACGCCACGCGGCCCTTACCTGCCGCAGGTTGCCAAGACCTACAAGCGGGATCAGCTAACTGAAGCGATCGTCCTGCCGAGCAAGTCGCTGGCCCAAGGCTTTGTGACGAACATCTTCCAAATGGAAGACGGGCGTCTGCTGTCGGGCTTCATCACCTTCGAAGGTCCCGAGAAGATCGTCATCCGCGATAATCAGGGGAACGAGATCACGCTGAATCCGGACGACATCCTCGGCCAGAAAAAGGACGATATCTCGATCATGCCGGTCGGTCTGGCCAACGAAGCCACTGTGCAGGAACTGGCCGACCTGGTGAGCTACCTGGAAAGCCTGGCCTCGAAGGCTGGCAGCAAGTAGTTTTCCGATCGACTTCATAGACTCTCGAATCCCGGTGAGACATAATCATGCCCCACCGGGATTTTTTTGTATCTGGCGGTTCTCCTTCTTCATGCTATCGCGAGTCTTGCGATGTTCGAGTGGTTGCGATCGATCTTTTCCTCTGCCCCTGTGTGTCCCGTGAATGACGAGGAACGCCAGTGGCTGGAAGAACGCTTTGAGTGGTTGATCGAAGAGTTCGGCATCCAGCGGCTACGACGGGCAACGACTGTCTTGCCGACGACCGAGTTCTTCCCCAGCCAGTGGCACGGCACCGAAGATGATGTCCACCAGATTCTGCTGGTGGTTGCCGAGCATATGGATGTCGATCCCGATTACGTGCGGGTGACTTTCTACAGCGAAGGGCCGGCTCCGATTGAAGGGATGGCACGCGAGGGATCGCTGGGCACGTACAACGAATCGGAAGACTGGGACTTCTACGACATTCGGATCAATACGGACGCCATCGACGACCCACTGGGGATTGTCTCGACTATGGCGCACGAGCTTGGCCACGTGCGTCTTCTGGGGGAAGAACGCATCTGGGCGGAAGCACCTGACAACGAGCCACTTACCGATTTAACGACTGTCTTCTTTGGCCTGGGGATCTTACGAGCCAACTCGGTGATTCGCCAGAAGTCGGTCGGCGGCGGGTCGAGTCTGTCACGCAGCGGATACCTTTCGATGAATATGCTGGGTTACGCTTTGGCCCTGTATGCCCTGGCGCGAAAGGAAACGAACCCGACGTGGCTTAAGCACTTGCGTCCCGACGTTCGTTGGGCATGTCGCAACACGTTACGACTAAAGCTACAAGAAGAGTCGAATATAGAGACATTGTGAATGGAGCGATTTTCCTTGCCAGCTTTGGCTTCGGTTGCCATAACAAACAGACATCGACCGGCCACCCCACTACGTTTCGGCCGGCCCTTCCTGGCGTGCTCATGGCAAACCGGAGACCTGGGTGATGTCTCTCTTCTTGGTTCGATTGATCGTAATTTGTGTGATCGTTGGCGGAGGCCGGGCGGCCTTTGCAGGCGATCCTTCCCCACTGGAAAAACAGCAGCATGCGATCTCGTTGATGCGTGTTAAGGGGCACGATCTGAAAGTTTGGGAGTCGGTCGCAGGGACTTACTGTGAACTGGAACTGTTCGAGCCTGGCGCGGAAGAACTGGCCGCGGTCGCTTATCTTCCGCGACTGGTCGAGTTGGAAATCCACGGCGGCAAGCTCACGCCGCGTAGTGTTCGGCAGATGGGCAAGCTCGAGCATCTGACGCGCCTTTCGCTGGAAGACTGCCAATTCCCTGCAGGGAACCTCGCTTTCCTGAAGCATCTTACTTCGCTCGAGCGGTTGTACTTTTGTCAGTGCAAGTTCGAAGGGGCGAGCCTTTCGGAGCTCGGCTCTCTCGATCGACTGTACTACGTCCGCATCAGCGACTGCGTGCTGGAAGACAGCGGCAACCTGGTGTTTCCTGCAGACATGCAGCGGCTCACGCGGCTGTACGTCTACGACACATTCGTCAATCAGTGGAGCTTCCAGCAACTGGTTGGAAGTAACTATCTGACGTCCCTCAAGTTTCAGGATGCAAAGATCACCGACGAGTACCTGAGGTATGCCGCCCCCGGCGAGAACCTGGAACGCCTGCGGGTGTACCACCAGATCACGCACACAGCCGGCGAACAGTTTAAGCAGAAGTTCCCCGAGGTGCGGTTTTATTACTGACGCATATCGTCAATTGTCAGGCAGCCTACACTTCGTCCTGCGGCTTCGGTGCCGGTACGTCTGGGCGCTTGGGTGGTGCCCCGAATTCCCCGTCACGCATCGGTGGTGGGCCGTCGAATTCTGGTGGACGTGGTCCTCGTTCGCCACGCATACCACCACCTAGAGGAGGACCGCCTGGTCCGCGATCGCCCCGCCCTTCGGGTCCGCGTCCATCGGGTCCACGATCGTCGGGGCCTCTGCCGTCGCCTCGGCGATCATCACGGTCTCGATCCCACGGCGGTCCCGGCGGACGACCACCGAAGAAGCGGGTACCGTTCTCGCGCATGTACTCGCGGCGCAGTTCCGAGTCGAATCGCTCTGGCGGCAGTGCGGCCAGTTCGGCCTGCCGTTTCTCAGGCAGCTTGCGATAGAACTTCTGCAGTTCGTCATCGTCCACGCGGCTTTGGAAGTGCGAGAAGACGGCGGCCTGCATCAACGCGGCCAGCAGTCCGCGCTGGCGATCTGGCGGTTCCGATTGCAGTTTGCTTTGGGTTTCTTTGTCTAGCTGAGCGGCAAGCTGCTGGAAGTCTTGGTCCGACGGCATGATCGCTTTGACATCCGGCACGCGGAACATCCACACCCAGATGACGAACAGCTTGCGGTCGTCGGAGGCATCTTCCAGGCGATCCTTCAGCCAAGGCACGCGTTCGTAGAGCTTCGACTCGTTGGCGAGGATCTCCATTTTGTGGGCACTGAGCCACTGGTCGAACCAGGTGCGAATGGCCTGGAAGTCTTCTCGCTTGGGTTTGATGTCGCGGAACGCGTCGCGCGTGAACTCTTCAAACTGCTTACGCTCTTGCGTCGCGATAATGCGTTTGATCTCGGTGATACGCTCTTCCGGCGGAAGCTCTTGCAGCTTCAGACGCTCGACCGAACTGATCGTCTTCAGCCAGTCGTAATAGCGGTGCATCACCTCGCGCAGTTGGTCCCCTTCGGCATGCTCGTCGAGTGCCTCGTTCAACGCGATTCGCCGATTGCGTTCGTCGGTGGGAAGCTTCTCGAAGCGTTCCAGCTTCAGCCGCAGTTCCGACTTGTCGGCGGCCGACATGACTTCGATACGGGCAACACGCTCGGAGGTTGTTTCCTGCGAGTGGCCGATCAGGGCGGTCACCATCACCAGGGCAACGACCGTTGCGGCGGAGAGAGCGTTACGATTCATCGCTGGTCTCTCCTGTGAATAGGCCTTCTTTCCGCAGGGCTTCGAGGAACTCGATATTGTCGACCCGTTCCAACTCGTCAACGTTCTCGATCACCGGCAGGTTCTCGACCAGCACGCGATCGGGGCGACCGAGTCGCCACTGGGTGAGCATATAACCCATGCCAACCAAAGCCACAATTCCCAGGGCGATGCCAACCTGGCGAGCCAGTGCGGTGCGTTTGCGCTGCTGCTCGTAGGCTTGAATCTCTTGCGAAGCGGCGACGGTGATCATCTCGACCGTGGTGCGGACGAACTTTTCGTCGTCGAGATCGGCTTTGGGCAGTGCGTCGAGCATATCCCATGCGCGATCGAGTTCGTCGAGCCGGCTGCGGAACGATTCGTCCTCGGCCAGGCGAGTTTCGACCAGCGAGCGTTCCGTTTCGGTAAGCTCGTTGTCGAGATAGGCGGCCAGCAGCTCGTCTACCTCGGTCTTCGTGTCGGGATGTGCAGTGGGATCGGTCATGGCTACGTCGCTAGATTGCGGGACTTGCCCGCTTGATCCACTAATGTTCCTTGATGTTTGATGGTCTCCAGTCCCCTCTCTCTCTTCTCCCTGTGGGAAGAGAGAGAGGGGACTGGAGGGATTGTCAAACAGGATGCTTAGGGGACGGTTCCTTCTTGTAAGTAAGGTTGCAGGGCTTCTTTCAGGTTGGCCCGGGCGCGGGACAGCAACGATTTGATGGCCTGAACCGACATGCCCATCGTTTCGGCGATGTCGGCGTAGCTCATCTCTTCAAACTTCGAGAGCAACACGGCCATCCGTTGTCGCTCGTTGAGGGACTCGACGGCCTGACGGACGATCGAACCCATTTCTGATTTATCGAGTTGCCGGGTCGGCATCATGCCGCTGGCAGCCGTGGCGATTCGCTCCATGGGATTGGCCGGCTGGCTACCCGATTGTTCGGCGGCGTTGGTGACCTGGACTTCCTTACGGCGGGCCAGACTGCGGCGGGCATTGCTGGCCACGTTATTCACAATGGTGAAAAGCCAGGTCGAGAACCGTGAGCCTGGGACGTACGACTTGCGCGAGCGGTACACGCGCATAAAGACATCCTGGGCAAGGTCTTCGGCCAGATCTCGCTTCCCCACTAAGTGTTCCAAGACGGTGACGACTCGGCGTTGGTAGCGGAGCATAAGCTCTTCGAACGCCGCGGCGTCGTCATCGCGCACCAACAGCATGAGCCGGACATCCGGATCTTGCAGTTCGTATCTTCGGGCAGTCGATTCCGAAATCGACAAAGCTTCTTCTCCGCGAGCCGACGTGACAAGGACAATCCAAGGCGCATGGAGCGCCTTGAAATTCAGTCTAGGGATTGGCATCGGCAAAAACTAGCAGCCTGATCCCTAGGCAGGCTACCGTCTGTCGCGTCCGCTTCGGATTTATCATCACAAGGAGCAATCATCCTGGGGCACAACCAAAGAAACCCCGATCGTCGGTAAAGGTTCTGTGGCCCCCACGAAAGAGTGGGTTTGGGGCATTGGGAATGAAAAGCAGGCTTGGTGACTGGAATTTTCGTCGGAATCATGGAACTGACGTCGCCAACGCGTAAGTAATTTCTTTTGGCACGAGTGTTGCATATATGTCTAGCATCCTAACGGAGCTGAGACAGGGTCGGAACAGAGAAGAGGATCCTGGATAACAGGGGCCGGTATTAAGAAGAGGCACACCGGTTTTTGGCCTTAATCCTTTAGAGGCATTGGGTTAAGGTCGTTCCGAAAGGATGATAAGAGGCTTGAGTTGGAAGGATCTCCCCCTTCCACACGAAATAGGACAGGCGAGTTCGTTTAACAGAGACGACTCGCCTGTTTTATTTTGCACGTTGCGAAATTGAACAATGTGCAATTCTGATACGCCCCGCGTGGGGGTGCAGGTGCCGCGAAATGCGATACCAAACCGAAAAAAGAAAATTCAGGATAAAAAGTCGCAGATTTCGTGGGTCGGAATAATCTAATCGAATTTCGTAGAATAATAGAGATAGGCCCGCATCTTGTCCGTCGGCGAGAAAAACTCGCAGAAATCGGTCTGATTCCAGAAATTCGCCGAGTACATTCATAGTGCAGACACGTTTATCCAGGTGGAGTTACGGCATTCCCCGAATGTCTTGTCAGGATAGTAGCTCACGATGGACGAACCTAACTCGTTACGCACGAGGGCTTTTCGCCGTCCATTTTTAGTCGCAGAGAGGTATCCCCATGTCGCGATGGCAGTTTGTTCCCGTTACGTTCGGCTTTGTGCTCGCATTGGCCGCGGGCCTGAATGCCGCAGATAAAGCGGAAGATTATGGCATCCCTCAAGTTGCCACGATTAACGAGAAGATCCGTCTCGGTTGGGAAGACTATGGAATTTCGCCCTCGCCGGAAGAAGTCGATACCGTTTGGGCCCGTCGCTTGTTTCTCGACGTGCTGGGACGAGTGCCGTCGGTCGACGAACTGAACGAGTTCCAGCGTGATCGCAGCAAGGAACGTAAAAAGAACCTGGTCGACAAGCTGCTGTTCGACGAACAGTACGCCGAAGAATATGCCCGCAACTGGACCACCATTTGGACCAACGTCCTGATCGGTCGCAACGGCGGTACCGACAACAACTCGCAAATCAGCCGCCCGGGGATGCAGAAGTATCTGCGGGATAGCTTTGCCCGCAACAAGCCCTACGACCAGATGGTCAAAGAGTTGGTAACGGCCACCGGTGCTAACACGCCTGGCATGCCCAACTTCAACGGGGCCGTTAACTTCTATATGGACAAGCTGGAAGAAGACGGCGTCCAGGCTACTGCCAAGACCGCCCAGATCTTCCTTGGGATGCAGGTTCAGTGCACCCAGTGCCACAACCACCCGTTCAACGAATGGAAGCAAGAGAAGTTCTGGAACATGAACGCCTTCTTCCGTCAAACGCGTGCCCAACGTGGTGAAATGCCAGCCGGTGGCGACGACAACATGCGAGCGATGACGCTCAACAACGTCGACTTCATGGGCGAAGGCCGCAACATCAACAATGCCGAAATTTACTACGAACTGCGTAACGGCCTGCTGAAGGTCGCTTACCCTGAGTTCCTGGATGGCCAGAAGATCCCGACCAGTGGTCGCGTTGCAGAAGTCAACCGTCGCGATGAACTGGCAAAGTTCATGATCGATTCCGAAAGTCTGCCGGAAGCGATCGCCAACCGTTACTGGGGACACTTCCTTGGTTACGGTTTCACCAAGCCTGTCGACGACATGGGACCGCACAACCGTCCAACCCATCCCGAGCTGGTCACCTACCTGGGTACCGAAGTTCGCGGTAACAGCTTCAATCTGAAGGATCTGATCCGTTGGATTACCTTGAGCGAAGCTTATGGTCTTTCCAGCAAGATCACCAAGGGGAACGCCCTGGACGATCCGACCGTTGGTGAACCACCGAAGTTCAGCCACTTCTACCTGCGTCAGATGCAGGCCGAACAGCTGTACGAATCATTGTTGGTCGCTACGGAAGCCCACAAGACACGCGGCAACTACGAAGCTCAGGAAAAGAAGAAGAGCGAATGGATGCAGCAGTTCGTCACCGCTTTCGGAACCGACGAAGGGGACGAAGCGACGACCTTCAACGGTACCATTCCTCAAGCTTTGATGATGTTCAACGGCGACCTGGTGATGGACGCCGTCAGCACCAAACAAGGTAGCTTCATCCACCGCATGGCCGCCGAAGGCCGCGATGGCAAGGAAGCAATCAATCACCTGTATATGGCAACCATAGCTCGCCGCCCCACGCGAAACGAGCTGCAAGCTGCGAACTACCTCATTGGTGTTCATAAGGGAGATATGGCCAAGGCGATGCAAGACGTCTTCTGGGCTCTCCTGAATAGCAACGAGTTCATTTTGAATCACTAATTTTCGACGTACTTCGATCCAGTAACAACACCGCTGGCCCGAGTCGTCGGGCGCATCAAGTAAGGACTTTATTATGAGTTTTGCACCACAGGGGATGACCCGACGTCACTTCATGTCGCACATGGCCGGCGCATCGGCCATGATCGCTCCCTCGTTGATGATGGGTAGCGCGATCCAGGCCAACGCTCAAGATCTGAAGAAGCGTGGCAAGAGCTGCATCATGCTTTGGATGGGTGGTGGTCCTAGCACGATGGATATCTGGGATCTTAAGCCTGGCACCAACACCGGTGGCCCTTTCCGTCCGATCAGCACCAAGGGTGACCTGCAGATCAGCGAGCACATGCCGCTGACCGCTAAGGTTATGGACAACCTCTCGGTTGTTCGCTCGATGAGCACCCGCGAAGCGGATCACGGTCGTGGCCGTTACTACATGCACACCGGCTACGTGCCAAACCCAAACATCGAACACCCAAGCTACGGTTCGGTGATCGCCCACGAACTGGCCAGCGACCACAACGAACTGGAAATCCCACCGTTCGTTTCGGTTGGTGGTGGCAGCGTCGGCCCAGGCTTCCTGGGTATGTCGTGGGCTCCATTCACCGTCAGCAGCAGTGGCCAGGTTCGTAACCTGGGTATGAAGGGCTGGGGGGATGAAACCCTGCAAAGCCGCCTGGAAATGCTGCGTTTGATCGAAGGTGGCTTCGTCAACCAGAATCGCGGTCCAGCTGCTTTGGATCATGCCAAGATTCTGGACAAGACGGTCAAACTGATGACCAGCGATCAGATGAAGGCCTTCAAGGTCAACGAAGAACCGGAAGCCATGAAGGAACTGTACGGTAACGATGGCTTCGGTCGTGGTTGCTTGCTGGCTCGCCGTTTGGTCGAAGCTGGCGTTCCATTCATCGAAGTGGACCTGGGCGGTTGGGACAACCACCAGAACATCTTCAATACGCTGTCGGACAACAAGCTGCCGGTTCTCGACCGTGCGATGAGTGCTCTGGTCACCGACCTGAAGCAACGCGGTCTGCTGGAAAGCACCACGATTGTGTGGATGGGTGAATTCAGCCGTACCCCACGCATCAACGGCAACACCGGCCGTGATCACTGGGCTCGCAGCTGGAGCACGGTCGTCGGTGGTGGTGGTATCAACGGCGGTATCGCCGTGGGTGCAACCAGCTCGGACGGTACCCGTGTTGAAACCGAACCGTACAGCTCGGAAGACCTGATGGCTACCGTTTGCCGTGCGATGGGTATCTCGCTCGATACGACGTTCACCAGCAAGAGCGGACGTCCGATGAAGATCGCCAATGGCGGTAAGGTTATTAAGGAATTGGTCGCCTAAAAAAAGGCGAAATATTTTTCGCAGATCGGGAACAATTTGGAAGCCTTACTGCGAACTCCTTAATAGCAAAGCAAAATGAACCTTTCAGAGTTCACTCTCTGAAAGGAAGATGCCCGACGGAAGCTCAACCGTCAGACACATAATCCAACGAAGCGCGACGGTCGAAAGCCCCTGATTACCTCGTGGTAGTAAAGACTTTCGGCCGTGTTTCGTTTCTTGGGATAAAGAATTCGTAATTGATTTGTAGGCAAATCATTTAGAAGTTAAGTGACTTCTGATAGCACTTTCTATCCAAGTTCTTGGATTTGCCGATCTCAAGCAGGCGATTGTTTTTCTTCCAACGCCGTTCGCAGGCGCCCCGTCTTGCGGTCTCGGCAGGACTGTAACCAATGCTTCAGGCGAAGAATCTGGGCCCGTGGTGCTAGCATCGGATAATGGGTCATGCGGCCAACGGTTGCGATGCGTGTCATCCAGCGTCGCTTTGCTTCGAAGGAGCCTGGTCCCATGTCGAGCGTCTTGTCCCCACGCTCGAAACTATCGCGGATTAGCGCGGCAGTCAGTACCGTACCGAGTCCATGTTCGCGAGCCTCAGGCGAATCGCCGCGCCGCAGGCCAAAGACGTGGCCGTCTGAGCAGTAGTTGTAACAAAAGCCGATGGGATTACCGTCGAGATAAAGCATGGCCAGATCCAGCATGCCCAACTCGGTTGCCGCGATGTGACAGTCTTTGATGTATCGGCGAATCGGACGATGGGAAATGGTGGTTCCGGTTGTCGAGTGTCCCTGCCAGCTTTTTTCGGCGATCGCAGTTGCTTGCTCGTATAAGTCCCAGCGAGGATCGCAATCGTTGGCTGCTTTCCCCTTTGGACGATATCGTTCCAGGTGAACGCGACCGGTCAGGTCGTATTTCTTCAGCTTTCGTCGAATATCGCTACGCAGCTTGGGGCTGCGCGAACGAAGGTAGTCGTCCCAGGTCCCTTCAAAATCGACGAAGACCGTTTCGGTCCAGACGCCGGGACTGGGGTTGTAGCCTGCTTCCGACATAGCGTCGCTGGTCAGGTTCAGTTCAAGGTCTTCTTCGGCCAGCCAACGGAGATCGATCATATCCCAGTTGCGCGGCGTATCTTGGATGTGTTGCAGCGCTCGCCCGAGGGTTTGCAGCGGGTTTTCGGCCAGCACGCTGAAGTGTGTTCCCCAGTCGGCAAGTGGGTACGTGAGCACGCGGACCTTGCCCAGACGCGTCGGTTCTTTGATCACCACCAACGGAACAACGCCTACCAGTTGTTGGCCATCGAGGACCAGCAGAACGCGAAGGTGTTTACCTTCGCCGAAGTGCTTCCAATAGATTTGAAGCCACTCGATCGTTTGAAAGAATGTCGCGCCCTGCGTCGATTCCCACAGTCGATGCCAATTGCATCGCACGTACGAGAGATCTTGCGGCTCGTTGATTTCCAAAACGCGAAGCATTCCAGCGTAGTCCTAACCTGGGGGCGAATAGCGGTGAACGTTCCGCTGTCGGAACGTAGTCTGGCTTACTTGAAACCTATGCCGAGAAA